>NZ_JBEZHV010000003.1:0-437749 GCF_040650755.1 Streptomyces sp. NPDC048623
GGGGTGCCGGGCGCTGCTGGCGTACGTCATCGTTCAGGCTCCTCGCGGGTGGCGCGGGACTCCGGGCAGGCCCCACCCCCCACCCGCTCACATCCCCGACCCGAGACGGTGACACCCGTGTCCGACTCCACCACTCCCGCCACCACCGGCAGCGCCAGATCCGAGCGGCTCGCCGGCGTCGTCGGCGCCAGCCTCATCGGCACCACCATCGAGTGGTACGACTTCTTCCTCTACACCCTCGCCTCCGCCACCATCTTCGCCCCGCTCTTCTTCCCCGACTCCGACCCGCTCACCGGCACCCTGCTCTCCTTCCTCACCTACACCATCGGCTTCGCCGCCCGCCCCATCGGCGCACTCGTCTTCGGCCACTACGGCGACCGGATCGGCCGCAAGAAGCTCCTGATCCTCAGCCTCGTCATGATGGGCGGCGCCACCACCCTCATCGGCTGCATCCCCACCTACTCCACCATCGGCATCGCGGCACCCCTCCTGCTCACCGCGCTGCGCATCGTTCAGGGCTTCGCCCTCGGCGGCGAATGGGGCGGCGCGGTCCTGCTGATCTCCGAGCGCGGCAACCCCAAGCGCCGTGGCTTCTGGTCCTCCTGGCCCCAGGGCGGCGCGGCCCTCGGCTTCGTCCTCGCCGCCGGCGCGCTGACCGTGCTCACCGACGTCTGGGGCGCCGACACGATCCTCGCCTACGGCTGGCGCATCCCGTTCCTGCTGTCCGCCGCCCTGCTCGGCACCGGCCTGTGGATGCGGCTCTCGATCGAGGAGTCCCCGGTCTTTCAGCAGGCCCTCGCCGAGGCGGACGCACGCAAGGCCGAAGGCGTCAAGGAGTCCACCCCGCTGCTGGCGGTGCTGCGCCACCACTGGCGGGACGTTCTGGTCGCCATGGGTGTACGCATCGCCGAGAACATCTCCTTCTACGTGATCGGCACCTTCGTCATCACCTACTGCGTCGCCGTCCTCAAGCTCAGCCAGAAGACCGCCCTCAACGCCGTCCTCATCGCCGCCACCATCGAGTTCGCCCTCATCCCCGCCTTCGGCGCCCTCTCCGACCGGATCGGCCGCAAGCCGGTCTACCTGTTCGGCGCGATCGGCATGGGCGTGTGGGCCTGGCCCTTCTTCACCCTGGTCGGCACCAAGAGCTTCCCGATGATCCTCCTCGCGGTCACCGTCGGCCTGGTCTTCCACGCCGCGATGTACGGCCCGCAGGCCGCCTTCGTCTCCGAACTGTTCGGCACCCGGATGCGCTACTCCGGTGCGTCCATCGGCGCCCAGTTCGCCTCACTCGCCGCCGGCGCCCCCGCACCGCTGATCGCCGTCGCGCTGCTCAAGTCGTACGGCAGCTCCACCCCGATCTCCCTCTACCTGACCATCGCCAGCGCCATCACCGTCATCACCCTCCTCGTCGCCAAGGAGACCCGCGGCCGCGACCTGACCACCATCACACCCACCTCCGGCACACGCACCGCCGCGCCGGACACCACCCCCGCCGCCGTGGAAGCCTGACCCGGCACCCGCACGCCCCCGGCTCGGCCGCCCGCCCAAGGGGACAGCGAGCGGACCATCGCCCTGGACGAAACGCCCCGCGCCCTCCTCCGGGAGCGGAAGTTCACGCAGGACCGGGCAAGGATCCGCTGCCACCAACGGCTGGACCTCGCGGCAAAGGCGGAAGGTTGATGAGGATCGGAAATCACTCGCGCCCTGCTGGTGGATCCCCGGACTCCGTGGTGCGGTATGCGCCTCTTCAGGCGGCACGCCTTTGGTCCGGCCGGCTGATCCGGCGCTTGGCTCAGGCGGCCGGGCGCGGTTCCCGCGCCCGCAGCCTGCGTGCGAGCAGGCCGAGCAGCACGGCGTTGACCAGCCCGGACAGTGCCACCCCGATGGAGAAGACCAACGGGCTCAACCAGCCGATCGAGGAGTAGTACTCAACGGGCGACGACACCGCCATCGCGAGGATGCTGAACGGCGCCGTGGCCATGAGCGGCCAGATGCCGGCGAATCCGGGATCCGGCAGCACGAACGCGGCGCACAGGAAGAAGCCCAGCGCCACCGCGACGACGGCGAGGTATCCACGCGCCAGCCAGTTGTCCACCGCGGGCGCCAGCAAGGCCAGAACCCTCTGCGGGCGGGTGCCCGCAGGGTCCGTCATGTCTGTTCTCTTCCGCTCTCTTCCGCTCAGCCGGGTCCGCGACGTCCGGGAGGGGCTCACGCGCGCCGGCCGATGTGGCGGTCGCGGTCCTCGCGGCGAGGGCGCCGAGCACGGCAGCGTTCACGAGGGTGCACAGCAGGAGCCATACGGCGAAGACCGCGACCGCCGTCACGTCGGCAGCCCCGTCGAGCTCGGCGCCGGGGTCGAGAGGGAGGAACACGCACAGGAAGGAGAGGGGCGCCGTCAGCAGCAGAGAGCTCCCTGCGAAGGCGCTCTCCGGGAAGAGGAACATGACTGTGAAGGAGACGGCGAATACCGCCAGATAGCCCCGGGCGACCCAGTTGCCCGAAGCGAGCGCAAGGAGTCGGCGCAGGCGCGGGACGCGGCGGGGGTGGGACGCAGTCGGCATCGGTTGCTTCCTCGGGTCGGTCCGTTGGTGATCTCCACGGTGGACCACGGGTACCGCTCAGGCATGAGCACGGGTACTCACCGGCAGGGCCGCAGAATCCTCACCCGCCTGCGCAAGACCTCACTCTGCGGTAATCGCCTCTCAACAGGCCCGCGCATTCCGCTCGTCCGCCCGGCATCGTCCGCAGGCCAGCACACCATGAACAGGGAAACAAGGTGAGCAGGTCTGGGGAACCTGCGAGCGCCGGGTGGGGAAGTTCAAGACTCTCCGGAGTTCCGTGAAGTGCAAGGCTGGGTGCGGCACCCGGTGCCTGCGAGCCGGCCAGGTCGGCTACCAGCCCATGTCTTTGGCGACGGCCTCCTGGGCGGCTGCGATCTCCTCTGCGGTCGAGCCGGTGACATCACTGTCGGCTGCCCACTCGAACCGGGACAGAAGATCAGCCAGCGCCTGCTTCTGTGCCGGGTGGGTCACGGGAACCGAATCGAGGTCCGTGGTCATCAGCCAGTCGAACAACACGACAGCATCGGCACGCCACAGCTTCACGGTCAGGGTCTCCAGATCAGGCTCCATGGCCCCATAGTGCCTGCTCAGGGCTGACTGAGAATCCGGGTTCGCAGCAGGCCGAACGAGGCCCGGCCGTACAAACCCGGACCCGGCGAGGCGAACGGGCATCCATGGGGACAGTCACCAAAGTTGCTGGAGCCAGTAGCCGGCAGCGCTCGCAGCGGTGATGCCGGCGCCGTAGCTGAGGCCGCGTACGAAGTGGCCGGCGGCGGCACGGCGCTGTCGGCGGCCCCAGCGGAACAGACCGCGGCGGGTCCGCAGCGTACCGGGCCGGGCGGGCGAAGTGGGGGTGGTGGTCACGGTCGGTCCCTTCCTCGGGGATGCGAAAGGGAGCCCTCCGGGCACTGCGGTGCCCGGAGGGCTCCCTTCGCTGTGGGTAACGTGCGGGTGCTTCGGTGGATCAGCGGTTGGCGAACTCGCGCAGCCGATCGGCCAGGCGCCGGTCGGGCGGGCCGGTTATGCCACCGTCGTCGTCGGCGAGCCGGTCGACCTCCATCTCCAGCTGTCCGGTGGGGGGTGTGCTGCCGACGGAGCCGTTCTTCCTGACGTAGGAGGCCACCGCGCTCAGGCAGTCCAGGAGGACTTCGTCGATTCCACCGCCTTCGGTGGTGGCGGTGGTGACCTCGTGCCGCCAGTGGGCGGCTTCGCGGTGCTCTCCGAGGGCGAGGTGGTGCAGATGGAGGCAGTAGGCGGCAATCCGGTTTCCGGCACCTGCCGACAGCTGCCACCAGAACTGGGCGCTCTCGGGGTGGCTGGTGAGGAAGAGCAGGCAGGCGAAAACGGCGGCGCCGTCCTCGTCGAACTCACCCTGGGTACCACGGGTGGGGGCGTCGGCGAGGCGACTGATGTCGGCCGGGGCACTGGGGGCGTTGATCGCCCACCGGCACACGGTCGAAAGCTGCCGGCCCGCCCGGGCGGCGCCGACGAGGTGGGTGGACGGCGATGCCGAGCTGCGGCCGGCGTCCGCGGCGAGTCGGCGCAGGGCGGCGCCGACGTCGAAGCGAGGGTTCCCCGCGACGGGGACCGCTGCATCTTCCAGGAGGTCGTCGATGGTGCGGGTCACTACTGGCCTTCCTTCTGCCGGGCCGCGGCACGGGTGGGCAGGCCCAGCTTCCTGCCCAGGCGTTCCTTGGCCCGGCGGCAGTGGTGGTTCACGGTGCGCTCATCGATGTGCATGTACCGGGCGACCTGCTTGGTGGAGTACCCCATCAGGAACCGCATCACGATCACCGTGTACTGGCGTACCGGCAGTTCGGAGATCGCCTCGTACAAGCCGATCCGGCTCGGGGCGAACTCCAGTTCGCCACGCAGTGCACGCAGGTTCTGGCCGATCGGACCGTTGATGACGTACGCGGGGTCACGCCCTTCCCGGGCGAGGCGCCTGGCCACATGCCGGTGCAACACCGCGAGGATCCGGCGCTCCAGCTCATCCTCTTGGAGCAGGCCTTCCCAGGAGGTCAGGATCTCCAGGAAGACCTCGTGCACGACATCCTCGGCCGTCGTACGGCTACCGCAGTGGAGTTCGGCGTAGAGGTGAAAGAACTCCTGGTGACTGAGGACGAATGCCTCAAAGTCGAGCGGCAGCGGAAACGTCGTGTGTACGCCGCCGGCACGGCCCGGGTCGGGCCCGGTCACGTCACGCACACGGGCCTCCCGCGTCGCGCGGGCAGAGCAGCACAACAGTGGTCACGGGTACTTCCTTATCGAGGGACGGGCACCAACTCCCGGTGCCGGAGGGCGTGTTGCTCTCCCACCGATCACTTAAGCGAAATCGGCGCCCGAACACTCATGCGCGCACCCAGAAAGTTTACGGACCGCACCCAGGCGGCCACGCAACGCAAGATCGAGAAGGCGGGTGAGCACCTCTGAGCAGGCGCAATCCCTCCCGCAGCACACCCGCACACACAACCCATGTGACATACGGCACACCATTCGCGCCTCGTCGGCGCACTTACCTGCGGCCTGAGACCGCGCTCGTCCAGGCGATCACCACAACATTGGCACCCCTCACCGCACGGGCTCCGTCACGGGCCGCACGAGCGAGGCGGCCGCAGACCGCGCCTTCGGCACCTCGGTTCAGAGCAGATGGCGGTTGGGCACCTTGGCGGCGTCCGCGAACTCGGGCAGTTCGATGACCGTGACGCCTGCGCCCTCCAGGAGCTCGGTACCTTCTGCGCCGGGAACGAAGGTGTCGGGCTCGCGCCAGGCTGTGACGACGCGGCGGATGCCGGCATCGCGGATGAGCTGGGCGCACGGGTGAGGCCGGGAGGCGCGTTTGGCGCAGGGTTCGAGGGAGCTGTAGATCGTGGCGGTGGCGAGTTGGGGATCGTCGGCGGGGAGCTTGGCGAGGGCGGCTTCCTCGGCGTGGTCGTGGGGGTCGTTCTCGCGGGAGTAGCCGCGGGTCAGTTCGGTCCCGTCGGCGGCGACGATGACCGCGCCCACGCTGAAGGCGGTCGTCGAGGGCGGGCAAAGAGCCGCGAGTTCGCAGGCAAGGGCGAGCCAGGCCCGGTCCGCGGCGTTGGGTGCGCGGCCGGGGCCCGGGGCGCCGGCGGAGAAGGGGGTGTTGCTCATTGGGGCTCCGTCGAGATGTCCTTGGGTGCGTACCTCAGAAGTACCACGTCGCCGATCTGGCGGGTCTCCAGGAGCCGGAGGCGGGCAGTGGGGCCGCCCAGATAGTGCCCGGGGCCGAGCATCCTTACGGCGTCGGACTGGCCGACGAGGAGCGGGGCGATCACGAGGTGGAGCTCATCGGCGAGCGCTTGCTCGAGCAGTTGGGTGTGGATGGTGCCGCCGCCCTCGACCATGAGGCGGTGGATCCCGTGGGACCCACCGAGTACATCCAGCGCGACAGGCCAGGTGTGCTCGGTGGGGACGACGACGATCTCGGCCAGGTCACCGAGCGCCGCCCGCGCCTTCCCACCGGCTTCCTGGCCGACGGCAAGCACGAGCTTCTCTCCTCCGTGATGCCAGAACTTCCAATTCGGGTCCAGGTCCCCGGTGCCGGTGATCGTGACCTTCAACGGGTACTCCGGCCGGCCGGCGGCGACCCGGGCCGCGCGGCGCTCCTCGGAGTTCACGAGGAGGCGGGGGTTGTCGGCGCGGAGGGTGCCGGCGCCGACGAGGATCGCGTCAACGGAGGCGCGGACGGAGTCGACGCGGTCGAAGTCTTCCGGGTTGGACAGCATGAGCCGGTCTTCACCGGGGCGGGTGTCGAGGAAGCCGTCGATGGAGACCGCAGCGGACAGAAGGACGTAAGGGCGAGACACGGAGAACTCCATGGGTGAGCAGATCAAGCAGGGTGTAGCACGATGCGGTCGAGCGCGGCCCGGAACTCGGCAACGCCTTCGTCACCCGCCGCAGGGGCAAGCACCAGGTCGAGCCGACCCAGCTGACCGATGATCCGGGCGGACCCGGTTTCGGCCGCGATCCCAACAGCCTGCGTACCGATCCTGGCTGCCAGCGTCATGTTTCCGGTGCCCGCGTGGGCACGCGCTGCCCGGGCCAGGTAGACCCCTCGATCGCGCCGATACATCGCCGGCAGCGCCGCGATCGCGCTGTCGAAGCCAACGGCGGCCCGCTCGTAATCCCCCAGTGCGGCAAGGGAACGGGCACGGGCAGTCCTGATATACGCCTCATCGAGCCACGAGCCCCAGACTCCGTCGACGTCCGCACGGCCCAGCAGGGTGAGGGCGGTCTCGTATGCGCGGTGAGCTTCGGTGCCTTCACCGAGTACCGCGTGCGCGTGCGCCTCGTGGAGGACTGCGATGACTTCGAGCCGACTGCCCGGCCGGGCTGTGCGCCGGGCGGCAGCGGCGAGGCCCAGGCCGTCGGCGGGATGGCCGGTATCAACAGCGAGCTGGGCCTTGCGCGCGAGGATGTACGCGGTGAGATCGGTGTCGCCGGTGACATGGGAGGCGTCGAGCGCCTTCGCCGTATGGCCGTATGCAGCGCGATCGTCACCGATGTCCTGGGCGAACCAGCCGGCCAGCTCCTCGTACCGCGTCTCCAGGGCCAGAAGGTCGGCCGCGTCAGCACCACGGGCTGCCCGACGCCGCGCGGAAAGCGCGACAAGCTGCTGCTCCAGCGCGGGCAGCACGTGCCGGGGGCCCATGAGGTTGTCGGTCTGGATCATCACGCGGCGAAGGCGTGCGAAGTGCTCGACGGGGGATCCCATGTCGGCGACCTCGACCGCGGTCGCCACTGTCGGAGCCGGGAGCGCGGTCGCGGCAAGGCCGGCGAGCCCGGAAGCGAGAACGACACGACGAGGAACGGGCACGAAGAGGATCCTTCCGTGGATGCGGGCAGGGACGACGACCGTGTCCGTGTCGTCGTCGACCGAGCCTGCCTGCCCGAACGCCCCGAAGGCCAGGGCCTCTGGGGCGCTGGCCCCATGGCTCCGCGCATTGGCCCCATGGACTTGTGTCACGGTTCTGGACACGGGGGCGGGACGCACCTGGGGCTGTGCGCCCTCGGCCCAGTCCCAGAGACGGACCAACGCCCCGGCAGCGTCGAGAGCCTCGTCGAGCGCAACTGCGGCATGGCGGGGGACGGGGCGTTCGGCACGTTCAAACCGCCCCAGATGGGAGCGGTCGACCAGTGCCTTGCGGGCGAGTGCCTGCTGCGACAGTCCGCGGGCTTCCCGGAACTGGCGTAATTCGTAGCCCCATCGGTGCCACGGGCCGGCGTCCGGCGTCAGCTCGCTCGGCTGCTGCCCCATGCCTCCCCCTCGTGAACTCCTGCCCGCCTTGCGGGTACTTCCGACGGCTCCGCCTCCAGCTGGATGGGGCCAGAGGGGCCAGCGCACGGGGCCCCATGCGAAGTCTCCCGGCGAGGCCGCCCGGCCGTTTTCATCGTCGGTACGAGCTGATCACACCGTATCCGAACGACGCATGCCAAGGCCCTCATTCGCTCATTGCGGAAAAGCGGGCGGCCGGTTCGCGCGCTGCGACGCGACAACCGGGCGCTTCCCTCAAGGGCTGAGGTACGACCTGTGAGAAGGCGATCATGGAACGAATCGGAAACCTGGGCAGCACGATCGACGCCCCCGAGCATCGGACGAGCCTCACACTGCCCGGGGACGAGCTGGCGCCGAGTCGCGCCCGGTCCTTCACCCGCGCGGCCCTGATTGCCTGGGGAGTCGAAGACCTCCTGGACGAAACCGTGCTGATCGTCAGCGAGCTCACGACGAATGCCGAACAGCACGGTCGCCGGCCTGCCGAACCTGACAACTGGCCGAGTGCGGCGGACAGGAACCTTGAGGAGATCACGCTGACGCTCGCCCTCCAGGCGGACGTCGTGGGGATCGAAGTAGAGGACAACTCCCCCGAGCCCCCCGTCCCACGGATCGCCTCCCCCTACGCGACCGGCGGACGCGGCCTGCTCCTCGTATCCGCCCTGGCCGACGCCTGGACCGCATGTCCCAAGCAGGACGGAAGCGGCAAGCGGGTCATCGCCTTCGTGCAACGTCCCGAGAGCTCCATCGCCCCCTGATCCCGTTCACCGGAGATACCTCATGTCCGCCCTGCTCCCGCCCTCGCCTTTACATCCGAAGGCGCTACTCCTCGACCTCGACGGCGTACTCCTCGACACCCGCCCGATCATGGAGCGCGCATGGCATCAAGTCCTGACCGAGCACGGTCTCGACGTACCTTTCGAGGAGTACGAGCGCCACCTCGGCCGACCTTTTGCCAACATCATGGAACGGCTCGGACTCACCGAGTCCGAGCGGCTCCACCGCGCGTACGAAGCGGCGTCGATCGAGGCGTCCCACCTCGCCCGCAAGTTCGACGGCGCCGTGGAGGTCCTGCACGCCTTCGTCGCCGCCGGCTGGCTCCTCGGCATCGTCACGTCCAAGCCCTTGGAGCGGGCGGCCCCCCTCCTGACCAACCTCGGCTGCCCGTTCTCCACGGTGCGCACGCCGAACGGGGGTGGTCGCGGCAAGCCCGCTCCGGACCCGGTCCTCCTCGCCCTGACCGACCTGGGTGTCGATCCCGCCGACACCGTGTACGTGGGCGACATGGCGGTCGACCAGGAAGCCGCCCGCCGCGCCGGAGTCCCGTACGTTCACGCCGGCTGGGGATACGGATGCCCGGGTTCCCCCTCCCCCGTGGTCGCCGAGTCCCCGAAGGACCTGCTGAGGCTCCTTTCCCCGGGCCCCTTCCTCGAAGGGAGTCTGTTGTGACCACGCCCTCTCGCCATGTTCACGGTCTGGCGCGGACCGACGTCGACGGACAGCCCGCGTGGGCACTGGTCGGTGAAGGCTCGTTCGCGACTATGGCGTCCGACCGGATCACCGCGAGCGAGCTGGAGGCTCTGCCTCTGGACGCTGAGGAGCAGGAAGAGCTCGTCGAGCGCGTCATGGACGCACTGCAGTGGTACGGGGCCTCTCTCAGGACGACGCCGGGCGGGGCCGGGTGGCTGTACGTGCAGCACGTACCGGTCCGTCGCCTGGTGGCGCACGTCGTACGCAAGCTGATGGCTCTCAGCGCCTGGGAGCCATTCAGGGAGACGCCCGGCCCGCTGAAGATCGCTCCGCACGAGGGACTCGTCGGGCTTCGCGAGAGCAGTTCCCGGGAGTACCGCGCCTACACAGTCACGTGGTCCGGCATCGCGTATCTGCTCGGGGCAACCGCGTTGTACAACCCATTCCGTACGGCGCAGCTGCACGACCTGCAGTCGGTGCGCGTCGAGACCACGGTGCCGAGCCCTCCCCCGTCGGCGCTGCCGCGCACCGGTGTCGTCGCGCTCTCGTGGTCGTCCCGCCATGCGGCCACTCTGCTGCCGGTGCTCGAAGACCTGGCGCGCAGTGGCCGGACGAGTCTCCTCGTCGATCTCGCCACGGACCCGGCGCAACGCTGCGACACCCCAGCCGTCGAGGGCATCAGGCTCGTTACGCCTCCTCCTGGCCTCTTCGCTCTGTCCGGAGCCGTGGAGCGCCTGCAGCTGTGGGACGAGGAGTATGTCGTCCAGGTGGGGGAGCACGTCGTCCGGCTCTCGCGTCTGGTCCGTCTCCTGGCCGTCCTGCTGGAGACCAGCGGTGGATGCACCCAGCCCTCGTGGCGCTCCGTGGTTCGTCTGGAGACGTGGCTGCGTGGCGTCCTGCAGGCGTCTCGCCCGCACACGCTGCTCGTCAGCAACGACACCAGCCCCGTCGGCGCGCTCGCCGTCCACCTGGCCGATCTCAATGGCGTGAACACGGTCCATGTGCAGCACGGGGCCTGGACTGCGGAATCGGCCGCGTGGCCCGCGCTGCACAGCCGGGACATCGTCGTCATGGGCGATCGCGATGCTCCGCTCGCCAAGGCGTGGGCGCGGCACCCGGACGCCGAGGTCCACGTGCTGGGGCAGCCCCGCTTCGACGTTCTCGCCGGCCTCGGGCGGGAAGCCCAGAGGCAGTACCTCGAGAAGCTGCTGGTCCCCGGATCCGGGCGGGGCCCGGACCGGATCATGGTCTGGGCCTGCCAGCCCTTCGGTCCCGACCGGCTCAAGGCCCACGCCGACCCCCTCCTGGACGGGATGTGGAAGGCCGAGGGCGAATGGGGACTGGTCATCGCCCCGCACCCGGCACAGAGCCCGGAGGTGTTCGCCTCGCTGTTGCAGCGGGACGGAGGGCCGCTCGTGGCCGTCGCCGATCCGCAGGTAGGGGCGCGGGGTTGTCTCGCCGGCGCCGACGTCGTGGCGAGCGCCTATTCGACGTGCGGCATCGAGGCCGCCCTGTTGGGCGTGCCGGTCCTGGAGATCGGCACCGCCGACGAACGCACGCTGGGGCTCGCCGCTCACGGCCTCGCGCGACGCTGCACCACCGCCGGGGACGTCGCCGACGCGCTCTCCGCACCCAACAAGCCGCCCGCGACTGCCGAACCCGGCTCGGCGGACGCGGTGTGCCGCTGGGGCGGCGACAGCGCCGCCCTGGTCGCGCAACTCATCGTCAGCCGCGCCTCCGGCCATCAGCTCGAACACCTCGGAAACGAAGGAGTCTCCGCCCGATGACATCCCTGACCGCCGACAGCATCGCCGAGCTCTTCGTCGGTGCCGTCGCCCTGGCCAAGTCCGGCGAGAGCGTCAGCCCGCGCGGCATGGCGACTCGTGAGGTCCTCGACGTCCACATGCGGCTGACCCGTCCGCGGGCCCGCCTGCTGTACGCGCCGCCGTCCAGGATCCTGAATCCCGCGTTCGCGGTGGCCGAGACCGTGTGGATCCTCTCCGGCTCGGACGAGCCGTGGATCTTCGACTACAACGCGAAGCTCCGGCAGTACGCCGACGACGGAGTCCTGCGCGGCGCCTATGGCCCGCGGATGCGGAAGTGGACGGGCACGGTGGACCAGCTGGCCCGCGTCGTGGAGATCCTCAAGGAGGACCCGGACTCCCGCCGGGCCCTGATCCAGCTCTACGACCCGGCCCGGGACGCCGCCGGGCACAAGGACGTGCCCTGCACGCTCGGCTTCCGCTTCTACCTGCGTGACGGCCGCCTGCACATGTCGACGACGATGCGCGGCCAGGACGTATGGATCGGCATGCCGTACGACCTGTTCTTCTACACGGTCCTGCACGAGCTGGTGGCCGGCTGGATCGGCGCCGAGCTGGGCGACTTCCACCACCACGTCGGTTCCCTGCACATCTACGAGAACCACCTCGCCCAGGCGGAGGAGTTGACCTCGATCGTCGTGAGCTCCGACATGCCGGACCTCACCACACCGTGGGAGGGATTCGACGCCCTCCTCCATCAGGTCAGGGGGCGAGACGTGACCGGGCACGCCGGCTGGGACACCATGTCCGAGACCCTGCGCAGCTACCAGCTCTGGAAGGGCGGCCGACGGACGCAGGCGACGGGGCTGGCTGGCAAGATCGACGGGCCGCTCGGCCAGGCCATGACCGCCTGGTACGACGAGCTGAGCCGTCGCTCCACGACCTCTTCGGGGCACGCCTCGGCCGGTGCGCGGTGACGGCGGCCGTGGACCAGGCGCCCTCGATCATTCTCGGTCTGTGCTCGTACACCCACGACTCCGCCGCCGCGCTGCTCGTCGACGGGCAGCTCGTGGGCTTCGTCGAGGAGGAGCGGCTGTCCCAGAAGAAGCACACCAAGGACTACCCGAGCCATGCCGTCGAGTGGCTGCTCGGCGAGGCCGGGCTGTCCGCCACCGACGTCGATGCCGTGGCCTACAACTTCCGGCCCGCCCGCTACCTGCTCGAATCCCCGGCCGCGCTGCGTCTGGCTTTGTCACCGAGCACGCGTGACCGGGCGGTGTCGCGAGCCCGTGGCTTCGCCAAGGTGGCGATGCGCACCCAGATCCGGGTCCGCGACATCAGCCGACGGTTCCCCGCCGCACGCGTCACCCCCGTCCTGCACCACCGGGCGCACCAGCTGGCCGCCTTCGCTGCCTCCGGGTGGAACGAGTCCGCTGTGCTCGTCGTCGACAGCCTCGGCGAGAGGCAGACCACGACCATCGCCCGCGGCCACGACACGCTTCGTCCACGCACCCGCACCCTGGAGGCGATCAACGATCCCGCCTCGCTCGGGTACGTGTACGGCGCGGTGACCGAGCACCTGGGATGGCGTCGCGGTGACGAGGAGGGCACCGTGATGGCGCTCGCCGCGCTCGGCGACCCCAAGCGATTCCGGGCACTGTTCACCCGGGCCGTCCGCCTCACCCCCACGGGCTTCGCCGTCAACCCTCTCTACTTCCCCCCGCGGGTGCTGACTTCGGGCTACCCGAGGACGACCCGACGTTTCATCGACGAGACGTGCCCCGAACGCCACCCGAGCGAACCGTTGCGCGACGTGCACCGGGATCTGGCCGCGGCCCTCCAGGAGCGCACCGAGCAGGTGATGCTGCACCTGGCCCGCCGAGCGCGGACCGTCACCGGCTCCCGCCGCCTGTGCGTCGGAGGCGGCGTCGCCACCAACTGCGTGAGCATCGGCCGCATCATCGAGGCCGGCGTGTTCGACGAGGTCTTCGTGCCGCCCGCCCCCGGCGACGCCGGCACCGCGATCGGCGCCGCCATCGCCGTACACCACGATGGCCACGCCCGACAGCCCCTGTCCGGCGTCACCCGGGCCTGCTACCTCGGCCCGTCCTTCGAGGGAACGGCGCTCGACCTCACCTCGTGGCCCGGCCTCCAGGAGAAGGCGCTGGGCAGCGAGGCCGCCGAGTTCCTCGCCGAGCAGCTCGCCAACGGTCTGATCGTCGGTCTCTTCCAAGGACGGGTCGAGGCTGGCCCCCGTGCCCTCGGCAACCGCTCGATCCTCGCCTCCCCTCGGGAGCCAGGTGTCATCGAGCGGCTGAACGCCACGGTGAAGTTCCGGGAACCGTTCCGTCCCTTCGCCCCCATGGTGCTGGCCGAGCGGGCTTCGGAGTTCTTCACTCTGGGCCAGGAGGCGCCATACATGTCGATGGCGTCCGGAGTCACCGACAAGGCGCGCGAGCTGGTGCCGGCCATCGTGCACGCGAACGGCACCTCCCGCCTGCAGACCGTCACGCGCTCGCAGAACCCGTTCATGCACGAGGTCTTCAGCGCCTTCGCCCGGCGCACGGGCGTACCGGTGCTGATCAACACCTCGCTCAACGTCAAGGGCAAGCCGATCTGCGGAACACCCGAGATGGCGCTCGACTGCCTGGCCAACTCGGGGCTCGACGCCCTCCTGCTGGAAGGGCGGTGGATCACCAAATGAAGATCGGATACAGCTTCTGGGGCTTCCTCGGCAACGGGATCACAGACACCCCGGACGGGGGGCGCAGCCACCGCCGCCCCTTGATCGACGCTCTCGTCGACCGCGGCCACGAGATCGTCTTCCTCCAGGCCAACCGCGACCTGATCGAGGCCGGCGACGACCTGGGCAACTCCTACACCTTCCACAGCGGCAGCCCGGACATCGACGTCCTGTTCCTGGAGTGGCGCTGGGCGATCGAGGGACGCAACACCACCCCATGCGGTACCGAAGGCCACACGTGCGACCTTCACCGCCAGGCCGAACTGATCACCCGGTACACCGTGCGCAGGAAGACGCCGACCGTGATCTGGGACAAGGACCGCAAGCTCCGGGCGGAGAGCGTGTGGCGGCGCGTTCCCCAGGCCACTGTCTGCGAGGCCGCTCTCAAACCGACATCCGGGGCGCACCGCCTGCTCTTCCCCGTCGACGACCGCCTGCTCGCCGAGGCGGATCCGGTCGGGCTCGCCAAGCGGCCCCGGGATCTCGTCCTCGGGTACCTCGGCAACCAGTACGACCGCGACGAGCACTTCGACCGCTTCTTCGCACCGGCCGCCGCACGCTTCGACCACCTGGTCGGAGGCAAATGGACCAGGACCGGCCGCTGGCCGCATGTCCGGTTCCTCGGCAGGCTCCCCTTCGAGGCGGTCCAGGGCGTGTACGGCAGGTCGCTGGCGACCGTGCTCATGCTGCCGGAGCGGTACGCCGCCGTCGGGCAGATGACGCAGCGGATCTTCGAGGCCGTGCTCGCTGGCTGCCTCCCGCTAGCCCCTGCTGACATCGCGCACGCCGACCGCTTCGTGCCCGAGGAGCTGATCGTCCGTTCCGGTGTCGAGGTGATCGAGCGGCTGAATCACCTCCAGCGGATCGCCGGCACCCAGCAGCACGCGGACCTGATCGCGGCCTGCCTGGACCGCCTGGACCTGTTCCGTCTGAGCCGACAGGTCGATGCGCTGGAAGCGGTCTTGGACACGGCCGTCGGGCCCGTCGTCGCGCTGGAACGCGGAGCGGCCTGATGCAGCTGAGCAGCCAGGCCACCGCGTCTGGATCATCCGAACGTGCCCAGGCGGCCAGTCCGACCGGGCACCCGAGCACCTCTACGCTGGAGCACCATGAAGAAGGTCGCCATCGTCGGCTGCGGAGGCAGCGGCAAGTCGTACCTGGCTCGCGAGCTGGGCAGGATTCTCGACGCCCCGGTGACGCACCTGGACGCCGCGTTCTACGACGACGAGTGGAACGCACTGCCCATGGAGAAGTTCGCCGACCTGCAGCGGGACCAGGTCGCGCAGCCGAGGTGGGTGATCGACGGGAACTACAACTCCACGTTGCAGATCCGGCTCGAAGCCTGCGACACGGTGGTCCTGATGGACGTCTCGACCGTGTCCGCGCTGTACGGGATCTTCTCCCGCCAGATCCGGCACGGGGCCGGACACAAGGGCAACGGGGTGCACAACCGCATCCACTGGGGCGTGATCAAGTACGTGGCGACGTACCGCCGCAAGATGCGCCCGCGGGTCATGGCCAAGATCGGCGAGTTCGCCTCGGGCCGTGCCGACGTGGTGCTGCTGTCCAGCCGGCGTCAGACGCGCCGCTGGCTGCGGAAGGTCGCCGCCGCCGAGCACCGCTGAGCTCTCCGCTCCCCCAAGGGGAGGGTGCGGCATGAGCGGCGTCAACCCCTTCCTGGACCCAGCTCGGCAGGCAGATCTGTACGGGCACGCCTCTCGGCTGGCCGGCCGGTCCAGCGCGCTGATGCGGGCGAAGACCTCCGGGCGCCCTGTACCGGACACCATCGTCGCGCTGGTCCGCGACCACCACGAGCGACCGGATCACCTCGGATTGGTCCTGGACCTCGGCTGCGGTCGCGGAACGAGCAGTCTGACCCTCGCCAAGGAACTCCGCCCCCGGCGCGTCATCGGCCTCGACGCCGCGCCGGCCCTGCTTGAGCAAGCTCGCCTGCGAGCCCGGCAACTGCACGGCCTCTCGGTGATCTTCCACCAGGGCGACTTCCACCGTCTCCCCGTGTCCGCCAGGTCGTGCGATGTCGTCGTCGCCGCGTTCTGCCTCTACCACTCGCCGCGCCCGCAGGCTGTGGCCGCAGAGATCGGCCGGGCACTCGCTCCCGGCGGTCTGGCCGTGTTCGTCACGAAGGGCCTCGACAGCTACCGGGAGATGGACCAGCTGGCGGCCGCCGTCGGCCTCGACCCGCGAGCCGAGCAGCACGAGAGCCTCTACGTCTCGGCGCACAGCGGCAACCTCGCCGACCTGGCCGCCGTGTCGCTCGACGTACTCGCCGTGGAGCACGAGGAACACAGCTTCACCTTCGACGGCCACGACCACGTCGCCGAGTACCTCGCCACCAACCCGAAGTACGACCTCGCCCCCGGCCTCTACGGCAACGCGGACGCGCTCACGGCGACCCTGCACGAGCTCCTGCCGGACCGGCCCCTCACCACCAAGTCCGTCGTCACCTTCGTGCTCGCCCAGTCACGGGGAGGACGGAAATGAGGCCCCGGTATTTCACCAAGCGCTACGAGGCTCCTGAGCGGGTGGCGTCGGCAGCCCGCCATCACGCCTGGCTCGCCCAGCACGCGCAGCCGCTGCGGCTGCCGACGCTGACGGTTGTCGGGCCAACGAGTCTGACGTACGAGTGGATCGACGGCCGCCCGGCCCGGCCCGAGGACCTGCCGGCCCTGGCCGCGCTGTTGGGCGACGCCCACGGAGCCGCCTGGACCACGGACCTCCGGCCGGCCTCTCTGAACACGCCGCACCGTTTCCGGGACGGCATCGCTTTCGGCGACTACATCGGTCCTCGCCAGACCGCCCTGCGAAGAAGACTCGAGCAGGGATACCTGCCGGACCGGGGCGCCCTCCACGCAATGCTGTCGCTGCTGGAGCAGACCGCCCAGGGGCCGACCGCCTTCTACAAGGACAGCAACCCCCGGAACTTCCTCATCACCGAAGCCGGCGACGTCTACACGGTCGACACGGACGACCTCACGCTGGCGCCGATGGGGTACGACCTGGCGAAGCTGATCGCGACACTCATCCTGACGCACGGGCATCTGCCAGCCCCAGCTATCGACTCCGCCCTGCGCGCGTACAACGAGGCTGCCGAGCGCCACGCCCTCCGGCTCGCCGCAACGGATCGCGAGCGGCTCGACGACTTCCTCACCCTGCACGCCGTCCTGAACGCACCGTACGCCGGGCGCAACGGCTACCGCTACAGCTGGCCGCCCCAGTCCTGCCCCCGAGGTTCCGCATGATCACCACCGAACTCGTCTTCGTCCGCCACGGCGAGGCCCAGTGCAACGTCGACGGCCTGGTCGGCGGCCCTCGCACTTGCACCGGGCTGACCAACCGCGGATACGACCAGGTCGAACGGGTCGCGTTCCGACTGGCCGCCGAGCACCGCGACAAGCCCTTCGACGCGCTGTACGCCGGCCCCCGCATCCGCCTGCGCCAGACCGCCGAGATCATCAGCCAGGCCCTCCGACTCCCCATGTCCACGGACGACCGTCTCGACGGCCCCGTCCATGGCGCCGCCGATGGCCTGCTCTGGACCGAGGTGAAGACCGCCGCCGATGGCGGGCCGCATGCCCACCCGGACAGGCCCTGGGCGGCTGGATCCGACACCTGGAACGGCTATCTGGAGCGGGCCGGGCGCTTCCTGCAGGAACTCATCGACCGGCACGAAGGCGAGCGCGTCCTGTTCGCCGCGCACGGCGAGACCGTGATCGCCGCGCACACCCTGCTCCTGGGGATCCCGCCGGGCTCTTCGGCCGGATTCACGGTGTCCCACGGGTCCATCACCCGCTGGCAGCACCACCTCAACCGCCTCGGACAGAGAAGGTGGATGCTCGACCGCCACAACGACACCGAGCACCTGGTCGCCTTATCGCAGGAGGCCGCCTCGTGATCACGATCTACGACGATCCGCGCGTGAAGCTGGCCCGAGGCGCGCTCGGAGCAGTCCGTGTCGTGCACGATCCGACGCTCCCGCCCCGCGTCCTGCGCCTGGTCAACGCCGACGGCGACGAGTTCTTCGCCAAGCAGCACAGCGACCGCGACCGGTACACCCGCGAGCTGCACGCCTATCTCGCCTGGGCACCCAACCTGAGCGGCCACGTCCCCCGCGTGGTGGGCCGCCAGGACCGGACGTGCACCCTGCTGCTCACCGCTGTCCCCGGCGTACGAGCAGACACGGTCACACCGGGGTCACCCGAGGAGGAGCAGGCCCACTACGAGGCCGGACGCGTGCTGAGCAAGCTGCACCGCTCCACTACGGTGCCGCGTACCGGCGCCGTCGGCACGGAACTCGCCCAGCGACTGCGCGACTGGATCGGCCGCGCGGACCAGGCCGACCTCATCTCCACGATCGAATGCGACCGACTGAGCCACCACGCGGATGTCCTGGCGAACACGCTCATGGACAGCGCCGTGTGCCACCTCGACTACCAGCCGCGGAACTGGCTCCTCGGGGGCGCCTTCGGACTGTGCGACTTCGAGCACATGCGCCGCGACGCCCGCATCCGCGACTTCACCCGGCTCGAGTTCCGCCGCTGGCAGGCCGCCCCGAACCTCCGGACTGCGTTCTTCGCCGGATACGGACAGCCGCTGAACCACACCGAGCAGCGGCTGTTGGAGTCCTTCGGCGCGATCGAGGCCGTCACCGCGCTCGTCCGCGGGCACGAGCAGGACGACCTCGCCCTCAGCACCCACGGCCGCACCGTTATGACCCGCCTCACCTAATCCGCCCCTCCCCCGGAACCCTGGAGATCTCCGTGTCGCAGCTCCCATCCCACTTGACCACCGCTGTCCCCCGCCGGGCGGTCGTGACCGGCGCCGCCGGCTTCATCGGCTCCCACCTCGTGCACGCCCTCGTCCAGGCCGGCACCATCGTCGTCGGAGTCGACCGACGCGACCCGGCCACCGACCCCACGGCCGCAGCCAACCTCGCCATCCTGAAGGGGCTCCCGGGGTACATGCACGTCACCGCCGACCTCCTCAGCTGCGCGATCGAGCCGCTTCTCGTCGACGCGAACGCCGTCTTCCACCTCGCCGGCATCCCGGGAGTACGCCCCTCCTGGGGACCGAAGTTCAGCGAGTACGTCGCCTCCAACGTCTTCGCCACCCACCGCGTCATGGACGCCACCACCCGTATGGGCGTCCCCCGACTCGTGGTGGCCTCCTCCTCCAGCGTCTACGGCCCCACCGACGGCGGTGCGAGCATCGAGACCGACCGGCCTCAACCGGCATCCCCGTACGCGGTCACCAAACTCGCCGAGGAGCAGCTCTGCCTCGCGCACTCCACACAGGCCCACTGCCCCACCAGCGTCGTCGCCCTGCGGTACTTCACCGTCTACGGCCCCCGGCAGCGCCCCGACATGTTCACGCACCGGGCGCTCACGGCCGCCCTGACCGGCCAGCCGCTGCGGCTATACGGGGACGGGCACCAGCGCCGGGACTTCACCTACGTCGACGACGCCGTGGCGGCCACCATCGCCGCGGCCACCATCCCAACGGCCAGCGGGGTGATCAACGTCGGGGGCGGTTCGAGCGCCTCCCTGCTCGAAGTGATCAACATCGCGAACAGCCTTGCCGGGCGCGAGATCCAGGTTCACCAGGAGAACCCGCGCAGCGGCGACGTCCTCACAACCCGCGCCAACCCCGGCCGCGCCCACGAGGTCCTCGGCTGGCAGCCCCAGGTCGACCTCCACAATGGCATGCGAGCACACATGCAGGCGCTGGCCGCAGAGTCCGCCGCGTACGGCCACGCGGCATAGCAGGCTGCCCACGACTTCGCACCCACGCTCGCCACTCACCGACAGGAGCACGCCGTGGCTGCCACCGCTTCACCGCGCACCCCCGCACGTCGACACATAGCCGTCATCCCCTGCCGCTGGGGCGCCTCCCGGTTTCCCGGCAAACCCCTGGCTCAGCTCGGGAACAAGCCGCTGCTCTGGCACGTCCACCAACGCTGTTTGAAAGCCAAGCGTCTCGACGGCGTGGTGGTTGCCACAGACGACGAGCGCATCATGGAGGCGTGCCACGAACTCGGCATCGAGTGCATGCGCACCGGGAAACACCTCACCGGAACGGACCGTGTCGCCGAGTGCGCGCATCGCCTGCCGGCCGACGCCTACATCAATGTCCAGGGCGACGAGCCGTTCATCTCGCCCGCCGCTATCGATGCCATATCCGAAGCCCTGGAGCACATGGCCCCCGGAACAGTCGCGGTCAACGCCTACACCGAGTCAAACGACGTGGGCGCCGTCCTGGACCACAATGTCGTCAAGGTCGTGGTCGATGCCCAGCGCAACGCTCTGATGTTCTCCCGGCAACCGATCCCCTACCCACGAGGGGATCGGCCGCGGTACCTGCGGCAGCTCGGCCTCTACGGCTTCACCCGAACAGGCCTCAGCTTGTTCCGGCACACTCCGCAGGGACCGCTGGAGCGAACGGAAGGCGTGGAGATGCTGCGCTTCGTCGAACACGGCCACCGCGTGCAGATGCTCTCGGTCGAGGACGAAGGGGTAGCAGTCGACACGCCAGCGGATCTCGCAAGGGCCCGCACGATCCTTCTGTCTCAGTCGATCCGGTGACGGGCAAGGTCACGGAGGCGACGACGGTCGCGCCCGGCCTCCTGCGTACCACGGGAGCCGTAGCCCCACACCTATCGCAAGGTTCGAAGCCTGTCCGAAATGCAGGTGCTCGACATTCCACTGGTGTCGTTGAGCCTCACGGATCGGATGCGACCAACGAGGGTGATCGGCTTGGCCTCCGCCGAAACGACGAGCAGCCCGACATCGCAAGCCTGGTCGCGAACGCCGTCCGCTCCGAGCCTCTTTCTCGGTCAGCTGCCGAGCGCGCTGGCGCTGTGGGCCGGTGCCCTGTCGGACCGGCACTCGAAGCGCCCTCAGCTGATCGCCTCGGACCTGGCAGCGGCGTGGCTCTCGCCATGGTCCCGGCCTCCGCCCCGGCCGGCATGCTCACCATCGGCGGTGGTGGCGGTGGCGTCGGTCAGGTTGAAGCCGCCGGGGACCTTCGCGGCGCGCACGGTGCCGTACCACAGCGGCGCGGCAGGCACCTTGGTGGCGGTCGGCGCGAACAGCGTCTCGGCGACGATGTATCCAGCGAGGGTCTGCCTGCCGTCGGTCGTGGCCTTGTGATGGGTGGGATCGGCCGGTGGCAGGTGGCGGCGGCCAGGCAGTGCCGGATGGTGTGGGCCGAGGGCCGCAGGAGCGGGCCGGGGACCAGCCCGTGACCGCCAGCAACCATGGCCCGGATGGAGCGAGGGAGGTGAAGGCGGAGGTTGCGCTGCCCCCTTCGTTCCGGCGTGTGGTGCCCGAGACGGTGGTGGTGCCGCCGCAGGGAGGTGGTCGTCGGCGGGCGGGGGATCGTAAGTGTCTCGCCGCGATCGTGTTCGTCGCCACGTCGGGCTGCACGTGGCGACAGGTGCCGCCGTTGTTCTGTCCTCGGCATCTGGGCGGTGAACGGTGACCGCCCCATCATCTGACCACCAGTCAGAAAAGTCAGCAAAAGGTCAGCATCGATCCGATTGAACGTTGACGCACAAGCTTGAACACGAGACTCGGTCGCCCCCTCTCGAGCCGAGCAGACCCCCGAGCCCCGAGGCCAGGGCATCACGCGGATCGGGGGTCCCAGCACGGCAGCCGCCAGCGAGAGCACGGCCAGCCCGAACATAGGTTTCCCCAGGTCAGCGCACTCGTCCACGCGGCTTCAGCGGGGTGGCGGGCAGTTCCGGGGCGGCCAGGCGGGTGCCGTCGTAGCCGTGCACCTCGCCGAACCGCGAGCCCTTCTCCCAGTCGTTTCGTGCCTGTACGATCTCGTCACCGGATCGGCCGACGAAGTTCCACCACATGACGATCTCCTCCTCGAACGGCTCGCCGCCGAGGAGCATCAGGCCGGCGTCGGAGACGGCGCGCAGCGGGAGTTCGGTGCGGCCGCAGCCGAGGTAGAGCATCGAGCCGGGGAGTACGGGGACGTCGTCCACGTGGGCCTCGCCGGACATGGCGAGGACCGCGTACTCGAAGTCCGGGTCGAGCGGGAGGCGGGTCTCGGTGCCGGCGGTGAGGGCGAGATCCGCGCCGACCAGGGGGCTGTAGGTGGTGCCCGGGGAGGCCGCGCCGTCGAGTGTGCCGAGGATGACGGTCGCGGTCA
Source organism: Streptomyces sp. NPDC048623 (assembly GCF_040650755.1). Classification (NCBI taxonomy): domain Bacteria; kingdom Bacillati; phylum Actinomycetota; class Actinomycetes; order Kitasatosporales; family Streptomycetaceae; genus Streptomyces; species Streptomyces sp. NPDC048623. The sequence continues at coordinate 22,015 of NZ_JBEZHV010000003.1, forward strand.
GGCCGGGGGCGGTGACCTGCGGCAGTACGGCGTGGTGCTGGAAGTGGGGTTCGACGTGCCGGTGGGCGTCGGGCAGCGCGACCCACAACTGGGCACCGTGGAGGTAACGGGGGTGGGATTTGGGGCTCTCCTCCGAGTGGGAGATGGCCCGGCCCGAGGTCATCAGACCCAGCTCGCGGGGGCGGACGGTCTGCAGGCTGCCGGTGGAGTCGCGGTGCAGCACCTCGCCCTCGTGGAGCCAGCTGACGGTCTGCAGGCCCATGTGGGGGTGGGGCGGGACCTGCATGCCGGGTTCGTCGGCGATGTCGTCGGGGCCGTAGTGGTCCACGAAGGCCCAGGCGCCGACCATACGGCGGCCCAGGTTGGGGAGCAGTCGGCGGACCTCGGTCGATTCGCCGAGCTGGACGTGGCGGGGGCTGAGGAGCTCGCGCACCGGTTCGGCGACGACGAAGCCCCGGCCACCGCAGACCTGGAGGGTGGCCTGGCGGTCGAGATTGCTCATGGCGCTCAACCTATTCCCGTGAGGCGGCCGAGGGTGGCGGACCCACCCGGCGAATATCGGTGGAATGTTCAATGACCTTGCCGTGTTGTCGCCCTCGTCAGAGCCCCGGCAGCAGCACAGCACAGGCACCACCAGGGAGAGAGTGAGCAGTGAGCGACGAGACGTACTACGAGTTCGGCACGCCGGCCGACCGCTGGAGCCGCGCGCAGCTGTTCTTCGAGGCCAAGGAGTACCTGACGGCGGCGCGGATCCTGCGCGGTCTGGTCGCCGAGCACCCGGACCAGACGGCCCAGCGGCTGCTGCTCGCCCGGGCGTACTACCACTCGGCGCAGCTCTCGAAGGCCGAGGGGGAGCTCCGCGCGGTCCTGGAGCGCGACCCGGTCGAGCACTACGCCCGCCTGATGCTCGGCCGCACCCTGGAGCGGCAGGGCCGCCCGGACGAGGCCGCGCCGCATCTGCGCCTCGCGGCCGCCATGTCCGGCGAGACCGTCGAATGATCCTCATGCCCTGAACCTCTCGGCGTGAATCTCACGGCGTGAACCGGAGGTCGGTGCCGCCCCGCAGCAGCGGGGCGTCGCCGGCCTCCGTCCATTCCCGGTGGTTCAGGAGATCCTGCACGCAGGTCTCGTTCGCCGTCGGGATCACGGCACCGGGCTGGACGGCCGAGGGATAGCGCCTGGTCAGGGCCGTGTTGCCGTGCACGGTCCTGTGTACGGCGGCCAGCGTGACGTCCACGCGCGGCGCGTCCGGGAAGGTGGCCTGGAGCACGAACACCCCGCCGCCCTTCGCGAACCTCGGCCGCGGCAGCGGCGCGCCGTGCTCGTCGTAACCCGCGCGGTTGCCACTGATCTCGCCGGCCGCGTCCATCCGCACGGTGACCTTGGTGACGCCGAAGACCTCCCGCAGGATCGCCGTCCACATGTCCGGGACCCCGCCCATGTTCCCCTCGGTGTCGGCGTAGTGCACGATCCCGCCGCCGGGCCGGTCGGCGGTGGTGTTGCCGGTGATCCGGGTGCCGGTGAGGGTGAGGTCGGCGTTGCGGGCGGAGATCCCGCCGCCGCCCGGGTGCGCCCGGCGCGGCTGTCCCGGCGGCGGGGCGGCCTCCAGGCCCCGCGAGACGTTGTTCTTGATCACGCACCGTTCGAAGGTGCCGGCGGAGCCCATGGTGAGGCGGATGCCGCCGCCCATGCTGCCGGTGCGGTTGCCGCTCACCTCGGTGCCGGTGAGCCGGACCCGGGACAGCACGGAGGCGTAGAGTCCGCCGCCGTCGTCGGCGGCCGTGTTGCCCGTGATCCGGCAGTCGGTGAGCGTGACCGACCGCCGCCGGGCGTCCAGGATCTCCTCCTCCTGCCAGGCCGACCACCGGTCGAGACGCAGCGCGGAGGCGGCGATGGCATAGAAGCCCAGGTGAACGGCCTCCTCGACCCGGCCGGTGAGCAGTTCGGCGAGGATCCGAGGGGTCTTGGCGAGCACCGGGTTGGGCTCGAAGGGGTTCAGGAGCCAGCGCAGGAAGTGGTAGAGCTCGGTCGGGGTGAGGGTGACGATCGTGCCGGGGTGCAGGACCGCGGTGCGGGCCGCCAGCGCCCGGTCGGCGAGGAACGTGATGAGGTCCAGCTCGCTGAGGTCGCGCCCGAGCCGCCCCGGCAGGGAGATCTCGCAGCCGATGCCGCCCCCGTCGAGCCTGCCGCGCCTCCCGGAGGCGTTGCGGTCGATCCAGCAGCCCTCCAGGGTCGGCCAGCCGTAGCCGACGACGGCCAGTCCGCCGCCCCGCCCCTCGGCGGTGTTGCCCCGGACGAGGCAGTGCCGCAGGGTGGGGCTCGCCCAGACGGTGGCGACGCCGCCGCCGAAGGACTGCCCGGCCAGCCACATGGCGCGGACGCCGGGCGGCACGAGCGTGTCGAAGGTGCGCGCGGCCCGCGCGAGCAGCGCGGCCCGGTCGATCCGGGGCAGCGGGGCGGCGCCTCGTACCCAGGACAGCATGGTGTTGACGGTGTCGATCAGATGGTTGGCGGCGGTGACTCCGCCGGCCGGCAGGACATCGCCGAGGAGGGTGACGACGGCGTCGCGGAGCGCCGTCCGGTCGGATTCCGGCCAGGCCGGGAAGGGCGCGGTCTCGGTGCGGTTGCCGGTGATCGCGCAGCGCTCGATCAGTACGTCGTCGGCGTCGACGACGGCGATCCCGCCGCCCGCGCCGAGCGCGGGATCGCGCGGGGTGTGGACGGAGTGCCCGCCGGTGATCCGCAGGCCCTTGACGGCGACCGGCCCGAAACCGCGCCGCCCGCCGGGCGCGCCGGGGCCGATGCGCAGCACCCGGTGCCGCCCGCCGCCGTCGAGGGCGGGCAGGGCGCGTGGGTCGAAGCGGGCGTCGGTGGGGTCGGCGGCCGGGTGGCCGCGCAGATGCTCGCTGATCAGGGTGACGGGCCGGTCGAGGACGAGTTCGGGTTCGCGGTAGACCGCGTTGTCGAGGACGACGACGGTGTCGCCTGCCGCGGCGGCCCGCAGCGCGTCGGCGACCGTACGGGCGGGCTTGCGCTCGTCGTCGAAGCGGCCGGACCGCACACCGCGGCCGGCATGCACATAGCGCGTGGTCATGGCGGGTGCGCCTCAGATCTGCTGGCCGGTCTTGGGGTCGTACGTGACCTCGACGGCGACGACCTGGTCGGTGGGCAGGACCTCTACCCACTGGTCGAAGATCCGGTACGGCTCGGCGGGGCGGAAGCCGCCGGCGAGGGGGTCGAAGCCGGTCTCGAAGACCTGCTCGGCGGCGAGGGTGTTGGCGACGCTGGTGTTGGCCGTCTCCAGTTCGGCGGCGAGGAGTTCGAGGACCCGGCCGATGGTCTGGTCACGGTACGCGTCGGGGTCGCCCTCCTGCCAGGCGTACGGCTTGTCGAGCGCGGCCTCGCCCTCGACCCCCGCCTGGGTGAGCCAGCCGAGGGCCTCCCGCTCGTGGCCGGGCCGGATCGGCAGGACGGCCTTCACCCAGGCCGAGTTGAGGAACTCGTTGCGCCGCTCGTCGCCGTCGGCCTGGACCAGCCAGCCCAGCGAGCTGCCCATGGGCGCGGGCTGGGAGTCGGGGGTGATCAGATAGTCGACGCGCCATTCCTGCGCGGGGGCGGGGTTCTTGGCGTCGGGCGCGTTGTGCGCGCTGGTGCGGGAGTAGGCGGTGAGCACGGTCTCGCCGGCCAGCGGGTCGCCTTCGGTGCCCTCCCAGCGGGCGGGCGGCACGGGGTAGCGGCCCGCCGAGTCGGGTCCGGCCGGGGCGGAGACGTCGTCCGGGCGCCAGAAGTCGGGCGAGACGAAGTACAGCATCTGGTCGACGTCGAAGATCTGCCGGATGAGTTCGGCCTCCAGATGCGCGTCGGCGGGGTCGAACAGGCGGAGCTGGTCGACGAGATGGGCGAAGACGGAGTGCCGTTCCTCCTTGCGCAGGTCCTCGGCCGGCCGCGGCCTGACCTTGCTGAGCAGGGTGGTGCGTTCGCGCACGGCCGCCGCGTACGCCTTGCGCTGGAGGGCGGCGACCTCCTTCTCGTACTGGGCGAGCGCGGCCCGGTAGGCGACGGCGGCCGGGTCGACGGCGGGCGGCTCCCAGCGCAGCTGGAGGGTGAAGGTGATGACCGGGGTGCCGCCGAAGTGCACGTTGTCCGCACGGACCTGGAAGCGGCCGGTGTCGGGGCGCTGGATCACGTACTTCACCAGGAACTTGGCGTCGGTGCCGTGCCCGTTCTTCGCGGAGACCAGCTGCACGAAGTCGGGGTTGGTGCTCAGGGTGTAGCCGGGGGCGGGCGGGATGGCTCCGTAGTCGAAGTTCGCGACGATGTACTCGTCCTCCTCGCCCCGCCACATCCGGTCGAAGCCCTCCTGGCGGCGCCAGTCGGCGTCGTTGTGCGGGGCGTTGGTGCTGTCGGGGTGCTCGGCGATCGGGAAGGTGCCGGTGAAGGTGGACAGGATCGGGGTGAGCGGCTCGGGCGGTTCGGGCTTGCGCAGCGAGGTGAGGTCGGGCGCGGGCACGATGTCGACGAGTTCGCCGAGGCCGAGCACCCGGCCCGGCGCGTTCACGAAGACCTGCCAGCTCATCCGGGTGCCGATGTGCTGGACCTGCACGCCGACCTTGCGCATCTTGCGGCGCAGCTCGTAGTTGGCGAGCCGGTCGGTGGTGTTCTGCACGACGTACCGGCGGCTGGACGTGTCGGTGGTCTCGGTGACCGTCTTGAAGGTGGTCGAGAAGTTGCGCCGGATCTCGCTGCTGACCTTCGAGCTCTGGGTGCGGGTGTGCTTGTGGGTGAGCTCGGAGGACTTGCTGGTGGTGGACTTGGTGGCGTAGCTGGCGCTGGCGTCGGCGTGGTAGATCCCGGCGAAGGAGGCGCCGCCGGCGGCGCTCGCGCCGAGGCTGGTGTCGTTGGCGTTGGACTCCTTGACGGCGTCGGCGACGTCGTTCTGGTCGGTGAGGGTCTCCTCGGACTTGCGGACGGTCTCCTCCGACTGGCTCGCGGTCCGCTCGACCAGCGTGCGGCGGGTGCTGGTCTCGACGAGCTCGACCATGCCGCCGGGGCTGAGCCACAGATGTCCGGCGGGTGCGCCGAGGAAGGTGTCGAACTCGTAGAAGTACTGCCGGAACAGATTGACCAGGCCGACCGGCGACAGGATGCCCTCGGTGGGCGGCTGCTGCCCGGCGAGCCGGGCGAGCGCGGCGAGCTCGGGGTGCTCCAGGCCGCGCGCCGCCGGGCCGGCGAAGACCGTGGCGGCCGGGCGCGGCGCGTTCGGGTCGGCGAGCCGGCCCGCGCTCCCGTATCCGAGCCAGCCGGGCAGCGGCTGGTAGACGCCGAACAGCTCGCTCGCGTACGGCAGGGTGCCGGCGAACTCGCCGACCGGCCGCCCGGCGCGCACCGGCCCCGGCACGGGCGCGGGCAGCACCCGGGACGGGCCGGCGGGGCCGCCGGGCGAGGTGGCGAAGGGGGTCACCGTCCAGGGCCGGCCGGTGTCGCGGACCACGAGGAGCAGGTCCCGCTCGGACTGGGTGGGCGGGGCGACGAAGGAGATCGTCACCGGTCCTGTGCCGGTCACGGTCCGGCCCGCGTACTGCCGGCCCGAGCCGGGGTCGGCCTCGGTGAAGGCGCCGTCGAGCGCGGGCACCCCGGGGAACAGCGTCGGGTCGCGCAGGTCGACGTCGGCGGGCAGGGCGAGGGCGACCCGCTGCCCCGGACGGAGGTCGGCCGGAGTGGCGGGCTGCACCCGGTAGGACCAGATCTGGTACCAGGAGCCGTCGGTGGGGAGCGGGGTCCGTCCGGCGAAGGTGACGACGATCGACATGGGCGTGCCTCCCGGCGAGTGGTGCCTTCCGTGATCAGGGTCGGGCCGGGGACGGGCCGGTGTCACCGGCGTGGCCGGTGTACGCCACGGGGGTGGATCCGGCGCCCTCGGACGGTACCGGGCTGGGGTATCGGGTACGGTCGGTCGGGGCGAACGGACAGACGGACAGACGGACAGACGGACGCATCGAGAGGCGGGAGGAGAGGCAGCCGTGCACACGGGACGAGAGCGCAGTGGCCGGACGCCGGCCCGCGGTGCCCTGGCGCACCTGCTGCTCGTCGTCGTGCTCGCGCTCGGTGTGTTCGTGATGCACTCGGTCGGCCACCCGGGGGGCTCCTCCGGCGGTGGTACGGGCGGGGCGGCGGCGCATGTCGCCGTGGCCGCCCATGAGGCCGGCGGCACCTCGTCCGCGGGCGGCCACGCGCACACCACCGGCCCGTCGGCCGGGCACCACGCGGACCGCGCCTCGGCCGCCGTCCCCGCCCCGGCGTCCTCGCACGACTCCGGCGGCGGGATGGACATGACCACGCTGTGTGTGGCGGTCCTCGGGGCCTGGCTGCTCGCCGCCCTCGTCCGCGCCGCCCTGCGGCGCGCCCGCCGGGACCTCACCGTCCCGCCGCTCGCCCGGCTCCTCGCGGCCCTGCGCCCGCACGCGCCGCCGCCCCGTCCTCCCGACCTCGCCGCGCTGTCGGTCCTGCGGATCTAGGGCGTACCGCCCCGCGGGCTGCCTCGTGCTGCCTCGTGCTGCCCGCAGACGCGTACGACCGACCACAGGAACGACACCACGAACGAGAACGAGGTGTGACACCCATGCGTGCCCTCAAGAACGTCAAGAACTCCCCCGCTCGCTCCGCCACCCGCCGTACCGCCCGACGGCTCGCCGTCACCGGCGCCGTCGCCGCGGCCGGGCTGCTGCTCGCCGCCTGCGGCGGGTCCGACGGCGGCTCCATGAGCGGGATGGACCACGGCGGGATGACCTCCGCCCCGGCCGCCTCCGTGCCCGCCGGCGCCGGCGCCTCGGCCGGCTCCTTCAACGACGCGGACGTGATGTTCGCGCAGATGATGATCCCGCACCACGAGCAGGCCCTGGAGATGGCGAAGCTCGCCGACGGGCGCGCGGAGGACGCGGAGATCAAGAAGATCGTCGGGGCGATCGAGAAGGCCCAGGATCCCGAGATCCAGAAGATGCAGTCCTGGCTCAAGGCCTGGGGCAGGCCCGAGGCCATGGAGGGCGGAAGCGGCCACTCCATGGGCGGGATGATGTCCGACACGGAGATGAAGGACCTGGCGGCCGCGAAGGGCAAGGAGTTCGACCGCACGTTCGCCGAGCTGATGATCGCGCACCACGAGGGCGCGGTGAGCATGGCGAAGACGGAGCAGACGAGCGGTGCGGACCCGGAGGCGAAGAAGGTCGCCGACGACGTGGTGCGGACCCAGACCGCCGAGATCACCCAGCTGAAGCAGATCCTCGCCCGGCTCTGAGCCCCGGGGCCCCGAGCCCCTCGGCTCCCGGGCCCGCCCGGCGGTCCCGCGCCCCGCGCGCGGGACCGCCGGTGGCCACCGCGGCGAAGGCGGGGGTGAGCTGGAGGGGGGCGGCGGTCGCGGTAGTGGCCGCGACGGCGTTCCGGTTCACCTCACGCTGATGGGCGGTCTCCGGACGGGCCCTGGCCCCAGGTGCGGGAGCAGTGGGCCGGGACCCAGGTGCCGCCGGCGGCGAGGAGGCGGGCGACCTGGAACTCGGCGACGGGCCTGCCCAGGTAGACCACGAACAGGTCGTCCACGGTGGGGGTCGGTTCGAGGGGCTGCTCGGCGTGCGGGTCGCGGGTGAGTTCGAAGTGCCAGCCGCCGGTTGCCGGGCCGACCATCAGCAACTCGTGCTCGCCGGGGGCGGGGTCGGTCTTGCGCCACAGGACATCGAGGCCCAGGCCGTCGACGTAGAAGCGCTCGGCGGCGGCGAGATCGTGGGAGGGGCGCGCGACGCGGATGTGCGTGGCGGCGTCGATCACGCGGAGGCCTCCGGGGCGGGGTGGTGGGAGGCGCGGCTGAACTGCTCGGTCATGTCCGAGGACTCTACGATCACGGAACCGAGCCGGCCAGTCCGCCTCCGCTCCGGGCCCTCGGCGGTGGCCCAGTGGTGCCCGCCCGTCCACAGCCCGGGAACGATCTCGTGCCACGGGGCCTCCGGCTCGGGTGTGCCGTCCTTGTCTTTCTGACTGTCCCTCAACTTCCATTCTCCTCCCAGGGAAGGGGCTCGATCTCCTCGAACGGCCAGGCAGGAGCGTCGGGGTGACGTTCCGTCTGCTCGGCGTACCAGATGATCTGCTCGGTGTGGAGCGCGGGCCGGGACAGCCGGGCCAGTGTGGGGTACGAGGCAGGGATCGCCCGCGCGAGGGCGAGCGCGGCGCCGGCATCGGAGCCGGGTTCGCCGGGGTGGAGGTGCGGGATGCCGTACCAGTCGGCGACCGCGTGGAGGGAACGGCTCCCGGGGCGGTAGCGGTCGGCGTGCCGGTCGAGGACGAGCGGATCGCAGATCGGACCGACACCGGCCGGCACGCGGACGCTGAGCGGGGCGAGGCCGTGCCGGAGCAGCTCGGCGTGCAGCGTCGTCAGGACGTAGGGGGCGAACCAGACGACGAGGATCTCCCCGGAGGCGAGGTGCTCGGCGACGAGACCGGCCACCTCGTCGAGGACCTGGGCCGGGGGCAGGGGTGGCGGTTGAGGGGTGGGGGTGGGGGCGGCACCGGGAGTGGGCGCAACGCCCGGCTCTCTACCGGAGCCCGGGCCGGGCGTGAGGCCGGAACTGGCCGACAGGCCGGGCTCGATCTTCCGGCCAGGGTCGCCATGCGGCCCGCGGCCGGAATCCGGGGCCCGCCCCGAGCCGGACAGCGGGCCGGCATCCGGCGCCCGGCCAGGACCGGCGCTCGCGCCCCCGCCACGGCCCGCCACGCCGCCGTCCCCGGCCTCCCGCCCCGGGGTGATCGCCCAGTCGCGTTCCTCCCCGTCGCTGCTTCTCAGCGCCGCCGACACGATGCGGTCGATCGCGAAGCGGTGGCCCGTGGTCGCGATGTCCAGCGAGAGGAGCCGGCGGTGGTGCCAGCCCGGGTGGTCCGTGGGTGGGGGCGGGCCCGGGGGTGGGGCGTGGGGTGGGTGGTAGGTCTGCCAGCCGTGGGGGGTGTGGCGGAGCAGGCCCGTGCCCGCCGGGACCGGGGCGCCGCAGTGGGCGCAGATGGCGTCGTACTCGTTGGCGCGCTCCCCGGAGCCGGGCGTCATGCCGGGCCCCCTCCGTCGCGGTACGCCTCAAGGAGCCTGAGCCAGGCCTCGCTGAGCGTCGGGTAGGACGGGACCGCGTGCCAGAGGCGGGCGATCGGGACCTCGGCGGTGACGGCGACGGTGGCCGAGTGGAGCAGTTCGCCCACGCCCGGGCCGACGAAGGTCACGCCGAGGACGACTTCGCGGTCCAGGTCGACGACCATCCGCGCGTGGCCCTTGTAGCCCTGCGCGTAGAGCCCGGCCCCGGCGACCCCGGTGAGGTCGAGGTCGACGGCCCGCGCCCGGTACCCCGCGGCCTGGGCGGCGGCCAGGCTGAGCCCGACTGCCGCCGCCTCCGGGTCGGTGAACACGACCTGCGGCACGGCGGCGTGATCGGCCGTCGCCCGGTGCGGCCCCCACGCACCGCCATCCGCCTCATCCGCCTTGTCCGCCTTGTCCGCCGTCGCTCGCGCGGCGATCGCGGCCCCCGCGATCCGCGCCTGGTACTTGCCCTGGTGGGTGAGCAGCGCCCGGTGGTTGACATCGCCGACCCCGTACAGCCAGTCGTACCCGTCGACCCGCAGGCTGTCGTCGACGGACAGCCACGAACCCGGCTCCAGGCCCACCGTCTCGAGGCCGATGTCCTCGGTGCGCGGCCGCCGCCCGGTCGCGAACAGCACCTCGTCGCCCTCGACATGGTCGCCGCCCTCCAGGACCACGGTCACCGGCCCCGTGCCCCCGTCCCGTACGACCGCGGCGACGGACGCGCCGTAGCGGATGTCGGCACCGCGTTCGGCGAGCGCGGCGGCGACGAGTTCGCCCGCGAACGGCTCCATGCGGGGCAGCAGTCCACCGCCCCGGACGAGGAACGTGACGCGGGAGCCGAGTGCCTGCCAGGCCGTCGCCATCTCGACGCCGACCACTCCCCCACCCACCACCACGAGGCGTTCGGGCACGCGCTCGGAGCTGGTGGCCTCGCGGCTGGTCCAGGGGCGGGCGCCGGTGAGGCCCGGCAGGTCGGGCAGGACGGCGCGGCTTCCGGTGCAGACGGCCACGGCGTGACGGGCGGTGAGGACATGGCGGTCGCCCTCGGCGCCCTCGACCGCGACCCGGCGCGGGCCGTGCAGGCGCCCCTGGCCGCGGTAGAGGTCGGCGCCGGTGGACCGTACCCAGGACACCTGGCCGTCGTCCTGCCAGTTGCCGACCACCTTGTCGCGGTGGGCGAGCACCTCGTGCGCGTCCAGCGGGCCGTACGCGTGGGAGCGCAGACCGGCCACACGGCGCGCCTCGGAGCGGACGATCGCCGGGCGGAGCAGTGCCTTGCTGGGCATGCAGGCCCAGTACGAGCACTCCCCGCCGACCAGTTCGCTCTCAACCACCGCCGCGCTGAGCCCGGCCGCCCGGACCCGGTCCACCACGTTCTCGCCCACCGGTCCCGCGCCCAGGACCACCACGTCGTACGTGCGCTCGTGCGTGTGCTCGTACATGCGCTCGTGCGTGTGCTCGTGCGTGTGCTCGTGTTCCGCCGCTCGTGTCATGCAGACCAGTCTGCGGGCGGCGGCGCGGATCGGCGCGGAATACGGCGGCTCGGTACGCCGTTGTGCCGGACGAGTCCCCAGGGGACCGCAAGGCAACCGCCAGGCAGGCGCCAGGAGACGGAAGGCAGGGAGCATGAGCACCGTAGAGCTCACCAAGGACAACTTCGACCAGATCGTGAGCGAGAACGAGTTCGTTCTGATCGACTTCTGGGCTTCCTGGTGCGGCCCGTGTCGTCAGTTCGGCCCGGTGTTCGAGGCCGCGTCGCAGCGGCACGAGGACCTGGTCTTCGCCAAGGTGGACACCGAGGCGCAGCAGGAACTGGCGGCGGCCTTCGAGATCCGCTCGATCCCCACGCTGATGATCGTGCGCGACAAGGTCGCGGTGTTCGCGCAGCCCGGCGCGCTGCCGGAGGCGGCTCTGGAGGACCTGATCGGCCAGGCCCGCAAGCTGGACATGGACGAGGTGCGCCAGTCCATCGCCGATGCGCAGGCAGCCGGCGCCCAGAAGCAGGCCTGAGCCTGGCGTGACCCGGACGTGAGAGTGGCGGGCCCCGTGATCCACGGGGCCGCCCTTCGCTCGGCCCGGGTGTTCAGCGCTCCAGGACGAGGGCCAGGCCCTGGCCGACGCCGATGCACAGCGCCGCGAGGCCCGTGCCGGAGCCGGCCGCCGCGAGCTGGTGGGCGACCGCGCCGGCGAGGCGGGCGCCCGAGGCGCCGAGGGGGTGTCCGATCGCGATGGCGCCGCCGCGCGGGTTGACGACGGCGGGGTCGAGTTCCGGCCACTCGGCGAGGCAGCCGAGGGATTGGGCGGCGAAGGCCTCGTTCAGCTCGAAGGTGGTCAGGTCGCCGAAGCCACGGCCGGACTTCTCCAGGGCGCGGCGGACGGCCTCGACCGGGCCGAGTCCGAAGAGCTGCGGTTCGATGCCGGTGACGGCAGACGCGCGGATCCGGGCCAGCGGCTCGCGGCCGGTCTCGCGCAGACCGTCCTCGTCGACGAGGAGCAGGGCCGCGGCCCCGTCGTTGAGGGGCGAGGCGTTGCCGGGCGTGACGGTGCCGCCGTCACGGCGGAACGAGGGCTTCAGCCTGGCCAGGGCCTCGGTCGACGTGGAGTCGCGGATGCACTCGTCGCGTACGAGATCCACGCCCTCGTACGGCACGACCTCGCCGTCGTACAGCCCCTTGGCCCAGGCCTCGGCGGCCTTCTGGTGGCTGGCGAGGGCGAAGGCGTCCTGGGCCTCGCGGCTGATCGCGTGCTTGTCGGCGACGAGTTCGGCGCCCTCGCCGAGGGCCACGGTCCACTCGGCGGGAAGGCGCGGGTTGGTCATGCGCCAGCCGAGGGTGGTGGAGTGGAGCTGCTGGTGGCCCGCCGGGAAGGCGCGCTCGGGCTTCTGCAGCACCCAGGGGGCGCGGGACATCGACTCGACGCCGCCGGCCACGGCCACGGAGGCGTCGCCGAGCGCGATGGCGCGGGCCGCCTGGATCACGGCCTCCAGGCCCGAGCCGCAGAGCCGGTTGACGGTCACTCCGGGCACCGAGGCCGGGAGGCCGGCGAGCAGGACGGCCATCCGGGCCACGTCCCGGTTGTCCTCGCCGGCGCCGTTGGCGTCGCCGAAGTACACGTCGTCGATCCGGGCGGGGTCGAGGTCGGGGGTACGGTCGACCAGGGACCTCACCACGTGGGCGGCGAGATCGTCGGGGCGGACGGAGGAGAGCGCACCGCCGAACTTGCCGATCGGAGTGCGGACGGCGTCGACGATGTAGACGTCGCGGATGCTCATCGGTTCTCTCCCACATGCCCTGTGTCGGAACGGCCCGGACGGGCGGACGGATGCCGGGAACGACGACGATCCGTTCGCCTGGTGAAGGCTTCTTCGCCTTCGCCCGCCCGAGTCTCCGCCCGCCCCGCGCCTCCTGTCAACGCCCGCCCTCGGCGCTCCGCCGGGCCGTCTCCGGGCCCCTGATCAGCGCCGTCAGTCCGTAGTCCAGCTCGCGTCCGTCGACCAGGAGCGCCTCCACCGTCCGCGTCTCGGGGTCGATGTCGGCCACCAGACCGTGGCCCTCGTAGATCGGATAGCCGGTCTCACCGGTGCGGCCGGTCGCCTCGACCACCGCCGAGCGGACGGCACTGTCCTCCACGGAGGCGCCGCCGCGGTTCTCCACGTGCGCCGGAACCAGCAGGATCTCGAAGCGCTTCGGATGTGTGCTCATGCAACCGACGCTAAGCCGCCCGCCCCCGGCCCGCCGCCCGGCCGGGGGCCGGGGCCCAGGCCGGGGGCCGGGGCCCGGGCCGGGGCCGGGCGGCGGGCCGCGCCGTCAGCTGGACTCGCGGACCACCATCCGCGAGGCGAACAGCTCGTGCCGCTCCGGCGGCGTCCCTGGCTCGCGCACCACGCGGTCCACCAGCTCCGCGAGCTCCTGGCCGCCGACCATGTCGATGTGCACGGTGCTGAGCCGGGGGCGCAGCAGCCGGCCGAGCACCAGGTCGTCCGAGCCGACCACGGCCGTCTCGTCCGGCACCGCGATCCCGGCGTCCTGGAGGGCGCGCATCAGCAGCATCGCGTACTCGTCGTTGTACGCGAACACCCCGTCGACGCCGAGTTCGCGCCATCGCGCGGCCAGTGCGGCGGCGGGCTCCTCCTCGTACGCCAGCGGCAGCGGTACGACACGGGCGTCGGCCTCGGCCGCCGCGGCCCGCACGCCCTCCAGGCGCGGTACGGAGAACATCTCCAGGCCCGGTTCCTCGGGCATCACCACGCCGATGGTGCGGCAGCCGCGCGCGACGAGGTGCGCGCCGGCGTCGCGGCCAACCCTGGTCAGGTCCATGACGACGGCGTGGGTGCCCTCGACCTCCCGCGGGCCGATCGTGAGCACGGCGCGGGCGCCGGCGCGCCTGAGCAGGTCGACGCCGGCGGGGGTGAGGTCGACGTGGCCGAGCGAGACCACCGCGACCGGCCGCAGCTCGGCCCAGGCGCGGACCGCCTCCTCCCCGTCGAGGCCCACGCTGCCGTACTGCACCACGGTGTAGTCGAGTCGTCGCAGGGCCCACTGGAGTTCGTTGAAGAAGCGGCTGTAGAGCGGGCCGACCGGCACGTGCGCGGTGGGCATGAGCACCATCCGGCTGTGTCCGGCGCGCAGGCTGCGGGCGCCGGCGTGCGGCACGTAGCCCAGTTCCTCGGCGGCCTCGCGGACCCGGCGGCGGGTGGGCTCGCTGATCCGTACGGCCGCGGTGTTGTTGAGGACGTAGCTCACGGTGGCCCGGGAGACCCCCGCGAGCCGCGCCACGTCGGCGCTGGTGGGGACGGAGCGCCCGGCGGACTGCAGTGCGGCGGGCTGCCCCTTGGGTGACTGGCTCATCGGTCCGGCATCTTTCCAGAACGATCCGGCGCAGGGTCTGGCGGATGGCCGGATTCGGGTGTCACACAAGCTTCACACGCGCCGTTGACACGTGTCATCACCCACCACCCGTTCCGTGCGCTGACCGGCTCCCGTACCGCCCGGGCGGGGTACTGACGTACCGTTCGGTCATGGACGACGACGCTTCGATGGTGGGCCTGCTCGGCCGCGTGACCGGCACAGTGGGACCCGGCCTCGTCGGCGAGGTGATCGTCCGCATCCGGGGCGGCGCCGAGCACTTCCTCGCCTACCCGGCCACGGGCAAGGACCGGATCGAGCCGGGAACGGTCGTGATGGTGGTGGAACATCTCCCTCCGCGCACCGTGTATGTCACAGCCGCGTACGACAGTTGACAGATCCATTGAGCGGCAGGGGCGCCAGGAGGAGACTCCCTTCACCGGAACCGCTCGGCTCCGGTGAAGGGGGACCTGTCCAATGAGCCTCGGGATCGTGGCGGGCGGCGTCGTCGGCGCCCTCGTCCTTCTGATCGCTCTGTTCAAACTGATGTGGCGCGTCGCCGAACCCAACGAGGCGCTGATCATCTCGGGTTCGAACCACAAGAACGAAGGCCTCGGCGAGGGCATGGGCTTCCGGATCGTCACCGGCCGGGGCACGCTCGTGCTGCCCGGTGTCCAGGCGGTGCGGAAGCTGTCGCTCGACCTCAACGAGACGCAGCTGTCGGTGGAGTGCGTCACGCACCAGGGCATCCCGCTCAAGGTGCGGGGCGTCGTCATCTTCAAGGTGGGCGACGACTTCGTGTCGATCGCCAACGCCGCCCGCCGTTTCCTCGACCAGCAGAAGCTGATGTCGGAGCGGGTGCACATCGTCTTCGCCGGTCATCTCCGCGCCATCGTGGGCGGGTTGACGGTGGAGGACATGATCCGTGACCGGGAGAAGCTGACCGGGCAGGCGCGGGCGGCCTGTGGCACGGAGATGGAGAAGCTGGGGCTGATCGTGGACTCCCTGCAGATCCACGAGATCGACGACCCCACGGGCTACATCAAGAACCTGGCGGCGCCGCACGCGGCGGCCGTGCAGCGGGACGCGCGGATCGCGCAGGCGGAGGCCAACCGCCGGGCGACCGAGGCCGAGCAGCAGGCCGCGGCGCGGATGTCGGAGGCGACCAGGGACAGCGAGATCCTGCAGGCGGGCTACCAGGCCGAACGGGACCAGGCGGGCGCGAAGGCCCGTCAGGCCGGTCCGCTGGCGGACGCGGCCGCACGCCAGGAGGTCGTGGTCCAGGAGACCCGGGTCGCGGAACTGGAGGCCAACCGGAAGGAGCAGCAGCTGCAGGCGGAGGTCCGCAAGCCGGCCGACGCCCTCGCGTACGAGAAGCGCACGCTGGCGGCGGCCGAGCGCGACGCCCGGATCCTGGCCGCCGAGGCGGAGGCCCGTAAGACCGAACTGGCGAGCGCGGCGACGGCGACGGCCACCCGGGTGACCGGTGAGGCGGAGGCCGCCGCGGCCCACGCCAAGGGTCTCGCGATCGCCGAGGCGACCCGGGCGAAGGGTCTGGCCGAGGCGGAGGCGATCAAGGCGCGGGCCGCGGCGCTCGCCGAGAACCAGGAGGCCGTGGTCGCGCAGCAACTGGCCGAGAGGTGGCCGGAGATCGTGGAGGCGGGTGCCTCCGCCTTCGGCAACGTCGACCAGATGGTGCTGCTCAACGGCGCGGACGGGATGGCGGACATGTTCGCCAAGGCACTCACCATGGGCGGCACGGGCCTCGGCCTGGCGCGGCAGCTGCTCGCCAACATGAGCCCGAACGGTGCCGGGGCGGCGCAGCAGCAGTCCCCGGCCTCGGTGCCCGCGCCGCGCACCGAGGAGATCACGGTCGGCGACGACCCGCAGCAAGGGAGTGAGCAAGACCTGAGAAGGTGAGCACGTCCGGAGACACCGGAAGGGGCCCGGTGCGCCAGTCGGCGCCGGGCCCGTTCCTCCGGTGCACGTCTCAGTTGTGCCCGAACTTCCGTTCCCTGCGGTGGGAAGGGACGTCGATGGCCGGGCGTGGCGCCTCGGACGACATCGGCGAGCTCGGGCTCTCCTTGGCCGCGACCGCCGCACGGTGCTCATGGCCTCCGCTGCGGGCGCCCTTGTTGACCCGGGTCTGCTTCTTGCCCACGATCATGCCTCCCGTCCTGGATCTCGTTCCAGACTCGCACGGAGGCACGAAAGGCGCATATCAGGCGCCCTGGAAGACCTGCCGGAAGGCAGCGAGGGTCGTCTTCTCGCGGGTGCGGTCGAGGATGCCGAGGACGATCTCGTCGAAGTGGCGGGCGAAGCGGCCGTCACCGGTGAGCAGGGCCTTGAAGGCGCCCGCGACCTCGGCGGGGTCGTTCTGGAAGACGCCGCAGCCCCAGGCGCCGAGGACGAGCCGGCGGTAGCCCTGCGCGGCGGCGGTCTCCAGGACCCGCTCGGCGCGGGCGGCCAGGGCGGCGGGGACGCGGCCGGCCAGTGCGGGGGTCTGGCGGCGGATCACTCCGGCGTTGGGCGCGGGTGAGGTGAGGAAGCCGACGGCGAAGGGCTCGGCGAGCAGCCGTCCCGCGTCGTCGCGGAAGACGGGGACGGCGGGCGAGTAGATGACCCGGTCGGTGTAGAAGGCGTCCCGGTGTTCGCGGTGGTGGGCGTAGTACTCCGGAGCCCGCAGCAGAGTGGTGTAGAGGGCGGAGGAGCGGCACAGGGCCTCTTCCTGGGCCTGGGCGCCGTTGAGGTAGCCGCCGCCGGGGTTGCGGGCGGAGGCGAAGTTGAGGACGGCGACGGGGGTGCCGGGGTCCTCGCGGAGCATCCGGCGGGCGGCGGCGAGGCTGCTCTCGCCGGTGACCGCGATGCGGGTGGTGCGGTCGGTGCCGGGGGTGACGGGTACGGGCTCGGGGCCGTACAGACGGGTTCCCGCCACGGCCGTGGCCAGCCGCTCGGCGAGGGGGACGACGCGTCCGCCGGGGCCGGTGTAGTGGCCGGCCGCCACGATCTCCTCGTTCTCGCGGGCGAGGGCCCGCAGTCGTGCGCTCATGTCCCGAAAGCATGATCGACACCGGTGACGCGGGGCAACGGGATTTGCGCCGTGGGTACGCGCCGGGCGCCACGCGGGGCGGGCGAGGGGTGCGCGAGGGGTGTACGCGGGGTACGCGAGGGGTGCGCGAGGCGCCCTTGCACGCCCGTGCCGGGTGGCTTTAGGTGGAAAGCAGCGCTTTCCCAGGAGGTGGAGCGATGACGACACCGTCGTCGAACGGCATACCCCGAGGTGGTTCTCCTCTGGGTGATTCTCCTCTGACCGAGGAGACGGCCGAGGACCTGCTGCGATGTATCTGTTTCAAGACGGGGCCGCCGCGCGCGGTCGGGGCCGAGCTGGAATGGCTCGTCCACGATCTGCGTGATCCCCGCCTTCCCGTTCCGCCGCGCCGGCTGGCCGCGGCGATCGACACCGTACGGGCGCTGCCGCTGGTGGCGGCCCTCACCTTCGAACCCGGTGGGCAGCTGGAGCTCAGCTCGCCGCCCGCCGCCTCCCTCATGGAGTGCCTGGACTCGCTCGCCGCGGATCTGCGGGCGGTACGGCAGGCACTCGCCCCGCTCGGACTCGGCCTCAGCGGCTACGGCGTGGACCCCTGGCACGCGCCGCGCGCGCGGGTGCTGCACGAGCCGCGTTACGACGCCATGGAGCTCGCCCTCGGCCGGACGGGTCCGTCCGGGCGGGCCATGATGTGCGAGTCGGCGTCCGTGCAGGTCTGTCTGGACGCCGGTCTCGACGACGACGGGCCGCTCGGCTATCGCAGCCGCTGGCGGCTCGCGCATCTGCTCGGCGCGGTCCTGGTGGCCGCGTTCGCCAACTCGCCGGTGCACGGCGGGCGTCGGACCGGCTGGCGGTCGACCCGGCAGGCGCTGTGGACGGACCTGGATCCGGGCCGGGCGCTCGCCCCGTCCCCGGACGGCGAGCCGCGCGCCGAGTGGGCGGCGCACGTCCTGGACACCTCGGTCATGTGCGTACGCACCCCGAGCGGCCCGTGGGCGGTGCCGGAGGACCTGACCTTCCGGGAGTGGCTGCGCTCGGGCCTGCCGCGCCGGCCCGACGCGGACGATCTGCGCTACCACCTGACCACCCTCTTCCCGCCGGTGCGACCGCGCGGGCATCTGGAGCTGCGGATGATCGACGCACAGCCGGGGCCCGACGGCTGGATGGTGCCGCTGGCGGTCACCACCGCCCTCTTCGAGGACCCGCGGGCCGTGGCGGCGGCGCACCGGGCGGTACGGCCGCTGGCGGCGCTCGCCGGGGACGCGCCCGCGCCGCGCAATCCGCTGTGGACGACGGCGGCCCGCGACGGGCTGACGAGTCCGCTGCTCCACCGGGCGGCGAAGGCCGTGTTCGAGGCGGCCCTTGAGGCGCTGCCGCGGACGGGGGCGACGCCCGAGGTGGTGGGCGCGGTCGCCGCGTTCCACGCCCGGTACGTGGTGCCGGGCGGCTGTCCGGCCGACGAGCTTCTGGAGGTGGCGTCATGACGGCGCAGGGGACGACAGCGGGCGACGGGAACGGAGCCGGGAACGGGAACGGGAACGGTTCCGGGCCGGGGGCGGGGAACGGGACCGGAGCCGGGGCCAGGGCAGGAGCAGGCGCCGGAGCCGGGAACGGTTCCGGGAACAGTTCCAGGCCGGGAGTCGGGGCCGGCTCCTCGCCTGCTTCCGCGCCCGGGTCCGCGCCCGGGTCCGGGCTCGACGAGGGGGAGCTGCGGCGGCGGACGGTGGCCGTCCTCGACGCCGCGCGGGCGCGCACCGCGCTGCTCACCTCCTGCGTCGAGGACTCCGAACTCACCGCCCAGCACTCGCCGTTGATGTCGCCGCTCGTGTGGGACCTGGCGCACATCGGCAATCAGGAGGAGCAGTGGCTGTGGCGGGCCGTCGCCGGCCGCGAGGCGCTGCGCCCCGAGATCGACTCGATGTACGACGCCTTCCAGCACCCGCGCGCCAGCCGCCCGTCACTGCCGCTGCTCGCCCCGGCCGAGGCGCGGGCGTACGCGGCGGACGTACGCGACCGGGTCCTCGGCATCCTCGGCGCCACCCGGCTCGAAGGGCGTCCGCTGGTCGACGCGGCCTTCGCCTTCGGCATGATCGCGCAGCACGAACAGCAGCACGACGAGACGATGCTGATCACCCATCAGCTCCGCAAGGGACCGGCGGCACTCACCGCCCCTCCCCCGCCGGTCACGGCCGCGGAGCCGCTCACCGAGTCCGAAGTCCTCGTCCCCGGCGGCCCGTTCACCATGGGAACCTCGGACGAGCCGTGGGCCCTGGACAACGAACGCCCGGCGCACACCCGGATCGTGGCCTCCTTCCACATCGACACCGTGCCCGTCACCAACGGCGCCTATCAGGCCTTCATGGCCGACGGCGGCTACCACGACGAGCGCTGGTGGCGGGCCGAGGGCTGGGACCAGATCCGCCGGC
The DNA here is from genome assembly GCF_040650755.1 of Streptomyces sp. NPDC048623. NCBI lineage: Bacteria > Bacillati > Actinomycetota > Actinomycetes > Kitasatosporales > Streptomycetaceae > Streptomyces > Streptomyces sp. NPDC048623. The sequence goes on from NZ_JBEZHV010000003.1 coordinate 41,434, forward strand.
ACGGCATCGAGGCGCCGCTGTTCTGGCGCCGGGAGGGCGGGCAGTGGCTGCGCCGCCGCTTCGGGGTGACCGAGCCGGTCGCCGAGGACGAGCCGGTGCTGCACGTCAGCTGGTACGAGGCGGACGCCTACGCGCGCTGGGCGGGGCGCCGGCTGCCCACCGAGGCCGAGTGGGAGAAGGCCGCCCGCCACGACCCGGCGACCGGCCGGTCCCGCCGCTACCCGTGGGGCGACGCCGACCCCACCCCCGTACACGCCAACCTGGGACAGCGGCACCTGGGACCCGCGCCCGCCGGAAGCTATCCGGAGGGGGCCTCGCCGCTCGGGGTGCGCCAGCTGATCGGCGACGTGTGGGAGTGGACGGCGAGCGACTTCCTGCCGTACCCGGGCTTCACGGCCTTCCCGTACAAGGAGTACTCGGAGGTCTTCTTCGGCCCCGAGCACAAGGTGCTGCGCGGCGGCTCGTTCGCCGTCGACCCGGTGGCCTGCCGTGGCACCTTCCGCAACTGGGACCTTCCGGTGCGGCGGCAGATCTTCGCCGGGTTCCGCACCGCCCGTGACGCCGGTGACGCCCATGACGCCCGTGGCGTCCGTGACACCCGTGACGCCCGTGACACCCGTGCCGCGGAGTCCGCCTGATGTGCCGGCATCTCGCGTTCGTCGGCGCGCCGGTGGCGCTCGGCGACCTGCTGCTGCGGCCGCCGCACTCCCTGGAGCACCAGTCCTGGGCTCCGCGCACCCAGGCCAGCGGGACCGTGAACGCGGACGGCTTCGGTGTCGGCTGGTACGCGGACGGCGATCCGGTGCCCGCCCGCTACCGGCGTGCGGCGCCCATCTGGGGCGATCCCGGCTTCGCCGACCTCGCCCGGGTGGTGCGCACCCGGGCGCTGCTCGCCGCCGTCCGGGGCGCGACCCTGCCCGGGGCGGACGGGGAGGCCGCGGCGGCGCCCTTCGCGGCCGACCGCTGGCTGTTCAGCCACAACGGGGCGGTGCCCGGCTGGCCCGGTTCGCTCGCGCCGGTCGCGGCGACCCTGCCGGCGGCGGCGCTCCTCGACCTGGCGGCCCGCACCGACTCGGCGTTCGTCTGGGCGCTGGTCCTGCACCGGCTGCGCGCCGGGACCGCGCCCGGCGACGCGCTCGCCGCGACCGTGCGGGAGGTCGCCGGGGCGGCGCCCGGCGCCCGGCTCAACCTGCTGCTCACCGACGGCTCGACCGTCGCCGCCACCACGTGGGGGGACTCGCTCTGGTACCTGACCGGGCCCGGCCGGACGGTCGTGGCCTCCGAACCGTACGACGACGATCCGTCCTGGACCGAGGTGCCGGACCGCACGGTCCTCACCACCGGTCCCGGCGGCGTCACCCTCTCCCCGATCGAGGAGCCCTCCCCGTGAGCCCGTTCCAGCTGACCCGCACCCTCGCCGAGCACGCCACGGAGGCCGCGCTGCGCGCCGATGTGCTGCACGGCCTGACCCGTACGCCCAAGGAGCTGCCGCCGAAGTGGTTCTACGACGCGCGCGGCAGCGAGCTGTTCGAGGAGATCACCCGCCTGCCGGAGTACTACCCGACGCGTGCGGAGCGCGAGATCCTCATCACCCGCGCCCCCGAGATCGCGGCCGCCACCGGGGCCCGGACCCTGGTGGAGCTCGGTTCCGGCTCCTCGGACAAGACCCGCCATCTGCTCGACGCGCTGCTGCCCGGTCTGGAGTCGTACGTCCCCGTGGACGTGAGCGAGTCCGCCCTCAAGGGCGCGGGCGAGGCCCTGCTCGCCGAACGGCCCGGCCTGCGGGTGCACGCCCTGGTCGCGGACTTCACCCAGGGCCTCGACCTGCCGCCGACCACCGGCCCGCGGCTGGTGGCGTTCCTCGGCGGCACCATCGGCAATCTCCTTCCGGAGGAACGCCGCGCGTTCCTGGGGGCGGTCCGCGCGATGCTGACGCCGGGCGACGCGCTGCTGCTCGGCACGGACCTGGTGAAGGACGAGGCGACGTTGGTCGCCGCGTACGACGACGCGGCCGGGGTGACGGCCGCCTTCAACAAGAACGTGCTCGCCGTCGTCAACCGCGAACTCGGCGCCGACGCCGACCCGGCCGCCTTCGAGCACGTGGCGCTGTGGGACCCGGCCCACGAATGGATCGAGATGCGCCTGCGGGCGCGCCACGCGCTCGCGGTGAAGATCCCGGAGCTGGATCTGGTGGTCCCGTTCGAGGCGGGCGAGGAGCTGCGGACGGAGGTCTCGGCGAAGTTCCGTCAGGAAGGGGTACGGGCGGAGCTCGCGGCCGCGGGCTTCGCACTGGCCCGCTGGTGGACGGACGAACAGGGGCGGTTCGCGCTCTCGCTGGCGACGGTGGTCTGAACGAGGATCGCTGCGAGCGGGGCCGCGGCAGGGCCGGCCGAGGCGCCCCGGCCGGCCCCCGCAGCGACAAGGCCAAGGCCGACGGCGGCCTCGGCGGCCCGAGCCAGCACCCGGCGGGCCGGCACACGCGGGTCCCGGGTCCGGGGGCCTGAGGTCCGCCCGCCCGGGGTCCGGCGTTCGGGCACCCCACGGTCCGGGGCCTGGGGGTTCTCGGCCCGGGGACCCCGGGACTGAGGATCCTGGGGCTGGGGGGCCGCCGTCCGGCGGTCCGGGGACACAGGGGCCGGGATCCGGGGAGCCACGGTCCGGTGGTCCAAGGCCTGAGGGTCCAGGGTCCGGGAACCCGAGATCCGGGGACCCGGGTCCTGAGAATCCGCGGCACGCAGGTCCGCGGTCCGGCAGTCCGTGCCCGGGGAGCCCTGCCACCCCGGGCCCCGACTCCCCGGGGACTGAGAGTCCGCGATCCGAGGACCCAGGACCTGGGAATCCGCGGCACGCAGGTCCGCGGCCCGGCAGTCCGGCGCCCGGGACTCCGCGCCCGGGCAGTCCTGCCACCCCGGGCCCCGACGACCCGGGGACTGAGGGTCCGGGATCCGAGGACCCAGGACCTGGGAATCCCCGGCTCGGCGGTCCGAGGACTGCGGGTCCGCAATCCGGCGAGCCGACGCCCAGGCGTCTTGGGCGCCCACGTCCGCGGCCCGGCGGTCCGACGCCCGGGAGTCCGGTGCCTGCCGCTCCGAGGCTCGGCGGTCCGGGAGCTGAGGGTCCGGGATCCGGGGACCCGGGTCCTGGGAATCGAGGGCGCGCCGGGGCGCAGACCGTCGGTCTGCGGCGCGGCGGTCCGAGGGGTACAGGTCCGCGGCCAGGGAGTCCGATGCCGGCCGCTCCGCGGCACGGCCGCCCGGCCCGCGGCCTTCCGCATCTCCCACCGGCGAGAGCGGCTCCATGAGCCGGATCTCGGCGACGAGGCCGCGTGTCGTCGCGATGCGCCACAGCGACGCGCCCAGCGAGTCCTCGCCGACGTAGCCGGCGGGGCCGACCGGGGTGTAGGTGATGCGGACGGGCTGGATGTCGGTGCCGGTGTCGACGGCGGCCTGGAAGGCGGCCGGGCGGAAGGCGCCGCGGGCGCGGCCGCACCAGGTGGAGCCCTCCGGGAAGACGACCACCCGGCCGCCGGCGGCGAGCGCGCCGGACATGGCGGCCACGGTGGCGGGCAGGCTCTTCAGCCGGTCGCGGTCGATGAAGACGGTGCCGCCGAGCGCCGCGAGCGGGCCGAGCACGGGCCAGCCGCGCACCTCCCGCTTGGCGAGCATCCGCCCCGGAAGCACGGCCGCGACCAGCGGGATGTCCAGCCACGAGATGTGGTTGGCGACCACGAGCAGCGGCCCGGGGCCCGGCACGGGCCGGCCGGTGACCCGGACCCGTACGCCGAAGGCACGCAGCACGGACCGGCACCAGAGCCGTACCAGGAAGTGGCGCCCCGCGGCCGGCAGCGGCGCCGCGAGCGGGGAGAGCAGCACGCCCAGGAGCACGGTCGCGAGGCCGGTGGCCAGCCGGAGGGCGCCCGCGACGGCGCCGCCGCGCGGGGCGGCGGCACCGGGGTGGGCGGCGCACCGGCCGGGTGTGCACGGCGCCGTGGGGAGCCACGGCGAGACGGCCGGGGTGCTCACCGGGCCGGGGCGAGCGAGAGGAAGTGGCGCAGATAGCGGGGGTTGGTGCGGCCGAGCGAGAGCAGCACGTAGAGGTCGGCGACGCCGAAGTCGGGGTCGTGCGCGGGCGCGCCGCAGACCCAGGCGCCGAGCCGCAGGTAGCCGCGGAGCAGCGGGGGCAGTTCGACGCGGCCCTCGGCCGGGGTGACGCCCTCGGGGGTCCACAGGCGGTGCGGGGTGACCCAGTACTCCTCGGGGGCGAGGTTCTTGGCCTTGACCGTCTCCCAGGTGGCGGCGGCGAGCGTGCCGCCGTCGGCGAGCGGCACGGAGCAGCAGCCAGCCAGCCAGTTGTGTCCGGTGCGGGTCATGTAGCGGGCGAGGCCGGCCCAGACGAGGGCGATGACGGCGCCGTTGCGGTGGGCGGGGTGGACGCAGGAGCGGCCGACCTCGACCAGGTCGTGGCGGATGGGGGCGAGCCGGGTGAGGTCGAACTCGCTCTCCGAGTAGAGCCGGCCGGCGACGGCGGCCCGCTCGGGCGGGAGGACCCGGTACGTGCCGACGACCTCGCCGGTGTCCTCCTGGCGTACGAGCAGGTGGTCGCAGTACGCGTCGAACGCGTCGCTGTCGAGGCCGGGCTCGGGTCCGTCGAGGCGGGCGCCCATCTCGCCGGCGAACACCAGGTGGCGCAGCCGCTGGGCGGCGCGGACGTCCTCCTGGGTCCTGGCCAGCTCCACCACGTACCGGGGCTGCGGCGCGGCGCCGGCCTGCGGCTGGGGCTGGGGCTGCGGCTGGGGCGGGATCGCGGCGAGGGGGACGGCCGAGGGTTCGGCGACGGGCTGGGCGAGGGGAACGGCGGCCATGTCGGGCTCCTCCGGCGGTGCGAACGGGGACGGTCGGAGCCGGGCCGTGCGAGCGGTGGCCCGGCCCTTCGTTTCTTCCGCGACCGACTGGATTCGACGTGACCGGACGGGGACCGGTTGGTGTGGAGGCGCTGAATGGTGGGCGGAGCGGGCGAGGTGACCGGCGCGTGGCCGCGGGGCGCGGCGCGGGCGGGTGCGGCCCGGCGTGGGCTGGGCGGTTCGCCGCGGAACCCGGTGCGGCCCGACGGGGTCGGGTGCCGGCCCGCCCGACGGGTGAGGCGAACCCGGACGGGCCGTGCTCCGCCCGTCCGGCGGAGTGGACGGCCTGACCGGCGCTTCGCCGCGCGGCCAGGTGCGGCCCGGCGTGGGCCCGGCCGTACGGCCGGGCGTGACCGCCCTGTCGGCGGAAACGGGGCGCCCCCGCTCCCCCTACTCCACTCCGCCTACTCCGCCTACTCCGCCAGCGTGTCCGTGATCTCCTCGGACGCGGCCCTCGCCGCCTGCCGCGGGTCGTCGCCCGACAGCACCGCCGTCATGTAGGGCTTGATCGGGTTGTCGGCCTCGACGTCGGCCCACTGCGGGGAGTTGGGGGTGGCGCGGCCGCGGGCGGCGCCGACCGCCATGGTCGCGGTGGCCTCCTGGCCGGCCACGACGGACGCGAGGGAGGCCTTGTTGGGGACGTAGTTCATGGCGCGGGCGAGTTCGCCCTGCCACTTCTCGCCTGCGAGGGCCTTGACGACGTCGAGCGCGGCGGTCCGGTCGGGCGCGTTCTCCGGGATGATCAGGTCGGAGCCGCCGGTGAAGACGGCGCAGGGCCGGCCGGCCTTCTTGCCCGGGATGGGGAAGAAGCCCAGTTTGTCCTTGAGTTCGGGGTTGGCCTTGGTGATGGCAGCGATGGCACTCGGCGCGGCGATCATCTGCGCGACGTCGCCCCTGGCGAACACCTCGGCCTGCGGCGGGGTCTGCTCGTCGGCGTCCTTGGGGCCCTTGCCGAGGGCCTGGAGGCGCTTGTAGAAGTCCATGCCGCGCAGGGACGCCGGGCTGTCGAGCGCACCGACCCAGGCACCGCCCTTGTCGACGGCGAGGTCGCCGCCCTCGTCCCAGATGAAGCCGGAGAGGGTGTACCAGTCCTGTCCGGCCAGGTAGATGCCCTGGGTGCCGCCGTCGTTGAGCTCGGCCGTGTCGTCGAGCCACTCGTCGCGGTCCTTCGGCGGCTTGACCCCGGCCGCGGCGAACAGGTCCTTGTTGTAGATGACGATGCGGTTGGCGGCGTACCAGGGGATGCCGTACTGCGCGCCGTCGATGCTGCCGGGCACGGCGAGACCGGGCAGCCAGTCCTCGCTGCCGAGGTCGCGGACCGACTCCAGGGTGAGGTCGTAGAGCTTGTCGGTGTCGGCGTACTGCGCGACCTGGGTGTTGCCGACCTCGATGACGTCGGGGCTGCCCTCGCCGGTGATGGCCTCGGTGACCTTCTTGCCGATGCCGGTCCACTCCTGGATGGTGACCTCCAGTTCGATGCCGTCGTGCTCGGCCTCGAAGGACTCGGTGAAGCGCTGGAGGAAGTCGTCGCTGACGCTGTCTCGCATCAGCCACAGGTTCACCGTGCGGGACTTGGGGCCGCCACCGGGGAGGAGTCCGCAGCCGGCGAGGGCGAGGGCGGACACGACGGCCAGCGGACAGACGAGACGGCGGTTCTTCACGTGGGTCACCTTCTTCGGTCCAGTGCATGGCGCCCTGGTGGGGGCGATGTCATGGGGGCTGACCCGACGTGTGGGGGGACCTGACGGGAGGTTCGCGCGGGTATGTGGCCTGGATTCTGGTCTGGACCAATGCGGATGGTCAAGTCCTTGACCATCTCCGTCTCGCTCGTCTCCCCATGCCCGTCCCCCTCCCCGGCCCGGACGCGGACGTGTCGCGGACCCGCCCTGTCTGGGGCACGGTGGAGGAGACCGCACCGAGGGCACCGAGAGGAGTCCGGCTCCCATGTCGAACCACACCTATCGCGTCACCGAGATCGTCGGCACGTCCACCGAGGGCGTCGACCAGGCCATCCGCAACGGAATCGAACGGGCCTCGCAGACCTTGAGGGGTCTGGACTGGTTCGAGGTCACGGAGGTGCGCGGCCATCTCGTCGACGGCGCGATCGAGCACTACCAGGTGGGCCTGAAGGTCGGCTTCCGCCTGGACGAGGAGGGCTGAGGGCGGGCTCAGGCGTTACGGGGCGGGGTGCGGGCACCGCGACGACGCGGCGCCCGCCAGGGGACGGAGGCCAGGACGGTTCCGCCGCACCCGGCCCCACCGCACCCGGGCCCCGGGTCGGCGCCGTCCACCCCCGCCCCCGGCGCCCCGCACCCCACCCCTCGTCAGGTCCGGCCCTCCGTCTCCTGCGCCTCCTTCAGGGCCTCGGACGGCGCCGCCCAGCGGGCCCGTACCACCGTGAAGCCGGCCGACTCGGCGGCGTCGCAGACCAGCTCGTCGTCGTCGACGAGCATCCGTACCTCGCGGTCGCGCGCGAGACGGCGCAGCACCTCCAGCTTGGTCTGGCGGGCCGGGCGGAAGTCCCGGTCCCGCCGCATGTGCACCGGCCCCTCGGGCAGTCCGTGCGCGGCGAGCCAGTCGAGGGTGTCCGGCGGCAGCGCTCGGGCCGCCCGGTGAGATAGACGACATCGCAGTCCTCGGCGCTCTCCCGGCACAGCGCGACCCCCTCCCGCAGCGGCGGGTCCTTGGGCGCGGCGGCGAAGAAACCGTCCCAGTCGCGGGGCCTCCCCTCCAGGAAGTGCTGCCGGTGCGCGGTCGAGGCGAGGGTGTTGTCGAGGTCGAAGACGGCCACGGGCCGGTGCTGTCGGGTCACTCCCTCAGCGTAGACACGGCCGCTGACACCACCCGGCCGTCACGCTCGGCGGGAATCCTCCGCGCCGGAAGGCGTTGGAACGGGGGTGAGCAGCATGACGACGTCACTCGACACGATCCGCGGCATCCGCTTCTCGGTGCTCGACCGCTCCCGTACGCGGGAGGGCGAGGACGGCGCCCGGGCGCTGCGCGACACGGTGCGCCTGGCCCAGGAGGTGGAGGCGCTGGGCTATCACCGGTTCTGGGTGCACGGTACACCCTGCTAGCAAGAAACATTGCAGGTCAGAGCCACTTGAACCCATAGCGACCTCCCTACCCTCCGCCGGCCGGCATGTGACCGTTTCAAACCAAGGCCGCGCCCTCGTGAGCACCATCAAGCACCGAGGCCCCAACGTACTGACGCACCTCCGCCCCCCGGGATCCTCCGCCAGCTGGGAAGGGCTTCACTGCCCACGATGAGGGCCTGCTCCGGGTCCGACACGCCTCGGCGCCGCAAAAGTTCCCCGGACAGGTATGCGGAGCCAGCCAGCCTGGCGGTCCACAGCCTGATGCCGCTTCATTCCTGTTCGGCGTCTTGACTCGGCGGCAAGAGAGTGCAGCCGGGCTCACTGCCGGTCCTCGTTCCCGCTCACCGCTGCCGGGCAGTCCCGGATTCCCACCGGGTTCCCAACGACGCATCCCGCCTGGCGGACGGGGCGAACCAGCTGCCCGGCCACCCTAGGCCGGGTGCACGCTGGGCGACGACCGCCGTCCATTGTCCGGACGAACGAGACACGGCCGCCCGAAGCTCAGCTGGTCACCGAGCAGAGGCCGCACATGTTTTCGGCATATTCGAACAGGAGATAACCCTCTCAATGTTGCACGTGTGCCAGCAGGGGGCGAGATGAAATACGACCTGTCCGACCGCCTCGTCATCGACATCGCCTCGAGCGCCCTCTTCGACCTCACCGACTGCGACGCGGTCTTCCGGGAGCAGGGCGAGGACGTGTACCGGTCCTACCAAGAGGCCCATGTGGACGATGTCCTGGCCAAGGGAGTTGCCTTCCCCTTCGTCCGGCGCCTGCTGTCGCTCAACGATCTCGCGGATCCGTCCGATCCGCTGGTCGAGGTCATCATCCTGTCGCGCAACGACCCGGACACCGGACTCCGCGTCATGCGTTCCATCGCGGCGCACGGCCTGCACATCAGTCGGGCCGTCTTCCAGCAGGGCCGGCCGTCACACCGCTTCATGCCCGCCTTGAGCATGTCCTTGTTCCTCTCGGCCAACGGATCCGACGTTCGGGAAGCGGTGACCGACGGCATGCCGGCGGGGCACGTACTCGCGACAGAACGGGTCGATGACGAAGCCGACCAGGAACTCCGCATCGCCTTCGACTTCGACGGCGTACTGGCCGGCGACTCCTCCGAGCAGGTCTTCCGAACCGCCGGCATCGAGGGGTTCCGCGCGTACGAGGTCCTCAACGTGACCACCCCTCACGACCCCGGCCCTTTGAAGGAGTTCCTTGCAGGCATCAACCGCATCCAGCGCCGCGAAGAGGAGGAGCGCAGCAAGGATCCCGCCTACCAGCCCCGCCTCCGGGTGTCCCTGGTCACCGCCCGGGACGCCCCCGCACACGAACGAGCCGTGCGGAGCCTCAAGCAGTGGGGCCTGCGCGTCAACGACGCTTTCTTCCTTGGCGGCATCGACAAGGCCGCCGTGATGAGCGCCCTCGACCCGCACATCTTCTTCGACGACCAGGTCTCCCACCTGAACGACACGGCACCGGTCACCCCGAGCGTCCACGTCCCGTTCGGAGTCGTCAACGCTCATCCGTCGGGTCCTGCATGAAACGCGGGCTGTTGCAGCAGGCGACTGACTGCGGGACGAGCAAACTCAGGGCGATGACTGCCTCGCGTCTGGGCGGCGTAGCCGTCAGTGGTTCCTGTCACGATCGGAGTTCGGACTATCGCATTACACCGGGAGGAATGCCCCGGATCAGAGCAGCGGCCCAGTGCGGTCGTGCTGGCGAGCGAAGGTCAGCATGCCCAAACCGGTACGTACGGCTGGAAGGCTTCGACCAGCCATCGTGGGCAGAGGCGTCGGTGAGCGCACTGTGCGGTTCCACGAGGCGTGCCGCGGCGAGTGCTGCGTCGTGAGCCGATTCCCCCGACGCCTCAGCGGGCTCTGTCTGCCATCGTCGCCCCTCTGGCCTGCGGCGCAGCCGATGCTCAGACCTCAGTAAGACGGCTCAAGTTCGGTGCCCGGCACGGGACGCGCGGTCAGTGGGCCTCCCCGACTACGCTCGGTCGGGCAGATGCAGACCAGCACACAGAGGCAAGGGCCGCCGGGGCTCCGGGCGGCAGGAAGACCTTCAGTGAATGGGGGCAGGTGTTCGGCGACGAGGTCCTCGCCACCGCCATCCTCGACCGCCTCCTCCACCACTGCGACGTGATCTCCATCAACGGCCCCAGCTACCGGCTCAAAAACCGCCTCGCCGCCATCGAACGGGAAACTGAGGTCGCCTGAGCGCTTGACCAGTCGTCTCAACAAACTGTGGCTGTTGCCTGGGCGTCGAACGGCTTCAGGCTTTCACTGGAGCACAGAGGCTGCATCATCGCTCTGCGCCTGGTAAACGGTCACGGTCGCGGCCACAGCATCGACTTCGATCGGTCCCGCGATCCTCAGCCAGACCAGGTCGGGCAGGCCCTCGGAGCGATCGAGTCGACCGACCGCCTCAGTGGGCCAGGGCAGCGGCAGCTTCGGCAGATGGACGAGGAAAATCCCATCGATGAAGGAGAAACCCAGTCCGGGTTCCCACGGGCGAACCGAGTAGAGATTGGACAGCGAGACCACCACATCGGGCTTCCGCGGCCCCTCGCGCAGCCATACGTCCAGTGTGTTGTCCTTGCGGTCCTCATTGGACTCGTCCAACGAGACGCGCTCGATGGAGTAGCTGATGCAGGACTCCAACGTCCGCGCCGCATTCGTGCATCGGTTCTTGAAGGCGTCAGTCGCCCCATGCTCGTCTGCCACGACACGAGACTACGGTGAGTGGAACGGTCCATGAGAGCGGCTTTGCTGAGACCAATCAGTGGTGCACGCAACTTCGTACGCGCTGGAGCACTTGGATAAGTACGCGGACACTGACTGCCGCACCCACGCCGGCCGACGCTGCCAGGCTGACCGGCAGCCAGTTGCGCGCGCTGCCTAAAGCCGTGGGCCCACGAAGATGTCGACTGCGGCCGCGTTCCAGCCAGGTTCGTCAACAGCGACATGGATTTGCCGTCTGCCCCCTTCACCGATGAGGCTCACGAAGCGCGTCACACCCATGACGTCACCGATGACCAGCCGTCCGTCGGCCAACGAGATCGGCCCCTCGAAGACGGTCGTGAAGGAAGGATCCGGCCCTGTCCCCTCGTCGAGCGGATCGGTGAAGAGCCGGACCTTGATGAGCCGAAGCTGAGCCTGAACCCGGATTGCCACATGAGTGTCACATCCGACCGCGGCCTCGCCTCCCAGTTCCAACACCGGCAGCCAGTCGGTCGACCCCAGCGCCAGAACCGGATGATTCACCCGAATCTCCACGCCGGCGACCTGCATATTCGGCCCTCTCTGGTGTCCGCCTTATGACGCGCCGCGATGCTATCGGGTGGCTCCGACAGACGAGGCACCTCACCTCCGACCACTGGGATCGGAGGTGAGGCTGCCACACACTGAGTTGACCTCCGACGACATGAGATATCTTCGACCGCTCCGCCACCGCGTGATCGCGGGTGGGAACCAGAGTGCCGTCCACGATTGTCGACGATCAAGTATTTCCCCAGGTTGGGCGGTTTGAGCGTCATGTAATTCCCCATGCCGAATTCTCCTAATTGGCCATGGGTAGCGCGGAGGTCGGGATCGAGGGACCTGGTCGTCGCGGAGCTGCTCAAGTTCCTCGTCCCGTGGTTCGGATGGCCGATGGGCAGCCCGGATGGCGAGGAGAACGTTCGTCGTGGTCGACATCACCGAGATCTACGTCCACTGGTACGCGGGCCGCTCGAAGAGCGAGCTGGCCGCGTCGCTGGGGGTGGACCGCAAGACGGTCAGGAAGTACCTGGCACCGGCGGAAGCGGCCGGGATCAGCCCAGGCGGCCCGCCGATGAGCGAGGCCGACTGGTCGAAGCTGATCAAGGAGTGGTTCCCCGGGCTCATCGACAGACGGCTCAGGCAGGTGACCTGGCCGGACATCGACCAGCACCGCGACTACATCAAGAGCCTGCTCGGAACGGTCACCGTCTCGACGATCCACCAGCGGCTCCGTGACGAGCACAAACTGCAGGTGTCGATCTCCTCGTTCCGTCGCTGGGTGCACGCGACGTTGCCGGATGAGGTGGCGAAGTCGCAGGTCACCGTGTTGCGCGACGACATCGAGCCCGGTTCGGAGGCTCAGATCGACTACGGCTTTCTGGGGCCGTGGATCGATCCGCGGACCGGGAAACGCCACCGGGTCTGGGCGTTCGTGATGGTGCTGCCGTGCTCGCGGCACATGTTCGTCCGGCCGGTGCTGCACCTGGACCAGCACGCGTGGACGGAAGCGCACGTCGCGGCCTTCCGCTACTTCGGCGGCGTCCCGCGCCGGCTCGTCCCGGACAACCTCAAGACCGGCGTCGACAAGCCCGACCTCTACGACCCGAAGATCAACAAGGCGTATGCCGAACTCGCGACGCACTACGGCGCGTTGGTCGATCCGGCCCGGGCGGCGAAGCCGAAGGACAAGCCGCGGGTCGAGCGGCCGATGCCCTATGTCCGCGACTCGTTCTGGCGAGGGCGGGAGTTCACCTCGATCGAGCACATGCAGGCCGAGGCCGTGACCTGGAGCCAGCAGGTCGCCGGGCGGCGGAAGTGCCGGCCGCTGGGCGGGGCAGCCCCGATGACCGTGTTCGACGCGCTGGAGGCGGCCGAACTGCTGCCTCTGCCGCCGACTCCGTTCGTGCTGGCCCGCTGGTCGACCGCCACGGTCGGCCCCGACATCCACATTAAGGTCGGCCGCACCCTCTACTCGGTGCCGTGGAAGCTGATCGGCCGCCGCGTCGACGTCCGCTCCACCGCCACTATGGTCCAGGTTTTCGACGACGGTTCCTTGGTCAAGACCCACACCGCTCTTGACCAGGGCAAACGCACCGACAAGAGTGACTATCCGCCGGAGAAGATCGCCTTTCAGATGAGGACGCCGGTCTGGTGCCGCAGCCAGGCGTCCGAGGTCGGCGACGCCTGCCGCGAGGTCGTCGACCAGCTGCTGGAGGTCAACGTCCTCTATCGGCTCCGCGCTGCCCAGGGGGTCCTCGGGCTGCGGAAGAAGTACGGCGACACGCGTCTGGAGGCCGCCTGCGCGAGGGCCATCGCGGTCGGCGACCCGTCCTACCGCACCATCAAGGGCATCCTCATCGCCGGCACCGAGACCGATCCCGAGCCCGAGACCAGCGGAGACGCCGGAGCCGCGGCCTTCCTCCATGGCCCTGCCCGGCTCTTCGCCACCGTCGCGACCCCGGACACGACGGACGACGACCACGACGACCAGGTGCACGACGAAGCCGAGGTGGAAGCCCGATGACCGTGATGGACGCCGCCCTGCGGGAGTCGCTCAAGGCCCTGCGACTCTCCGGCATGCTGGAAACCCTCGACGCCCGCTTGGCCCAGGCCCATGGCGGCGAACTCGGTCACCTCGACTTCCTCCAGGTTCTCTGCCAGGACGAGATCACCCGCCGGGAGACCGTCGCGTTCCAACGCCGTCTGCAGCGGGCCAAGTTCGAGCAGCAGGTCACTCTGGAGGAGTTCGACTTCACCGCCTCATCGAAACTGCCCGCCGCCCAGATCCGCGATCTGGGTGCCCTGCGCTGGCTTCATGCCGGCGAGTCGGTCATCCTCTTCGGCCCGGTCGGAGTGGGGAAGACCCACATCGCCCAGGCCCTCGGCCACCTCGCCGTCCGCCAGGGCGCCCACGTCCGTTTCGCCAAGACCAGCCGCATCCTCGCCGACCTAGCCGGCGGTCACGCGGACCGCACCTGGGAGAAGCGGATCCGCGAACTCGTCCGTCCCGACGTCCTCATCCTCGACGACTTCGCCATGCGACAGCTGTCCGCGGCACAGGCCGACGACCTCTACGAACTCGTCTCCGAGCGGCAGGGACGCTCGCTGATCATTACCAGCAACAGGGCGCCCAGCGACTGGTATCCCCTCTTCCCCAACCCCGTCGTCGCCGAGTCTCTCCTGGACCGGCTCATCAACACCAGCCACCAGGTGATCATGAACGGGCCCAGCTACCGCCCCAACAAGCGACCCAGGACGAGCCCTGCCGGGGCGGCCAAGGCTGACTGATCCACACAGCAGTAGGCTGCGCTGGCCATGAACATGCACACCTCCGACCGGAACGACCTGCCGGACGAGCCGCCAATCCGGCGGGTCTTCCGGGACGTCATCGCCGACCGTCTGACAGACCCGCGGCCGCCGCAGGCCGCGATGTTGTTCCAGTCCCCGGTCGACCCGTTCTGGACGGATGACAGGTTCTTCCTCGGCGACTTCTACAACGGGATCCTCCACCAGGACACCTGCCAGCCTGGCACCGCCGACGGCGTCCCCCTGCTGGCGGCCCTCGCCGTCGATGACCGGGTGCCACCACAGCAGCGTTTCGAAGCGATCGACCTGCTGTTCAGCACGGCCACTGTCGCCGACCGCCACCTGGCCGACTGCTGGCCCAACTCACCGCGGCATGCAGATCCGGAGAGCGAGGACCGAGCCCGCGAGGCGGTCCGGTCCTGCACACCGGACCTGCTCGCCCGATGGGCAGCCGAATGTCCCGCAGTTCGGCTGGCACTCGCGGGCCTCGCCGTGGTGTTCCCTACTGCCCGCACGCTGCCCGCCTTGACCCCACGGCTTCGGGGCTTCGTCGAGCAGCACCCACAGGGGACCGACATCGGCGACTACGTGCGTTTCATCCTGGTACTGGCCGCCGAGAACGACGATCAGACCCTCGCGACCGTCGAGTCGCTCACTGACGCCTACTGGACGGGCACCTCCCGCGGAGCACCGACACCAGCCCGAGCTCTCCACCTGCTCGGCCAGATGCTCAACAGGGTCGGAACGGGCCTCACACGATCACGCCCTGGGGAATAACGTGACCGTGGACGTGAGGAATTACGTGAACGTCCACACTAGTACGCCCGGAATCCGCACAGAGCTCCGCACGTTATCCCCGGGCCCTCGTTCCGCTAAGGGACGACCCACCTCCGCCTGCGCGGAGAACGCCCAGACGATGACCTGCACCGTCGGCGGACAGTCGTAGGGCAACTTACGGGTTGCCCCACGATCGACGTTGGGCCGTGCTGGCCTGGGGCTTCGGTTGGTGGATGAGTCAGCAGGCCGTCGTGCGGACGAGTACGAGGTCGGTGCTTGTCTCGTGCCGGGTGACCCGCTGGGCGGCGCGGTCGGAGACGAGGCCGGCGATGGCCTGATGGGTGTTGCCGTAGTCCTCGCGGCGGCGATGTAGCGCTGCAGTGGACGCCATTGCCGCGTTTCGGCGTTGGCGTGTTCGACGCAGATTCGGCGCGAGGACTGGCGGCGGCGCATCTCTCGCCATCGGTACCGTTCAGTCAGCGGAGCGTAGTCGAAGTCCTTCGGCTTCTTCGGCGGGGCACTGACCTGGTCGGGAAACTCGTTGGCCAGGCCCCGGTAGCCTTCGTCGACTTCGGCTTGGACGCTGGGGTGCCGGCGGAATCGCTCGGCGATGCCCTCGGTGCGCACGGCGGTCTGGTCGTCCATCCGACCGGGCCGCGGCGCGCCGGACCACAGGGTGCGGCCCTGATGGTCGCTGATCGTGGTGGCCTTGATGGTGTCCTGCTTGCGCTTGCCGGAGACGAACGCCCAGCGTCCGGGGCAATGCGCCTGCGGGCGGCGAACCTGGGTCTCGGTGCCGTCGATGCGCAGGGTGACGTCTTCGGCCACGGCGTAGGCGAACACTTCGGCCAGGGTCCGCAGCCGGATGCCGGGCCGGTCGGGCACGGCGAGGGCCGCGGTGGGCAGGATGAGCGAAGGCCGTGCGGACCTACTCGATCTTCACGCCTCAAGAACCCGCGCGGTCCTCAGCACGTCACGATCAATCGCGGGCAGCCCGATAGCATCGGCGCATGTCCGACGATCACCTGGCCGACCCCGCCGTGCCGCCGCCCAACATGCTGATCCGCGAGCTGGATCTGAGTGATACGGCGACCGCGGCCGCGGTGCACGAGGTGGGCCGGCGCGCCTACGCTGTCGAGGCCGACCTCATCGGCTTCGACGGCATCCCCGCCCTGCACGAATCCCTCCCGGACATGCAGGCTCGCCCGTTGCGTTGGCTGGCCACGATGACCAGCGACGGTCGGGTAGCGGCCTTCGTGGCCTGGCAGACCCACGCCGGCACCGACCCGCGGGTGACCGTCATCGACCGGGTCTGCGTGGACCCCGTCTGGTTTCGCCGCGGCCTGGCATCCCGGCTGCTGAACCACCTGCTCACCGAGGTCGTCGACAGCGGTGAGGTGAGGGTCAGCACCGGAGCAGACAACCGGCCCGCGGTGACGCTCTACCAGAGGCTCGGCTTCAGCCGCGCCGCCGACTACGAACCCGTACCGGGGCTACGCATGGCCAGTCTCGTACTACGCCGCTGAAACTGATACGGAAGGTTGTCGCAGACCAAGTCGCACACCCTCAGATCAATCGCGGGGCAACCGCTAGCGAAGACCTCGTCGTCCACCACGGCCCACAACCCTCGGCGCGCGCGAGGGGTTGTGGTCCAGACGAACGCGCGGGCTGGACAAGGCGAACGGGCGCTGAGGAAACATCCCAGAAGTCTGCCAGCTGCCAAGCCCTGCGCCCTGTGGACGCACGCTCACGTAATTTCCAGCCCCGGGGATGGTGACGGCTACTTGATCTTCGGGTCGTCCGGCTTGCCTGTGGGGTTCTTGGGGCGCTTGTTCGGTCGGTAGCTTCACTGCATGAGCAGCGCGAACACGTCCAGCACGTCGCCGACCGCGGGCTCCTCCAGGTGCCGCACGACCGAGGTCAGCAGCGCGGTGCGCTTCGGCCGCCACCGAAACGGCGGGGGCAGGGCAGCCACCGGCCGAGTGCCTCCGTTCACTCCAGGCCCCGGCCGGGCAGGGCCTGCTCGGCCCAGATGGTCTTACCTGTGCCGGTGTGCCGACTACCCCAGCGGTCGGTGAGCTGGGCGACGATGAGGAGGCCGCGGCCGCCCTCGTCGAACACGCGGGCACGGCGCAGGTGGGGGGACGCGCTGCTGGTGTCGGAGACCTCGCAGATGAGTGAGGTGTCGCGGATCAGCCTCAGTTGGACGGGAGGGCTGCCGTAGCGGATGGCGTTGGTGACGAGTTCGCTCACGACGAGCTCGGTGGTGAAGGCGGCGTCGTCCAGTTCCCAGGCGGACAGTTGGGTGCGGGCAAGTTCGCGGGCGCGGCCGACGGCTACGGGGTCGGAGGGCAGATCCCAGGTGGCGACCCGGTCGGTCCGGAGGGTGTGGGTCCGGACGAGAAGCAGGGCGGCGTCATCGGTGGGGCGGTCGGGCAGCACGTCGCGCAGCACCTTCTCGCATGTTTCCTCCAGGGACGTGTCCGTGCCGGAGAGCGCGTCACGGAGCAGGGCGTACCCGTCGTCCGGGTCGCGGTCCGGGGCCTCGACGAGACCGTCTGTGTAGAGGGCGAGAAGGCCGCCTTCCGGGATGTCGAACTCCGCGACTTCGAAGGGCAGACCGCCGACGCCCAAGGGAGGACCGGCCGGGACGTCCAGGAAGTCGACGGTGCCGTCCGGGGTGACCAAGGCGGGGAGAGGGTGGCCCGCCCTGGCCGTGGAGCAGCGCCGCGAGATCGGGTCGTACACGGCGTAGAGGCAGGTGGCTCCCACCTCGCCGGTGCTCTCCCCGGTCGGTTCGCTGCCCACCGTTCCCTCGCGGTCCAGGCGCAGCACGAGGTCGTCCAGGTGAGTGAGCAGCTCGTCGGGCGCCAGGTCGACATCGGCCAGGGTGCGCACCGCCGTACGAAGCCGGCCCATGGTGGCGGTGGCGTGGACGCCGTGGCCGACGACGTCGCCGACGACCAGCGCCACCCGTGCCCCGGACAGAGGGATGACATCGAACCAGTCGCCGCCGATCCCGGCACGAGAGTGGGTGGGAAGGTAGCGGGAAGCCACGTCCACGCCCGTCTGCGCGGGCGCGTGGAGGGGGAGCAGACTGCGTTGGAGAGCAAGCGCGGTGGCACGTTCGTGGGTGTAGCGGCGGGCGTTGTCGACACACACCGCCGCCCGTGCGGCCAGCTCCTGCGCCAGGAGCAGGTCGTCCTCACCGAACGGGTCCGCCGTCCGGTGGCGGGCGAAGATCGCCAGTCCCAGCATGACGTCGCGGGCTTGCAGGGGTACCACCATCATCGAGTGGATCCCGTGGGCCGTGATCCTGCGGGCCCGCTCGGGAGAGCCCGACGCCCACCACTGCAGACTCTGGGCGTCGAGCTGGTAGTGGGAGGCCCGGCCGGAATTCAGGGCGCGGGCCGGAGGTGAATCCGTGGGATAGGTGTAGGTCGTACCGATCGGGACCACCGCCTCGGGGCAGCCGACGAGCACGGAGTGCTGGGCGGTCCGACGGAACGTGGGAACGTCGCCAGGTGAGGTGGTGTCCGGTTCCTGGCCCTGGAGGACGCCGTCCAGCAGATCCACGAGGACGAAGTCGGCGAAGTGGTCGGTGGCGACTTCCGCCAGCTCCTCCGCGGTGCGCCCCACGTCGAGTGTCGTACCGATCCTGAGCCCGGCCTCGTTGAGTACGCTGAGCCGTCGCCTGGCTTGGAACTGCTCAGTGGTGTCCATGGCCGCCATGGACATGGCTCGCACCCGCCCCGTGGGGTCCTTCACCGGATAGAGGGAAAGCAGCCATGCGTGTTGGCGTGTCTCTCCGGGGGTACGGAGATACGCCTCGTACGCCACCGTCTCCCCCGCCCGGAGTACACGCTCCACGGCGTGACCGATGCGTTCGAGGCCCTCCATCGCCTGTCCGGGGGCGTACTCGCCCAGATGCAGGCCGCGCAGGTCCTGTTCGGGCATGCCCATCGTGCGCTCCGTGGCCGCATTGGCCGCGATCGCCAGCCCACGCCGGTCGAAGAGCGCCATCGGGAGAGGGATCTGGTCCAGGGCCCACTGCTTGAGCATGGCCGTATCAGGCGCGTGACCATCCCCCTCGTCGTTCCCGCCTGCCGCGTCGGACAGCCGGGCCTCCGTGACCTCGAGAAGCCAGTGCGCCTCACCGGCGGCGTTCAGCAGCGCGTGCGCGTCGACGCCCAGTCTGCGCTGGTGACCGTCCCGGTGCCGCACGACGACCTCTCCGGTCCACGCCTGACGATCAGCCCGGCCGAGCGGAACGCTGAGCGGAAGATCCTCGGTGAACAGCTCGGCTGCCGACCGGCCGACCGCCTCCGCCGACGCGTAGCCGAGCATCAGGCGGGCGCCGGGGCTCCACGCGGTCACGATGCCCCGGGCGTCCAAGGTGATGAAGGCGGCGTGCGCTCTTGTCTGCCCGCCCCCGCCCGCGGCGGACGAGGCGGCGGCATCTTGGTTCATGGGGGCTTCTCTCGCTCTGCGTAGTCGGCCACCGTCCAGCGGGTCCGTCGCGCGGCTCTGCTCCCAGCTTGCTCCCTCCGCCGTACGCTCACAAGCGAAGCCGTGGCACCCACCGGGGAACAGGTACACGGCCGGTTCACCCGACGTCCGGGGTCGGCGCGGGGCGGCAGCCCTCACGAGGTCGAGCGGACGGCTGGAGCCAACGGCGAACGCGGGCGGATTCCTGGCGATGCGGGCGTGGAGTCCGTGCTCGCGGGACGGACACGGATCATGCCGGCGCCGACCGCGTCGACAACCTGATCGGTGTACCCGGCGCTGCCCACGCGGTGCGCCGGCACAGCATCGACCGCTCGCCGGCCGCCCGGGAACATCGGCTCGGCGTTTCAGGTCCCTGAGCGGTTCACGTACGGGTTGAAGGGGTCGGACTCAGGAACTGCGGCGATGCACAAGCCGCGCCTCCACCCGAGGACTCGGGGCGGCGGAGCCGTTCTCGACAAGCTCCACGAGTATCTCTGCGATCCGTTCCGCGGACGGCAGCTCCAGCCGTACCGTGCTGAGGGGCGGGTCCTGCGACTGGGCCATGACCAGGTCGTCGGCCCCGACGACCGCGACGTCATCCGGGACGGAAACTCCCTGACGTCGCAGCGCGTGCATCAAAAGCGCGGCGTACTCGTCGTTGTAGGCGAAGACGGCGTCCAGGCCGAGGCTCTTCCAACGCTTGGCCAGGTCCATGGCGGCCGCGTGAGAGTAGGCGAGTTCTACGGGCGTCACCGTCGCCACATTTCGGGCGGCCACCCGCTGCGCGCCCACCAGGCGCGGCTGGGCGAAGGCGGTCAGACCACGCTCATGCGGCATGATCACCCCGATCCTCGTGCGCCCTTGTGCGATCAGGTGCTCGGCCGCGACCGCTCCGACGTCCCGGTGGTCGAATGACACCGTGTACATGCCCGGCACGGGCCGGGACGCGAAGGCGAGCTGTCCGCGCACGCCGGCACGGTTCAGCACCTCGGCAGCCTGAGCGGTGTACCGGTCTCCGTCGAGCGCGAGCACGGCCATGGGTCGCAGCTCGGCCCAGGCGCGGGCGGCGTCGACAGGATCATCGAAGCGGCCGGCGTGGAGGACCGTGACGTACCCCCGCCGGTCGAGTGCGCTGTGCAGCGCGTCCACCCAGTCGCTCACCAGGCGGCCCGCCGCCGACACGGAGGCCGGCATCAGCACCAGATTGCTCTTGCCCGCGCGCAGCGACCGGGCGGCGGCGTGCGGCACGTAGCCGAGCTGACGAGCTGCCGCCAGCACCCGGTCACAGGTCGGGGCGCTCACCCGGTGCCCCTGCGTGTTGTTGAGCACGAAGGACACCGTGGCTCGCGACACCCCCGCCAGCCGTGCCACATCGGCGCTGGTCACCGTCTCGAACCCTGGCGCCTTGCCCACCATGCGCGATGCGCTCCCGCTCCCTTGTGTCCACTGAGGCCAAGAGTTCA
This sequence comes from Streptomyces sp. NPDC048623, assembly GCF_040650755.1. Lineage (NCBI taxonomy): Bacteria > Bacillati > Actinomycetota > Actinomycetes > Kitasatosporales > Streptomycetaceae > Streptomyces > Streptomyces sp. NPDC048623. Next base: position 62,228 of record NZ_JBEZHV010000003.1, read on the forward strand.
GGTTACACGCGCCACCCCCGAGGTGGATTGTGAGTTCTCGACGGTCGCAACGACTACCGCATAGATCGGAGGAAGCCCGGAGACCTCCCGCGAGAGTGATGCCCTGACGGATTCACCGTGGCTAGGCCGCGAGCCTCCACCGGCTCCGTACCCTCCTCAGTCCCACAACCTGTCGGCCGCCATCCGGATCGCCTCGCGGCGCAGCAGCGGCGCGAAGGCGCACCACAGGATCAGCGCGACACCGGCCCCCGCCAGCACGCCGCCCAGCGCGTCCGTCAGCCACTGCGCGTGCAGCCAGGTCCGGCTCCAGGCCATCGCGCCGACATAGAGCGCGCTGAACGCCCACCACCAGGGCCTGACCCGCGGACCGAACGCGACGACGGCGACGGCGATCACGAAGGCGACCGCGGCGAGCACCTGCCCTGATGGGAAAGACCCGTCGTTCACCAGTACGGACGGGTGCGGCGGCCGGGGACGATCGGCGACCGCTTTGAGGAGCGACGCGACCACGGCGCTCGCGACCACGGCGACGGTGAAGACGAACAGCCCCGACCTCCACCGCCCATAGACGCAGAGGCAGCCCGCGAACGCGAGCGGCACCATCATGCCGAGCGGACCTCCGAGCACGTCCAGGCTGTTGGCGAGATTCTGAAGGGCCCCGGCTCTCGGCTCACCCATGAGCCGCAACCAGCGGTCGTCGAGCGGCTGAAGGCCGGACGCGCCGGCCGCACTTCGCAGATGGACGCCCGCCGCCACCACGGCGATCAGGAGTACGAGCCCGAGCGCGAGAGCCCCGCGCGCCGGAAGCGCGGGGACGGCGTGTACGGGTTGTGTCGCGGGAACATCGGAGCGCGGGACATCAGAGGTGAACGAATCAGGCACGACATACCTTTCGAGGGCACGGCCGATCGTGGGGGGGGCGCGACCGCATGCGGGATCCTTCAGGGGAATGTGGCGAGCACCGACCTGGGGGACGTCGCACGGATGTTTCTCGCGCCGGGGTCCCGAACAGCCGGCAGCAGGCCGGCGCGCAGGAAGCGGTCACCGCCATCGCTTCGGGTTGCGTCATGAGTGACGCTCCACGCAAGAGGATGGGATGTTTCCGGCCACCGACACAAGGGATGTGAACGAGGAGCGCGAATCCGACGCCCTACCGAGTCCCAAAATTTACACGTGACACCACGTCTCACTCCGTCGCGGGTAGCCGCGGCCGAGTGACACCACGTCTCACTCCGTCGCGGGTAGCCGCGGCCGCAGATCCGTACCGAGGGCTGGCGTGTACGCCAAGTCAGTGCTAGACAAGTGACACCGATAACACGTGTAACTACAGGGCAGATCTGCTCCCAGACCTGGCCACCCGCCGATTTCCGCTCCCGCCGACGTGCACAACAGCTGTCACCCGGGAACGGCTTGGCGCCCTCTGCCCATCATCCGTGCGGCACACCCGTCATGAGCGAAACCAGTGGCGCCGTGACCGGGGGCGGAAAGCGCCGCGCCGGCGACCCGCATACACCTTTCCTCTCCTCAAGGAGTTCCGTGTGAGACGTGCTCGACTGCTGTCACTGGCCGCCGTACTCCTCTGCACCCCCGTTCTGGCCACGGCCACCCCGGCAACAGCACAGGTCGGGGCGCAGCCCGATACGGACGAAGCAGCGGCCCTCAGGATCATGATCACCAACGACGACGGATTCGACGCGCCCGGCATCCGCATCCTGGCCGACCGGCTCACAGCCGCGGGCCACGACGTGACCATCGTCGCCCCGCTGACCAACCAGAGTGGTACGGGAACCAAGATGTCGGCCGGCAGCTCCGTGACCGTACGGCATCCGCGGCCCAAGGTGTGGGCGGTCGACGGGACCCCGGGCGACGCCGTGGCGTTCGGCCTCTCCGTCGTCTTCGCCGACAAGGCCCCCGACCTGGTCGTCTCCGGCGCCAACTTCGGCACCAACATCGCCGGCATCGCCACCCACTCCGGCACAGTGGGCGGTGCCGTCGCCGCCCTGGAGGCGGGCGTGCCCGCCTTCGCGGTCAGCACCGGCGGTCTGTCCGCACCCGTCTTCGAGTCGACCGTCAACGCCATGCACCCCACCAGTGACTTCGTCGCCGAGCTCATCGAGCACCTGCGGAAGCGCTCGCACTCGGCCCGTCTTCTCCCCGAAGGCGTCGGTCTCAACATCAACCACCCCATCGTCGGCGAGGACGGCAAGGGCCTCGCCAAGGGCACCGCGGTCACCACGCAGGACAAGCAGCAGATCCTGAAGCCGAACTACACGGACTCCGGGAACGGGACGTGGAAGGTCTCCGTGACCGTCGATCTGCGGACGCCGGCGATGGGCAGCGATGTGGAGGCGCTCGGTGCGGACAAGGTGTCGCTGACGCCCATCGCGGCCGACTGGAACACGGGGCCCGTCGACACCGCGAAGACCGCGGGGCTGCTGCGCGGACTGCGCCCGTAGCAGCAGCGCGGCGGAATCAGCCCGTCTGCTCCATGACCGACGCCGGGTGGCCTCGGAGACGACATCCGAGGCCACCCGGCACACCTCGCTCCCGCGTCCCCTCAAGGAGATTCCCCATGAGACCACCAGCCGTCAGCAAGGCATTACGCCTGCTCCTGGGCATCACAGTCCTGCTCGCCCTCACCCTCTTTTCGCCACCCGCCGCGGCGGTGACGCCACAGGCTCGCGAACTTCCCGTCGCGGTAGTGGAGCAGGGCTTGCTCCAGGGCAGCGCACTCGGCGGTGCCCACGCTTTCCTCGGTGTCCCCTACGCGGCACCGCCTGTGGGCGCCTGGCGCTTCCGCGCTCCGCGCCCGGCCCGGCACTGGGCCGGCCTACGGCAGGCGACACGACAGGCGCCGGCATGCCGGCAGTTCTCACCGTTCGGTCTCGCCGACCCGACCGCCGTCAGCGAGGACTGTCTGTACCTCGACGTCTACCGTCCACTTCAGGCACACCCGGGATCCCGCCTGCCCGTGATCCTCTGGATCCACGGCGGGGCGTACACGCAGGGTACGGGCACCCAGTTCGGTGGCCAGACCCTGGCCCGGCTCACCAACAGCGTCGTCATCAGCATCAACTACCGACTCGGCCAGCTCGGTTACCTGGACCTGGACGGACTCGCCGACGAGGACAGGCCCAGATCCGGCTCCTGGGGCCTGATGGACCAGATCGCCGCACTGAGCTGGACGCGTGACAACGTCGCGGCCTTCGGCGGCGACCCGGGAAACATCACCGTCTCCGGCCAGTCCGCGGGCAGCGGCTCCGTCTGCGCTCTCCTCGCCTCGCCCCGCACCTCCGGGCTCTTCAGCAGAGCGATCCTGCAGAGCGGACCCTGCTCGCTCCTCCAGGCCCCCAGCCAGGAACAGGCACGGTCACAGGCCGAGTCCTTCGCCACCGCGGCCGGCTGCCCGGACCCACGGACCCGTACGGCCTGCCTGCGCGAAGCGCCCGCCCAGGCGCTGGAAGCCGCCGCACGGAACATCCCGGTCGCCGGGCCCGCGTACGGCGACGAGCTCCTGCCCCACCAGCCCTCCGCGGCCATCACCTCGGGGACGTGGAACAGGGTGCCGATCCTCATCGGCACCACCCGCGCCGAGGGCAGGTTCTTCGTGGCCCTGACCCAGCCCCGTCTGACATCCGACCAGTACACGGCACAGATCCACGCACAGTACGGCCCGGCCGCCACCGAGGTCCTGGCCCGCTACCCGCTGTCCGACTACGCCAGCCCCTACCTCGCGATGTCCGCCCTCATGACCGACTCGCTCTTCGCGTGTCCCACGGTGGATACGGCCCGCGCCTTTGCCCGTCAGGTGCCCACGTACGCCTACGAGTTCGACGATCCGGATTCACCCACGCTTCTGGGGGCGCAGGTACCCGGTCTGGACATGGCCAACGGCCACAGCGCCGAACTCGCCTACGTACACGACTTCACCCTCACCAACACTCCGCTGACTCCGGAGCAGAGCCAGTTCGCCGACTCGATGAAGCGATACTGGGGCGCGTTCGCCCGGTCCGGCAGGCCGGACCTGCCGGGCCTTCCTCGGTGGTCGGCGGTCGGCCCGGAGTACGAGGTCCTCACCTTGAGCCCCTACGGCACCCGCATGTCCGACTCTTTCGCTTCGGACCACCAGTGCGCCTTCTGGGAACGGCCGACGCTCCCGGCGGTCGCGGCCGGGACGTTGCCGATGCGCCCCTGATCACGGGGACCGCGACGTGGCATATCCATCCTGGTGCTCCCGGTCCCGCTCCCGGAGCCAGAGGCTCAGGGAGACCTCTCGGGGCCGGGCACCGGCGGTAATCCCGCGCGGGCTGTCACGCGTGGCGTCCACGCGTTGGTGATTTGCGAGGAAGGATCGGCCGGCCGCTTACTTGGAACGGTCCGCACGGCGGACGTGAGTGACGCGGCTGGTCTTCCCGTCTCAATCGTCACGCGTCGCGACCACGGCCTGGGGCGGTGGGCCTTCAGCCGCAGGCCGCTGCACTTCTTCTCCCACGACTCCCAGCCGGGGGACAAGTACGGCGACGGCTACCTGCAGGTGTGGCACGTGACGAGGCCGTGGCCCGCTGGACGGCCAAGGCGCGCCTATGTGATCTCGTGCCGGTTCGAGGCGAGTTGACAGTGCGGCGTGTAGTGGATGGCGCCCCTGTTACCGCGGTTGGACGGACGTGGCGGTCCATGGCGTGACCCCCGTCCGGTGGTCAACGGTGTGTTGTGGCGGCTGCGGACGGGGGACGAACTGAAACATGCGGGCAGCTCGCAGGTGCGCCGGTCCCCAGGTCGGCTGACCACCAAGGCAATGTCTGCCGGCCCCACCAGTGGTTCCGCTTGGGCCAACCGGACCGAGCCTTCCTCCTCTTCAGCCGCAAGCCTCCGGAGAGGAGGAAGCGACGCGCTTCAGCGTCCGCCTCCAAGGTGAACGCGGGCGGCCTCAGAGCCCGGTGTCAATGGATCACGGCGGAGGTGCCAAGGTCGCGGCCATGGTCCGCAGCTGGAAGGTTCCTGAGACGCGGCAGGCGTCGGCCTTCTCCGCGTACCACGCCGTGCCCCAGTAGTACTGGAAGCCGGCTCCCAGGGTTGCCCGGACAGCCTTGCCGCCGTCGGCTGTGGCGACCTCGATCCGCCGCTGCCCTCCTGGGCGCCCACCCACGACCAGGTCGCGCACCGCGTCAACGGCTGCCGATGGCAGTAGCCCAGGGGTTGCCCGCCACGGCACTCCAGCCGTGGCGGGACTGACATCGCCCCGCGGACGCCCGCCGCTCCGCTTCGTTCACGGAGGACTCGGAGGCCACCACTCAGAGGCACACCGGGGATGGCCCGGTCAGTCGGCGGGCAGCACGTCACCGGCTCCCGTTCTCCTGCCACGCCGCGTGCGCACCGCGACCACCAGAGCGATGAGCGCCGCCCCGGCGACCGGTACCACCGTCAGCAGGATCACGTCCTGTCCGGAGACGCCCGCGCCGATCAACGCCCCGACCGCGGCGGGGCCGGCCACCGAACCCGCCCGGCCCATCGCGGCTGCCCAGGCGATGCCGGTCGTCCTTGCTTCGGACGAATACATCCCCGCGGCCAGGGCCGCCTGCCCGACGACGCCGACAGCGATGCCCGCTCCTGCCGCGGCGATCAGGAGGAACAGGCCGCTGCCCGAGGTGCCGGTACGGCTCACAGCGACCAGGAGAACACCGGCCACCGGCACGGCGACGGCCAGGGCCCGCGGGACGCCGAACCGGGCCGCGACGGGTACGAGGAGCGCTCCCCCCACCACCCCGCCGAAGCCCAGGGCCGCAGAGCCGAGCGGTGCCTGTTCTGGGGTGACTCCGTACCCGGTGGCGAGAAGCGTGGGCAGCCACGCCTGTAGTGCGAACATCGTGGTGAACACCAGGAACGCGAAGCCCCACAGCAGCACCGTGCTGACGCCCGCTCCCGCCGGAAACAGCGCCCTGACACCCGGAGCGGCCTTCCCGCCCGGAGCCGTACGACTCTCGGCACCGTCCGGCTCAGGGGGAAGCCAGCGGTAGAGCGCGGGAGCGAGGACAGCGGGCAGGACGGCGCCCAGCCAGAACACCGAGGTCCAGCCGAGCGCGGCGATCAGCCGCCCGCCGACCAGTCCGCCGGCAGCCGCTCCCACGCTCAGGGCCAGGGTGACAGCGACCGTGTGCGCGCTGCGGCGCGACGTGGGCGACTGGTCGGCGACCAGGGAGACGGACGTCGGCAGGACGATGCCGAGTCCGAGTGCGGTGAGGGCCCGCACCCCCGTGAGCTGCGAGGGATCGTGGACCAACGCGGTCAGGGCCGAGCCGATGCCGAAGAGCACGGTTCCGGACGTGATCACCTTGCGCCGCCCGAAGCGGGCGCTCAGTCGGCCGCAGACCAGGTAGCCGATCACGACTCCGATGTTCGTCGCGACCAGCGCGGGGGTGAAGGCGGCCGGCTGCCGCCCCCACTCCTGGGCCAGTGCCGGCACGACGAAGCCGAGTGCTGTCGTGTCGTATCCGTCGAGAAGGAGTACGGCGAACACGAGCGCGTTCACGCGCCAGAGCGGCGCGTGACGGGGCCGGCCGACCGGGGAAGGAGTGGGCGGGCGGGTAGGGGCATGTTCCATGGGAGACCTCGCCAGGGAAGGGTGGATGTGCCACCGCATACGGCGGTAACACGTGCAACCATGAAACCGCCGAGTCCCTGAGCGAGGCAGTGCTACTGGCGAGAAAGGTGTAATCGTTACGCACCGGGCAGCTGGCCGTTGCCCAGGCCTGGCCGCCCCGACAGGCCGACACGGCAGGCCGCGCGGGCATGTGGGGCGGGGAGGAATGAACGAGCGCCTTCCGGCGGCGCGGGTTATACGGGTGTGAGTAGTTGCGGTGCAGGAAATCCCGGTGCCCCGGTCTCGGGGGAGACCCTTTGTGAGACGCGTTCGGGGAGCGGTCACGGTGACCGCTCCCCGAACGGAAGCTCTGGGGTCGATGGGTCGGGAACCAGGGGCGCCCGGGTGGGTCAGTTGGAGAGGATCCCAACCTTGGCGAGGTCGTATTCAGCGCCGGAGGTTACTACCTGGAGCAGGCCGGCGTCGGCGTGGGTGTTGACGTTGTCTTCGTTGGCTCCCCGGCTGGTGAAAACGGGCTGCCGTTCGAAGAAGGCTGGCTGAGCGGGGAGGACAAGGCTGTCATGGACGTCGGCGCTGCCGACCGCGTGGGCGGTGGCAGTAGCGGACAGGACAGTAGGGGCGGCGAGCATCCCGAGCAGAACGCGAGCTGTGACTTTCATGCCTCCTCAACGATCAGCAGGGCCGTCAGGTGATGCGCCACGCCGCCCCATCGGGCGGCGGTTTGTTCCGACAGGCGGTCACTGCCACCACTGAAGTTTCCCCGTGATCTTGGACGCTCGTTCGTTATGCCGCGGGGGCGTGTTGATGCCGCTGCCTGGTCTCGGCCGGGGTGAGGTAGCCGAAGCCTGACAGCAGGTGCAGGTCAGAGGCCATGAAGATGGCGGAGAACGCGCGCAGCGATTCCCCCTGGCGGGTGGTTTGACCTCGTTTCCTCCGGCTGTCCCGGCGGGAGCGGCAACATGGCTGCCGCTCCCGCCGGGAGCCTGTCGCCCCGCGACAGCCCCCTTGGGAAGGAAGCAAGTCTCATGTCTGCTGTGTTCACCGCCGCGCTGATCGCCCGGCACAGCGACAAGGCCGTGTCTGTGCACGGCGAGAAGAAGGATGACGGAACACCTGTCGTCCAGTGGCCGTTCCAGGGCGGCGACCACCAGAAGTGGAACCTGGAAGCCACGACCAGCGGCTACTACGTGGTGCGCGCCGTACACAGTGCCAAGGCTCTGTCCGTGGACGGCGAGAGCACGGCCGAGGGTGCGAAGGTCATCCAGTGGGGCACCGTGACCGGGCCGCACCAGCAGTGGCGCCTGGTGCAGAAGGACAACGGCTACTTCGCCCTGCAGAACCGGCACAGCGGCCTGTACCTGTCCGTCAATGGCGAGAGCACCGACAACGGCGCTGCGCTCGTGCAGTGGTCCGGCGGTGAGGCGCACCACCAGCAGTTCCGGCTCGGCTAGCCCCTGCGGTTACCTGACCGTCGGCTCTGTCAGCCGAAGCTGACTGCCGCAACTGACGCGCCACGGCCTGTCCGCCGCCGCGCGCAAAACGGCTTGCTTTCGAAGGTAGCGAGCGTTTCAGGGCTTGCCTTCCAGAAGGTTCGTTGTCCCAACCAGGAGGAATACCCATGACCCTCTCCGCAGAGCAGATGCGTGTCACAGCCGCCAAGGTCTTCGACGAGGCCGACACCGACAAGGACGGCACCGTATCGGTGGAGGAGTTCCTGATCTACCTGCAGGGCAAGGGGGTGGACATGCATACGGCGCAGAACCTGTTCCTGCAGATGAACTTTCAGCGTGACACGCTGCTGACCAGGACGGAATTCGATCTCGCGGCCACGCGGTACGCCGACACGGGCCAGCCCGGAGAGGCTTCCGTGCTGTTCGGCGAGCGCTGAGCGCCTGTTCCTTAAACCCTGGGCCTGCAGCTAGCGTCGCCAGGAGGCGTCACGCGGTGACGCCTCCTGAACGCGAACGTCGGTACCGCGGCCGCCAGGTCACGGGAGTGGTGCACCGCTGCCTCAGGCGGGCGAGCGGAGCCCCTTCAAGTCGGTCTGCCCGGATCGTCCGTCCGCGACACGACAGTGACCGCGTCCGCCCGATCGACGTTTAACAGGCATGACTACTGCCACAGCAGGCAACGTTTGCCCCGTCCCGATCTTCGACGCGCACAGGTGCCGCACCAGACGCCTCTCCTTGACGGGCAAGCGTTGCCTGCCACTGCATCAGGTCACGTCTATCGGCCGGCGAGGGCCTGGAAGTCGTTAATGGTGTCGCCCACGACCATCGAGGGTGAATTGGTGACGCCGATGCCCGAGGCAAACTGATTGCCGTTAGCGACCACGTTCTGACTGTTGGAGTCGTCGGAGTTCGCGTTGGCGTTGCTTCCGATGAGCGCGATGCCGGAGAGGATGCTTCCACCCGGCGTATCGGCGACGGCATGAGGCATGCCGGAGAGCCCGAGTACGGCCCCTGTGAGAAGGCATACGGCAAGAGTCCGCTTGGTGTTGTTCATGACCGGCAAACGATCAACACCACGCAAAGATGCGCTCACGGCGTCCGGTGCGGCAAGAGTGCGCGCCGAACACCGCGACGGGGCAAACGTCGCCCGCCGCGGCACTACAGCCAAACGGGCCACGCTGGCGGCCGCCTCCCTCTGCGCCGCATTGGCGGCCTCGGCCCCGGCCGCCAATGCCCAAACCCACGAAGCGCACAGCGCCGCCGAAACGCCGCACACCCGCGTCCTCCGCGCTCCCCTCCCCAGCGACCGCTTCGGCTTCCTGGGCGGCGTCATCATCGAGCAGGCCACCGAACTCGCCACCCCCGTCCCCATCGGCGGGGTCTAGTCTTCTGAGTCAGGAATTCTGTTCAGATATGCGGCGAGGCGTTCGAGGATCTCGTCCGCGGTCTTGGTCCAGACGTAGGGCTTGGGGTCGGTGTTCCAAGCGGCGATCCAGTCGCGGATGTCCTGCTCCAGGGCCTGGACGGTCTTGTGGACGCCTCGCCGTATCCGCTTGTTCGTCAGCTCGGCGAACCATCGCTCGACCAGGTTGAGCCAGGACGATCCTGTCGGCGTGAAGTGCAGGTGGAACCGGGGATGCGCCAGCAGCCAGGTCTTGATGGCCGGGGTCTTGTGGGTGGCGTAGTTGTCCAGCACCAGATGGACATCGAGGCCGGCCGGGACTTCCTTATCGAGCTTGATGAGGAACTTCTTGAACTCTTCGGCCCGGTGGCGGCGATGGAGTGAGCCGATCACCTTGCCGGTGGCGACCTCGAGGGCGGCGAACAGGGTGGTGGTGCCGGCCCGGACGTAGTCGTGCGTGACGCGCTGCGGCACTCCGGGCATCATCGGCAGTACCGGCTGCGAGCGGTCCAGGGCACGCGTGGTGTGACTGGTGCCTAGACGACTTCCCCGCGGCAGACGTGGACGTGGACCACGTGCGACCCCTCTCACTGGGAGGGACCGACACGGACGGCAACGTTCAAGTGCTGTGCCGGGGGTGCCACCAGCTCAAGACCCGGACGGAGTTCGGGAGCGTGGCCTAGCGCTGGGTCCACAGGGTGAGCGCTGCGGTGGCCGGTGCGGTCACGCACCCTGGGCACATACCTCGGAGTCTTAGCCGTCGGCGCTTACGTCGAGATTGGTATCGCCGCTGGTCATAGCTGCCGCATTGTTCACGCCGTTTCCGGAGATCACGGCATCCCCGCCTGCGGTCACGGAGCCGTCCACGTGCGGCGTGCCGTTGCCGAGAACTCCGACGTCGCTGAAAGTGCTTCCGTCTGGCGTGTCTGCGAAGGCGTGCGTGGTACCGGCGAGTCCGAGAGCGGCCCCCGCGAGGAGCGCGGCCGCGAGCATGCGATGAGTCTTGTTCATGCCTCGTAAACGATCAGGAACGGCGCGGGATGCGCTCACCTCATGAGCTCTGTTGCCCACGGCGCGCCCTATCGCCTTGCCCCCGCGCTCGGTACCCGGGTGCCCCAAACTGACTGCCCGGGGCCGCCGCTGCGGGACGTGGACCACGTGCGGCCCCTCTCGATGGGAGGGACCGACACGGACGGCAACGTTCAGGTGTTGTGCCGGGGGTGCCACGGGCTCAAGACGAGCACGGAGTTCGGCAACGGCGCGGCTTCACCCCTTGCCCAGACCACCACTGCTACCCCCGCCGGCGAAGTGGCCGTGCTCTAGAAGAGAAGGTTCTCGGCTGCGCCCGTGAATGTGCTCGTCACCGTGCCCAGTGTGTTGTTGCTCCCGCTGAACAGCGAGTCGCCGTGTGCTGTCAGAGCATCGTTGACCGACTGGTCTGTTACCTCTCCTCCCCGGTCCCCGGACCCGTTCGGAGCGGCGTGTGCAGTGCTGGCGATGGACAGTGCGGCGCCCGCGAGGGCTACGGCGGCAAGTACGCGCTTGGTGCTGTTCATGCCGCACCAACGATCTCGAACCTGTCGGGTCACGTTCAACACTGGCCCCTTCGGAACGAGGTACCCCCATGCCCCATAGACCCCGTCCCCCGTGCTCGGTACCCGGGTGTCCCGAGCTGACCGCCCGTGGTGGCCTCTGTGCCGAGCACCAGCGTGAGGCCGAGCGGTTGCGTGGGTCCTCGGCTGAGCGGGGCTACAGCACGCGGTGGCAGCGGATTCGTAAGGCGTACCTGTACCGGAATCCGTGGTGTCTGCTGTGCGGGCGCTCGGCGACGGTGGCTGACCACTTCCCCGAGTCGCGTCGCTCGCTGGTCGCACGTGGCGTGTCCGATCCGGACGCGTTCTCTCGTCTGCGTCCGCTGTGCTCGACGTGCCACAACCGTGAGACCGCGCGCAACCAGCCTGGTGGATGGGCTGCTGAGCGTGTCCAGCCTCGCCGTTGGTGACGCTGACCAGGGGGGTACTCCCCTCTCTCCCGCCAAAAGATCGGCAGGGAGGCAAAAAAACTCGCATGGCTCATCAGAGCGTTTTAGTGGAACCAAAGCCCGCACCCATGGCGCTCTTATGACGCTGTAAGTGCGGGCTGTTTCGCGTTAGTGGGGCAACAGTCTTTCCGGGGTCACCAGACGAGCCCGTTCGAAAAGGTCACGGCCTGCATGATTCTTCATGAACGGGCGAATCCGGCTGTGCATGGTCCGAATCCGCTCGTCCGCCCTTCCGGACTGGAGACTGGGGTAGTCCTCCAGGGCGAGAGTCCACGTTTGGCACGCGGCTTCAAGGTGGCCTAGTTCTAGCTGCCTCTCGGCCAGGGTGCAACGGTGCCGGACCCTGGCACGGCGATAGACGCTCTGCCGAATCCGGTCGGACTGTTCCATGGCTTCAATTGATCCCGCTGCGGTCCCGCCTGCCGCGCCCAGGCGTACCGGGCCCGGCAACGGACCCGGCGGGACGGCGCGCTCGGCCGGCTGCTGCTCAAGGCAGTCGCCCTCGACGACGAGCGGCTTCTTCGCCGCCTCATGTGCCCGGTGTGCGGGCGGATGACGTACGCGGCGGGACACCGGCGCCGGGACGCCCGCTACTGCTCGGCCCGCTGCAGAGACCGCGCGTACCGCAGTCGGCGCCGCCGGGCCTACCGTGACGTCGAGGCGTCGAAATCGGGCGCCGTACCGGCGCGTACGACGCATTGACGTCACGCGACGCCAGGCATCGCGCGGAGACGCCTCAGGTCAGGGCAGGTGTCCTCTGACATCGAAGCTGGATGGCCTGCCACCGAAGTTAGACCGGTCGCGTCGAGCGGCTGAGCAGTAACCAGGTGACGATCTGCATCGTTGCCGCCACCCCGGCTGCTGGACGGTGCGGGGTTGGTGCCGGGACAGCACTGTGCCCCGGCACCTGGCGAGGGTGCCGGGGCCCAGTGCGGGGCGTGCTCAGATCTGACCGAAGATCACCGATCCAGGTGCCTTGGGGTCGGAGGAGAGGTAGTACTCGCGGATGGTTCGGATGAACTCCGCTCGGGAGATGACTCCGTCTCCGTCGGTGTCGATCCGGTAGAAGACTTCCGGCGCGGCAGGGTCGGTGACCTTCCAGACGTCCGTGAGGAGGCGGAGGAACTCGTCCTTGCTGATCTCGTTGTTTCCGTCGGCGTCGATGACGTCGAAGAACGCGTGGCCAGTGAGGTCGACGTAGTTGATCCTGCTGGTGTCCACGGTGGCCAGACGAGAAGCCGAGATGTACTGGTCGCGGTTGAGGCGGTCGGCGCTGGCCTCCGCGTAGCGCAGGAGCTCCAGCCACTGCATCTGGAGAGCCGTGGCCAGTCCCTGGGCGCGGCGGTCGGTCTTGTCCAGCTTGTAGGCGCTGATGAAGCGGTCGGCCAGGGCCTGGTAGTCCTCCCAGCCCACGTAGCCGTTCTTGTCGGCGTCCAGGAGGTCGAAGGCCCGCCCGTACTTCTCGCTCATGACATCGTTCGCCACGGTGGTCATGTGTTTTCCCTGTTCTGTGGTGCCGGTCAGTCGGTCGCCTGCATCCTGGGGGGCCGGCACGACCGGGCGGGGCGGTTCGGCCCAAGATCACTCGTTTGTGCGATTCACATTCGGCCACCGCGCGACCGAACGTGGCGCCTGCGGTGTAGGAGAGCGGACTGAGATTCCAGGGCGCTGAGATGTAATGGCACGCTCGCGTAGTGGTCCAACTTCAGTGGCAATCGGTCAAGGTTCGAGGTCAGAGGAGAGCAGGGCCACCGTCGAACCCTACCGACGGGTCACTTGGGTCACGCCCCGACCATGATCGTTCTCATCGGGATTTCCTGTACCCCAACTACTCGCACCCGTTATAGACCGGAGAGCTGCTTCCAGATCCTGCGGGAGGCTGCGAGAGGGTCGGTCGTGACCGTGGGTTCGACGTCCCAGATGCGGGTGAGGGAGTCCTCCGCGGTGAACGGCGGCCAGCCCGGGTCTCCCGTGGCCGCGAACGAGATCCAGGCGGCCCGGAGCTGTTCGGACATCCGGTCGTAGTCGGCGGAAGGCGGCCGTCCCGCGAGGACGAAGGAGGCGAGCGGGCTGCTGGTGTTGCCCAGGGTCGCGGGGATGTCGACGGTGTGGCAGGCCCCCAGTGCACCGCCCAGCGCCGGGCTCTGCCAGGTGAAGTCGTAGACGTGGCTGGTGCCGCCCGCGGCGGTGTGCGCCTCGGCGAGCCAGAGCGCGGGCATGCGGAAGAGCGCGTCGGAGTACATCACGGTGTACAGCTGGGCGTCGCTCAGGCCGGGGTACGCGGCCCGGTAGCCGGCCGGCGCGGACGCGTCGAGGCCGAGGTGCCCGGCGGTGGCCGCCAGGTCGACCGTGCCGACGCGCTGCTTGGCGCGGGGGGCTCGTGGCGACTTCCGGTCGCGGATCCGGTCGACGGCCATGCCGGCGAGAGCGGGCAGGGACTTGACCATGGCCGTCACACTCGGCCGGATCAGGCCGCGTTCGATCGCGAACATCGTGAACTCGTCGTGGGTGAAGCCGGAGATCAGGTCGATGTCACGGGCCGCCCCGGTGCGCAGCGCGAGCCAGGGCTTGTCTACGACGGTGATGCCGTCGATGACCGGCGAGAAGGAGGTGATCGTCTCCGGGGTGGTCCACGCCCCTGGGTCCGCGGCCATCGCGGCGAGCGGTGCGTCCTGCACGGACAGCAGGTCCTCCGGCGCGACGGTGACGAGTTCCTCCGGTTTGATCTTCAGGGCTTCGGCGGTCAGGTCGGCGATCCGCTCGGACTCCTCAGGGGGCAGATAGCGGCCGGCGATGCTCTGGACGATCGCCCGTCGGAACAGACCGCGTGCGGCTGGCGCGGACAGCAGGGCGGCGACCGACGCTCCCCCGCCCGACTCGCCGAAGATCGTGACGTTGTCGGGGTCTCCGCCGAAGGCTGCGATGTTCTCCCGCACCCAGCGGAGTGCCGCGATCTGGTCGAGGAAGCCGCGGTTGGCGGGGGCCCCGGGGACGGTGCCGAAGCCTTCGAAACCCACCCGGTAGTTGAAGGTCACCATCACCACACCGCCACGGGCGAGCACGGCGCCGTCGTACGCGGGGTCGCTGGAGGTCCCGCTCTTCCAGCCGCCGCCGTAGATCCACACCATCACGGGCAGCCGGTCGTTTCCGCCGCCCGGCGTCCAGACGTTGACGGTCAGGCAGTCGAGGCCGTCCCCGGGATGCCAGAACCGGGGCATCCCGGGGACCAGGGGCAGCTGTGGCGGCGCCGCGCCGAACTCGCGGGCGGGGCGTACGCCCTCCCACGCGGGCGCGGGCTCCGGTGCCCGGAAGCGGAGCGGGCCGTCCGGAGGCGCGGCGAAGGGAATCCCCTTGAAGGCGTTCAGTCCATCGAGGGCGACACCCTCGACCGCGCCTCCGGTCGTCCTGACGACAAGGCTCATGGCTGCTGTTCCCTTCCTTGCGGCTGCCTCGGCAGTCCTGATCGGTATATCTGTGGCACCGCCTGGCATGGCGGTGCGACGCGCCTCGAAGCCGGTCGGCTCAACGGGCCGCACCTTCCCGGGAGTCGTGCACGGCCCGGCCGCCCACCACGGTGAGCGTGGGGCGCAGTACCGCCAGATGCTCGGTGGGGCAGCTCATGGGGTCGGTGGGCCACAGGGTCAGGTCGGCGAGCTTTCCGGGCGCGAGGCTGCCCCGGTCGTCGTGCTCGCCGAGCAGACGGGCCGCGTTCGAGGTGTGCAGGGCGACGGCCTCATCGAGGGTGATGGCGTGACCGGGGCCCTGAGCGCCCGCGACGGTCTGGCGGGTCGTCATGCCCCAGACCGAGGTCATGGCGCCGTACGGCCCGACGGGGAAGTCCGAACCCGCCGTGAGCAGGGCGCCGTCGTCGATCCATTCCCGGAGCGGGAAGATGTCGCTGACACGGTCGGCTCCCCAGGCGCGGATCTGTGCGGCGGCCGCGTCGTGCAGCAGGGGGTGCTGAACGGTCACCGGGATGCCGAGCCGGACGGCTCTCGCGCGCTGGTCGGGCCGGGCCAGTCCGCCGTGTTCGATCACCAGGGTGCCCTGCGGGAGGCCGGGATGGTGCTGCAGGACGGTCTCGTAGACGTCCAGCAGGGTGCGCAGGCCGCGGTCGCCCCAGGCGTGGACGCCGACCCGCCATCCGCGTCGTACGACCCGATCGACGGCGTCCGCGAGGGCAGCCGGCTCCCACAGCAGGTGACCGTGGTAGCAGGGGCGGTCCGCGTACGGCTCGTCGAGCGCGCCTGCCTCGATCCCGCCGTCGATGCCGAATTTCACGCCCCAGACGCGCAACCAGGCGTCGTCGGCGTACCGCCAGGGCTCCATGCGGTCCAGGAGGTCGTCGATCTCGGCCGGGGTCCGGGCGCCGAATCCGGAGACGAGGGCACGCATTCGGACCGCGAGTGCGCCCGCCTCGCGGGCGGCGCGGAGCACGTCCAGGTCCTCGACGGGGACCATGCAGTCGCGGACGGTACCGATGCCGGTGGCGGCGTAGTCGCGCGAGGCGAGGCGAAGGCCGTCGATCCGGCCTTCCAGGTCCGGGCGCGGGAGCAGCCGCTCGGCCAGGGCCATCGCCTTGTCGATCAGGCGGCCGGTCAGGCGGCCCCGCTCGTCGCGTTCGATGATCCCGCCTTCGGGCTGCGGAGTGTCGGTGGTGATGCCGGCGAGGCGCATGGCGTGGGAGTTGAGCACGTCGTTGTGCCCGCCGCGCTTGACGAGCACCGGGTGGTCGGTGGTCGCCCGGTCCAGTTCCTCCGCGGTGGGGAGGCGTTGTTCGAGGAGGTTGAGTTCCTGCCAGTTGGTGGTGGTGCGGATCCATTCGCCGGGTGGAGTGGTGGCGGCGCGTTCGCGGATGAGGTCGAGGAACTCGGGGATGGTCCGGGCGTGGTGGACGGGCACGTCATGGACGCTGTAGGCGGCGAAGATCAGGTGCGTATGGGTGTCGTCGAACGCGGGCAGGACGGCGGCTCCGGGCTCGTCGACCACCTCGGTGGCGGGTCCCACCAGGTGGTCCAGGCCGTCCGGGGTGGGTGCGAGCGCGATGACGTGCTCGCCCCTGACGGCAATGGCCCGCTGGGGTCCCTGCCCGGGCTCCAGTGTGTGGACGGCGGCGGCACGGATCAGCAGGTCGGCGGGTGACAGAGGCATGGGTGCTCCTCGCTCGGTTCGAACGGTTCGGGCCGGAATGACGTGGGCGGGAGGTCCGGCCGCCCGCCCGAGCGGAGTCCTGCGGGTCAAGCACCCTCAGGTACCTCCAGAGCGGCGCTGAGGCGGCGGTCGACGATGCTGCGTCCGGCTTCCACCGCGTACGTGCCCGGGCTCATCCGCCAGCCGCCCGCCGCGGTGTCCCAGGTCTGCAGCTCGCGCAGCGGAATCCGCATCCGCGCGACCGCCGACTCGCCGGCGTCGGCTTCCACCGCGGCGAACGCGGCAAGATGCCGGGCAGGGCGTGAGGGGTCGGTTCCGTCGTGGGCGAGATAGAGCTGCACGATCTCGCGCCCGGCGCGCTTGCCGGTGTTGCGGATCCGTACGGTGACCTCGGCGGCGGCCTCGTACGGGTCGCCGGCGTCCATGTTCTCCACGCGGCGAACCTCCAGGCTCTCGTAGGCCCAGTCGGTGTAGCCGAGGCCGTGGCCGAACCAGTACGCGGGAGCGGTGGCCGACCGCTCCCAGGCCCGGTATCCGATGAACAGGCCCTCTCCATACGTCAATTCGCCCTCCTCGGGTTCGACCTGCTGGACCGGGCTGTCGGCCTCCTCTGCGGGCCAGGTCGTGGGCAGCCGGCCGCCGGGTTCCGCGTGCCCGAGTAGGACGTCGGCGAGGGCGGCGCCGCCCTCCTGGCCGGGGAACCAGGTCAGCAGCACGCCGGCCACCTCGTCGCGCCACGGCATGAGCACCGGGGATCCGGCGTTGACCACGACGACCGTGCGCGCGTTGGCGGCGGCGACCCGGGTGACCAGCTCGTCCTGGCGGCCGGGGAGCGAGAGGTTCGTCCGGTCCGCGCCCTCGCTCTCGACCTCCTCGGTGGTGGCCACGACGACCACGGCCACGTCGGCCGCGGCGGCCGCCTCCACCGCTTCGGCGATCAGTTCCTCCTCGGTGCGGGCGGGTGCGGCGTGGCCGAGCGTGAAGGAGAGCATCCCGAAGCCGGCCACCCCGGAGCGGGCGGGAGGCGTGTGCCGCAGTCGCAGCCCGACGGAGCGGCCCGCGGTCAGTTCGATCTCGAAGACCCGCTCCGGCGGATTGAGGAACGCACCCGCCGGATCGTCGCCGTCGGGCTCGACGACACCGTCGAAGAGCACTCGGTCGCCGGCCTCCAGATGGAAACGGCCGACGCCCCGGACGGACAGGCGGTGGGCTCCGCTGCCCTGTGGCACCAAGGTCCCGGCCAGCCGCACGGCGGCCAGGTCGGCGAACGCCACCTCGTCGGGCAGTTCCCCCATCCACCGCACGGTCCCGTCCCGGAGGGCGGTCGTCGCCAGCAACTCGCCATCTTTGCCGAGAAGTTCAGCGGTGAGCGGAATGGCAGCCGGGGGGACGTGGACGCGGGGGTCCACGCCGGGCGCGTACACCAGCTCGGTGGCGGTCGGCAGGGCGGCCTGCAGCTCGTCCAGCAGGCAGGTCGTCCGAGTGGGAAAGACCTCGGCGCTGCCCCCGCCGCCGGTGCGGGGCTCGACGGCGGCGGTGCCGACCACCGCGATACGTTCGGGTGCGGCCGGGAGCGGCAGTACACCGCCCTCATTGCGAAGCAGCACGAAGGAACGCACGGCGATCTCTCGGGCGAGGCCCTCGCCGTCGACGGCTGCTGGCAGCTTCGCGGCCGGCACGGCGGCGGGGGCGCCGCCGAGCAGGCCGACGCGGGCGGCGAGCCGCAGGACGCGGCGGGCCATGTCGTCGACGACGTGCAGTGGCACTCGGCCTTCGCGGACGGCCGCGACAAGGTGTTCGCCGTAGACGGTGCCCGGCCCCGGCATGGCGATGTCGAGCCCGCCGAGGGCGGTCCGTACGGTGTCGCGGGCGCCGGTCCAGTCGGAGACCAGGACGCCGTCGAAGCCCCACTCCCCGCGGACCACACCGTTGTTGATCGCGTCGTTCTCGGTCATGCTCGCGCCGTTGACCTGGTTGTACGAGGCCATCATGCCCCAGGGCCGTGCCTTGCGGACGATCATCTCGTACGGGGCGAGGTAGAGCTCGCGCAGGGTCCGCTCGTCGACCCGCACGTCGACGGTGAAGCGATCGGTCTCGGAGTCGTTGGCGACGAAGTGTTTGGGGGTGGTCGCCACTCCCCCGTCCTGGATGCCGGAGACCAGGGCGGCGCCGATCTCACCGCTGAGCAGCGGGTCTTCGGAGTAGCACTCGAAGTGGCGGCCCCCGCGCGGGGTGCGGTGCAGGTTGACTGTCGGTGCCAGGACCACGTGGGCGCCCTTGCGGCGCGCCTCCTGGGCGAGCAGCCGGCCGGTGCGGCGGGCGAGTTCGGGATCCCAGGTGGCGGCCTGCGCGGTCGGGGACGGGATGGCGATCGACGGGTCGTCCGGTGTCCAGTGTTCGCCGCGCACTCCGGCGGGGCCGTCGGACATGACGAGCCGGCCGAGTCCGATCGTGTCGTTCGGGGGCAGGGACCACATGTCGGCCCCGGCGAGGAGCGCGACCTTGGCCGTGAGGTCCAGCTTCGCGAGGGCATCCTCGACGGCGGTCTCGCGGTCGTGGTCGGCCCCGGCGGTGGTGGGATCGGGCTGCGTGTTCATGGCTCTCCGACGTCGGAACGGGAGGACCCGCGCTGTCCACGACGCGGGTCCCGGGGCGATGGGGTCACAGCCGGCCGTCGACACCGGCGAGGGGGCGTCCGGGTGGACGCGGCGGCCGTGGCCCGGTGTCAGCGGACCGTACGGACCGGCAGGATGGCGAGTGCGCCGAGCAGCGAGAGTGCGCCGCCGGCCAGGAAGAGGCCCGTGTAGCCGCCGAGGTGGGCGATCACGAGGGAGGCGACGAACGGGGCGAGGATCTGCGGTCCGGCGCTGGCGATGTTGAGCACGCCCATGTCGCGGGCGGCGTCCTCGGATCTCGGCAGGACGAGGGTGACGAGCGCGGTGTCGACGGCCATGAAGCAGCCGAAGGCCAGGCCGTTGAGCGCGCTGAACGCGAGCATCCCCGTCCAGGTGGGGCTGATCACCGGGATGGCCATCACCAGGCCGGAGAGCGCGGCGGAGACTCCGATGAAGACCTTCCTGCGGTTCCAGCGGTCCGACAGCACGCCGCCGATGACCGTGGAGACGGCCATGGCCGCCATGGAGACCGGGGTGAGGATGGCTATCGCGGCAGGTGGTGTCAGGCCGGCCGGCAGCTTGATGTGGTCGGACAGGATGTAGAGCTGGTAGCCGGTGACGGAGAAGTAGCCGAGGACAAGGAGCGCCCGGCCGATGAAGGCCCAGCGGAAGTCGTGGGTCGAGAGCGCCGAGAGGAATCTCGCCACCTGCTGGCGGAACGGGACCGGCGGCAGGGGCTCACGGCGCGGTTCGCGGCCCAGCGCGGTCAGCAGGACGGCCGCCACGGCGACGATCGCGCCGAGCGCGAGGTAGCCGGTGCGCGGGGTGCCGGCGGTCGCGGAGGCGATGAGCACGCCGAGCGTGCCGCCGATCGGCAGGCCGAGGCCGACGAGGGCCGAGGCCGTTCCGCGTCGGGCCGGCGGGATCCGGTCCGGCACGACCGCCGTGGTCGCGGCCTGGTAGACGTTCATGGTCGCCTGTCCGAGGCACCAGCCGATGGCCACGAGCAGCACCGTGTTGACACTGCCGAGGAAGGCCATGAGCGCCAGGGACGCGAGGGCACCGCCCAGGATCCACGGGCTGCGGCGGCCGGACCGGTCGGACAGTGCGCCGGCGATCGGGTTGAACACCGTGGCGAAGACCGCGCCGATCCCGCCCACGAGCCCCAGGGTCGCGACCTTGTTCACGGGGTCGAGCTGGGCGATCTGGGTCGGGACCAGGACGGCTCCGACGCCCAGGTAGAGGGCGAACATCGACGTGTTGGCGAGTGCCAGCAGCGCCATGAGGCCGCCTTGGCGGGGCTGAGCCCCTTCGGTGGTGAGAGGTCTCGCGGATTCGTCCGTCGTCTTGCTGTTCATGGTCGGCTCCGGTTCGGGAGGAAACGCCGGGATACGGAAGGGGGGTGCGCTCGGTGAAGGTGTGAGCTGAGCGGTGCGGGGATGCCGGGCCGTCGCGCAGGAAGGGGCGGGCGCGGGATGAGTCCCCAGCGAGATAACACGTGTAATCTGCTCTTATCTGTGTAGCACTCGCCTCAGAGGCTGCGCCAGCCTTCCGCGACCTGGAATGATGCAATCGTTATGTCAACCGAGCCGAACCCCGCGCCCCCGGTCACCAGCGCCGACGTCGCACGCCTCGCCGGCGTCTCCCGCGCGACCGTCTCCTTCGTCCTGAACGCGACCCCGTCAGCCCGGATCAGCGAGGCGACCAAGGCGAAGGTGCGGGCTGCCGCAGAGGAACTCGGTTACGTCCCGCACGCGGCGGCGGCAGCGCTGCGGGCGGGCCGCACCGACCTGGTGGTGCTGCCCGCCTCCGTGTCCGCGATGGGGCGACTGTTCAGCGACTGGGTGGACGAGCTGGAGACCGCCCTGGGCGGCCACGGCTACACGGTCGTCCTTCACGGCGACCGATCTGCCGACCCGGTGACCGCGGCCCGCGCCTGGGCGCGGCTGCGCCCCACCGCGGTCGTGTCGATGGGCGACGAGAGGATGACCCCCGAGGCGGTACGCATACTCCTGCAGGCCGGGACGAAGGCCGTCGTCACCGTTGCCCCGGCCCCCGTAGAAGGGGCGTACACCCTGATCGGCGACCAGAGCGGCGTCGGCATCGCGGCAATCGAGCACCTGGCCGAGCGGGGCCGCACGCGGATCGGAGTGGTGATGCCGGTGGAGCGGGGTCTGTCCGCGTTCTCCGAGCCCCGCCTGGCCGGTGCGAGGAGCGTCGCCGCCAAGCGAGGAGTCGAGGTCACCCCGCTGCCGATGCGCTACAGCGACGAGGCGGCCGCGGCCCTTGCGACCCTGTGTCGGGAGCTGGGTCTTGACGCGGTGTTCGGCTACAACGACGAGTACGCGGCCCTGCTTTCGGCCGCCCTGACGGACTGCGGAGTAGCGGTCCCGGAGGAGATCGCGGTCGTCGGCGCGGACGATCTGTTGCTCGCCCGCGTCGTACGGCCGCGTCTGACCTCGGTGCGCTATCACCTGCCCGGCGCTGGCCTGCTGGCCGACGCCGTCGACCAGCTCGTCCGGGAAGGCTCTGCCGAGCCGCTCCCCGGCATCTGGTTCGAGACGGTCCCCCGCCAGTCGTCCTGACGCCTGTGCCCAGCCGAGAACCATTGGTACCAGAACCCCACGCCATGCGTGCGGCCGCGCCGGCGAAGTCGGCCGGTCGCGATCGCGGCTGACGGGTCAGCCGGCCGAACGCTCCGTCTGTGCGAGGCCGGTGAGCTTCTCGACGTGCCGCAGGCTCGGCACGGCCAGCAGGTCGTGGAGCTCCACGAAGACGCGTCTGGCCTCGACGGCGTTCCAGTCGTCGGGCAGCAGCTCGGAGGGCAGTCCCGGGTCGAGGTAGGGCAGGCGGCGCCACTGGGTGAGCATGGGGACGTAATCGCGGAACGCGAGGACCGGGTCGATCTGCGGCTCCGACCGTAGCTCCTCGGCGACCGGGGCCCATTCGTCGGTGAACGCTGCGTACTGGGCCTCGATGGCCGGGAAGTCCCACCATGAGCTCACCGCGTCGCGCAGTTCGGCGAAGCCCGCGTAGTCGGAGGTGAACAGGTGGACGTAGGCGCTCAGGCCGAGCCGCTCCAGCATCCGCCGAGCGTCCGGGAGCAGGCGGGCGGGGGCCAGCCAGACTCCCGGGGCGGCGTTGCCGAAGCCGAGCCAGGTCAGGCGGGAGCGCAGCTGGTGGCGGTGTGAGCGCTCGGACTCGGGTACCGAGAACACGGCGACGACCCAGCCGTCCTGGAGGCGGGCGGGTTCGAGGCTGCCGAAGATGCGGCGGTCGCCCTCGTCGAAGACCGGGCCCATCTCCGGGCCGAGCCGGTAACCGATGCCGTCCCGGCGTTCCTGGAGGAGTGTCCCGGCCTTCTTCAGGCGGGAGATCGCGGAGCGGACGGCCGGGCCGTCCACATCGAGTTCCGCCATCAGCGCGATCAGGTCTGCGATGGAGATCCAGTCGCCGAGGCGCCGGACGAACTCGCCGTAGATCGTGTGGATCAGGGAGCTTGGCCGGGTCGCGCTCTCCGCCATGGTCGTATTGCCTCCTCGGATGCCAGGAGGTGATCTTACCCAGCAGGATGCCAGACGCCTGGGGCGGTCCGGTGAGGGCGCTGTGAGAGCAGGTCCCCCGGCCGGGTCCCCCCGCAGGGTCATCCCGTCGCGAGCGGCGTCTCGGCGTAGGCGCCGGAGAGCAGGTGTCCGGCGCCGGGGGCGACGGCGGGCAGGTCGAGGGCGCGCAGCATCTGGTGGACGGTGCAGACCGACGCCGAGACCACCGGCTTGCCCAGCAGTTGCTCGGCCTCCTCGATCGCGGACAGGGACGGCATCTGGACGCAGGCGGAGAGCACCACGGCGTCGGCGTCGGCGTACGCGAGGTTCTTGGCGATGGCCGGCAGCTTCCCCGGATCGTGCGCGGCCACGTCGAGGTTGCCGGGGATCTCCAGGGCGGCGTAGTCGAGGACCTCGATCCCCTCGTGTGTGAGGTAGTCGACCACGGTGCGGGTGAGCGGACGCATGTACGGGGCGACCAGCGCGATCTTCTTGGCGCCCATCGTGTGCAGGCCGTTGACCAGGGCTCCCGCGCTGGTGACGACGGGGGCGGCGGCGCCGTTCTCGGTGGTTCGGGTGTGCAGGCGCTCTTGCGAGACACGGTGGTAGCCGAGGCCCATGCTCATGATGGCGACCAGGCAGGCATAGCCGAGGACGTCGACAGCGGCATCGGACAGTTCGACGGCGCAGCGGTCGGAGTCGGCGTCCATGGCCTTGAGCTGTTCGGCGGTGACGTGGGTCATCCGCATGCGGCTGGAGTGGAAGGTGAAGCGTTCCGGCGCGATGGTCTCGCGGGCCCGGAGGATGCCGGGGACCTCGGTCTCCATGGTGATGTTCGAGCTCGGCACGATCTGGCCGACCCGGTAGGTGCGCGGGGTCACGGGCGGGACTCCTTCGAGGAGGCGGTGGGGGAAACGTCGAGCCGTGGGGCCAGGTCAGGGCCGGATCCGGCCCCACGGGGTTCAGCGGGCGTCGACGACCGGGTTGGCGAGGGTGCCGATGCGCTGGATGGTGGCCTCGACCAGGTCGCCCGGCTGGAGGAACTGCGGGGGGACCATGCCGGCGCCGACGCCGGAGGGGGAGCCGGTGGCGATGACGTCGCCGGGTTCCAGGGTGACGCCGGAGGAGATGTCGGCGATCAGGCGGGGGATCTTGAACAGCATGTGGCGGGTGTTGGAGCTCTGCTTGGTCTCGCCGTTGACCTTCAGGTCGAGGTCCAGGTCGAGCGGGTTCTCGATCTCGTCGGCGGTCAGCACGGCGGGACCGAACGGGGCGTAGGAGTCCTGTCCCTTGGAGAAGAACCACTGACCGGAACGGCGCTGGTCGCGGGCGCTGATGTCGTTGATGATGCTGTAGCCGAAGATGTGGTCCCAAGCCTCGTCCTCGGACACCCGGAACGCCTTCTTTCCGATGACGACGGCGAGTTCGCACTCCCAGTCGAGCTGCTTGGTCAGGTCGGCGTTGTGCAGGATCGGCCGGCCCGGGCCGGTGACGGCGGTCGCGGGCTTGGAGAACAACACGGGGCGGTCGGGCAGTTCGCGGTCGGTGTCCAGGCTCCGGCTGGACTCCTCCACGTGCTCCACATAGTTGAGGCCGACACCGATGATCTTTCCGGGGCGCAGCGGCGCGTGCAGCGTGACCTCGGCGAGGGGGTGGAGGACACCGGCCGCCCGACCCTCGGTGCCGCATTCGAGCAGGAGTGCCTTCGCGGCGGCGACGGCCGACTGTCCGGCCCGGATGAACGAGAGGAGGTCGCCGGGCAGTTCGGTCCCCGTGGCGGCGGCCGCGGCCGCGAGGTCGACCACAAGGTCATCGAGCTGGGCGCCCAGGCGAGGGGTTGTGTCACTGGTGTCGTCGAGGGAGTAGGTGACCAGTCGCATCGGTGGCTCCTTGCAGTGGGGCGCTGAAGAGAAGGGGTGCGCGGGGGAGGATGGGCCGACGATGCCCGGTCAGGTGGGCATCGCCGGCCCTTGGGGGACGGTCGCGCGAACGGATCGCCCCCGAGTTCCGTCGTGCGGCCTGCCTGGACCCACCCCCGGTGGGGCCCGAACGGCTGCGACCACGCGACGGAACGTCTACTGGCCGTCCTGGAGGACGGGCTGGTGGCCGTCGTTGTCGGGGTAGGCCTCTTCCCGGTAGAAGGTGAGCGAGTGCATGACCGGGAAGTCGTTGAACGAGAAGAGACAGGCGTCCTCGGACGGGTCGAGGTTCTCGTGCTCGTGCCAGGCCCAGGACGGCACGCAGAAGATGTCGCCCTGCTTCCACTCGAAGCGCCGGCCGGCGATCACCGACACGCCCCGGCCCTTGGCCGCCGTGTAGACGACCGAGCCGGTGTGGCGGTGGGCCCGGGTGGCCTGGCCCGGGCGCAGCAACTGCATGTGGGCACCCATCGTGGGCATGACCGACCCGCCGGTGAGGGGGTTGGTGTACTCCATGATGACGCCGTCGTACGGCGAGCCCTCGACAGCCTTGGCGAGGTTGCACAGGGCCTGGTACG
This sequence comes from Streptomyces sp. NPDC048623, assembly GCF_040650755.1. Lineage (NCBI taxonomy): Bacteria > Bacillati > Actinomycetota > Actinomycetes > Kitasatosporales > Streptomycetaceae > Streptomyces > Streptomyces sp. NPDC048623. Next base: position 87,525 of record NZ_JBEZHV010000003.1, read on the forward strand.
TGGGCTCCCACGGGTAACCGAAGACCGGCGAGTAGGGGCGGGTCCACTTCTCCATGCCGTACGGCAGCAGGTTGCCGCCGTAGCTGAGGACCGAGGAGTTGATGACCTTTCCGGGTGTCTGGTACAGCTCCGGATGCACCTCGTAGAAGCCGGCGTCCAGGGCGTTGACCAGGGGGATGTCGAGTCCGTCCTGCCAGATGACGGGCGCGTCGTCGGCCTCGTTGCCGTGCTCGTGCCAGGTGCCGTTGGGCGTGATCGCGAAGTCGCGCGGGCCGACCTTGAGCTTCTGCCCGTCGACGACGGTCCAGGCGCCGGTGCCCTCGTGGACGAAGCGCAGCGCGGCGGCCTGGTGGCGGTGGGCAGTCATGAATTCGCCGGGACCCATGATCTGGAGTCCGGTGTACAGCAGGCCGACGGCGGCGCTGACGTCCCTGCGGCCGGGGTTGACCAGCATGACCACGCGCCGGCCGGCGTCGTCCGCCTTCACCAGCGGCAGGGCCTTGTGGACCAGCGGGCGGAGCTCGTCGTAGCGCCAGAGCACGGGGACGGACCTGGGCTGCGGGTACCAGGGTTCGATGTCGTTGGCGACGGTCCACAGGGCGCCCGCGTCGAGCTTGGCCAGCTCGTCGTAGTAAGCGAGCAGTTCGGGGCTGTCGGCCACATGGGCGCGGCCGAGCTGGTCGTCGTCGTAGCCGGTCATGCTTCCTCCTTCGGGGTGGTGGTGGTGTCGGCGGGAGTGCCGTCCGCCCGGGCCCCCGAGGGGTCGACCGTGAGAGCCAGGGGGGTGCGGGGGCGGTTGTCGACCTGGAGCCGGAAGATGTCGAAGCGGTTGTAGTGGCCGACGATGTCGTGCATCTGCTTGGGCTGGATGCACTTGGCGAGGTCGATGTCGGCGTAGACGATGCCCTCGTCGTCGACGAGGGGTTCGGTGACCGGCCGGCCGTCGGGGCCGAAGATGCCGGACAGGGCGCTGCGGGGCCGGGCGAGCGTCTTGCGGGTCTCGGCGTCGTCTCCGGCGATCAGGTCGGCCATCTCCGGGGAGATGGTGGAGCAGGCGACGACGGAGAAGACCTTGCCCTCGAAGCTGTGCGCGGCGGTGCGCACCGCGATCGCGTCGGCCATGTCGTAGTCCGCCGGGGCGACCGGCAGGGCGATGTAGCTCGCGGCGTGGACGAGTTCGCCCTGCGCGAGGAGGGTGAACCGGGCCAGCGTGTTGGTGTTCTCTCCGCAGGCCAGCACCCCGAGCGGGCCGACGGCTGTCTGGTGGACCTTCAGGGAACTGCCGTCGCCGCCGGTCCAGGTGAGCTTCTCGGCCCAGGTGGGAACCAACTTGCGGTGTACGCCGAGGAGTTCACCGTCGGAGCCGATGGTGAGCAGGGTGTTGTAGAGCACTCCGAGGCTGTGCGCGCCGCGTTCGTTGACACCGATGACGACCACCACACCGGCCTGCCGGGCGGCAGCACACAGGGTGTCGACGTGCGGGCCGGGGACGTCGATCGAGGAGCGGTAGAGACGTTCGTACCAGGGCGAGCCCTGGACGGGGTTCATCGTCCAGTTCCAGTACGGGTATCCGGAGACGAACACCTCCGGGAAGACGACCAGTCGAGCGCCGCTGCCGGCCGCCTCGTGGATCAACGAGACGGCCTTGTCCACGGTCGCGGCGGCGTCCAGATAGACCGGGGACGCCTGGACGGCGGCGGCGGTGAAGCGGGGCGGGATGTCCATCATGCGTGTCCTCCGTTGCCGGGTGCGAAGCACCGATGGGCGGGGCCGAAGCACTGGTAGCAGGGTCAGAGCGCCGCTCAGCAGGAAGCCGTGACCGGAAGCGGTCGGGCCGGGGGTCGGGGCAGCCAGCGCCGGTGAACCGGTGCGGCGGCCTCGCGCAGCAGTTGCAGGCGGGGCGGCACGCGGTCGACACGCGGGCCCGGGGGCTTGCGGCTGCCCGGCTGCCAGGGCACGGGCCAGGTGGTGCCGGATCCGGTGTAGCCCTGCTCGACTGCGGCATGGAGGGTCCAGAGCGGGTCGTACAGGTGGCCGCGGCCGACGGCGACCAGGTCCGCCCGCCCGGCCAGCAGGATCGAGTTGGCGTCGTCGTAGGTGGAGATGGCGCCGACCGCGATGGTCGGGATGCCGGTGGCGTTGCGGATCAGATCGGCGTAGGGGGTCTGGTAGCTGCGCCCGTACGCCGGCTTCTGGTGCGCCACGACCTCACCGGTGGACACGTCGATCGCGTCCGCGCCCGCCGCGGCCAGCGCACGGCAGATCTCGATCACCTCGGTCTCGGTGGTGCCGCCGTCGGCCCATTCGGTGGCGGAGATCCGTACCAGGAGGGGCTTGCCGACGGGCCAGGCCGCGCGCACCGCGGTCAGCACCTCCAGCGGGAACCGCAGCCGGTTCTCCGGGCTGCCACCGTAGGCGTCGGTGCGGTGGTTGGTGAGCGGGGAGAGGAAGCCGGAGACCAGTTGGCCGTGGCCGAACTGCAGCTCCAGCACGTCGAATCCGGCCCGGTCGGCGCGTACCGCCGCCGCCGCGAAGTCCGCGGTGACGGCCGCGAGGTCGGCGGGGGTGGCCTCATGCGGGACGGGGTACCCCTCGTCCCAGGCGAGTGCCGAGGCCGCGAGGGTGGGCCAGCCGTCCCCGTCGAGCGGGCGGCCGACCCCGTCCGGACCGGGCACCGCGGTCGATCCGCGTCGCCCGGCATGCGTGAGCTGGATGCCGAGCGGTGTGTCGGAGATCTGGCGGGTCGCCTCGACGGTCATCCGCCAGGCGGCCTCCTGTTCGTCGGTCCACAGGCCCGGGCAGCCGGGGGTGGCCCGGGCGTCAGGGCTGATCGCGGTCATGCCGGCGAACACCAGCCCGGCCCCGCCCAGCGCCTGTGCGGTCAGCTGAGCATGGGGAAAGGCGCCCGGCATGCCGTCCACCGCCGTGTACGTCGCCAGCGGCGGCACCACGATCCGGTTGCGCAGCGTCAGGTCGCCCAGTCGCAGGGGCCGGAACATCGGCGGCACACCGGGACCCTCGTTGTCCACGGCGGCCACGAAGTCGGCGTCGCGCGCCCGCAGGTTGTCGTAGGTGACCCGGCGGCTGCGGGTGAGCAGGTTGAAGGCGAACTGGTCCGGGCCCTGGCCTGCGTAGCGGCCGATGGTCTCGAACCACTCCAGGCTGGCCTGGGCGGCCCGCTGGACGGACTCGACGGCCGGCCGACGCTCTGCCTCGTAGGCGGCCAGCGCGTCGGTCACGTCGGGGTGTTCGTGCAGGCTCGCGACGAGTGCGAGGGCGTCCTCCATGGCGAGCTTGGTGCCCGAGCCGATCGAGAAGTGCGCGGTGTGGGCGGCGTCGCCCAACAGGACGATGTTGCCGTGCCGCCAGGAGGAGGTGCGTACGGTCGAGAAGGTGATCCACTTCGAGGCGTTGGGGATCAGCCGGTGGCCGTCGAGGTGGTCGGCCAGGATCTCCTGGCACCGTCGCACGCTGGCCTCGTCGCTCTCCCCGCGGGCGAACTCTCGGTCGGCAAGGGCCTCGAAGCCGGCCCGCCGCCAGGCGTCCTCGGCGATCTCGACGATGAAGGTGGAGCGGCGCTCGTCGTAGGGGTAGGCGTGGACCTGGACGACTCCGAAGTCCCGCTCCTCCACGATGAAGGTGAACGCCTCGAAGACGCGGTCGGTGGAGAGCCACATGTAGCGGCAGTTCCGTTCGTCCAGGTGCGCGCCGAAGGTCTCGGCGTACGCGTCGCGGGTCGCCGACCTGATGCCGTCCGCGGCAACGACCAGGTCGTAGTCGGCGGCCAGTTCCTCGGCGGGCGGCGCCGGAGTGCTGTACCGGACTTCGACCCCCAGTTCGGCACAGCGCTTCTGCAGGATCTCCCGCAGCCGGTTGCGGTCAAGGGCCGCGAAGCCGTGGCCGCCCGAAGTGCGGACCTCGCCCTGATAGTGGATGTCGATGTCGCTCCAGCGGGCGAACTCGGCCGACATCGCGGCGAACACCTCGGGATCGGCCTGCGCGATGCCGCCCAGCGTCTCGTCGGAGAAGACCACGCCGAACCCGAACGCGTCGTCACGGGCGTTGCGTTCCCAGACCGTGATGTCCCACTCCGGCGAGAGCTTCTTGGCCAGGGCCGCGAAGTAGAGGCCGCCCGGCCCGCCTCCGATGACTGCTACGCGCATGGCGTCCTCCAGTGGTGCTGTGACATTCAAAGTATTGCGTCTTTCTTGCGATCGTCAATCATCCGCCATATATGGCGATGTTCACACCCGCCTGCCTCCGGCGCCGGGGCGCATTCAGCAGTAGGACTCCCCCGGCTGCGGCCCGGCTTCGGACAGCACGGAGCGCTCCTGGTCCGGCCAGGGCGCGGTGCCCTTCGCGCGGGCGGCGGAGTGGACCACCGACATGCGTCCGGTGGCGGCCAGGCCGCGCGGCCCCTGCACGTCGAAGGCGTAGTGCAGCGATGAGGTGCCCACCTTCGCGACCCGGAACTCGATCCGGACCGGGTCCCCGAACCACAGCCGGTCGCGGTAGTCGGCCTCAAAGTGGACCCGCGGAATGCTGCCGAACAGCCTGTCGAGCCCGAGCCGCCGCAGCAGGACGGCCTCCGCCGCCTCGGCCCAGCGCTGGACGGAGGAGAAGTGGTAGTGCCCCGCCGCGTCGGTGTCGGGCCACTCGACCCGACGCTCGACCACCACGCTCGGCAGGGTCGGCTCGTCGCTCTCTCCCGTCGCCCCGCGTCCGACCCGGGCCCACCGCCTCAGCTCCTCCCGGTGGAGCTTTCCACTGGAGTTGCGGGGCAGTGACGCGACGAACTCCACCGCGCGCGGGTACTTGTAGGGGGCGATGGTGCGCTTGACGAAGTCCTGGAGCTCCTTGGTCGTCGCCGGTCCGGCCGGCGCTCCGTCGCGGAGCACCACGAACGCCTTGACGATGGTCCCGCGCCGCTCGTCGGGCGCTCCCGCGACGGCGCAGTCCGCGACGTCCGGATGCCTGATCAGGGCCTGTTCGACCTCGGGGCCGGCGATGTTGTACCCGGAGGAGACGATCATGTCGTCGCTGCGCGCCTGGTACCAGAAGTAGCCGTCCTGGTCCCGGACATAGGTGTCGCCGGTGATGTTCCAGCCGTCGCGTACGTAGACGGTCTGCCGTTCGTCGTCCAGGTAGCGGCAGCCCGTCGGGCCCTTCACGGCCAGCAGGCCGGGCCGGCCGTCGGGCACGGGGTTGCCCTCGGCGTCGAGGACGGCGGCCCGGTAGCCCGGCACGGGCTTGCCGGTGGCGCCGGGGCGCACGTCGCCGTCGGCGGCCGAGATGAACACGTGCAGCATCTCCGTCGCGCCGATGCCGTCGATCAGGCGCAGCCCGGTGGCCTCATGGAACTCCTGCCACACCGAGGCGGGCAGGGACTCGCCGGCCGAGACACATCGGCGCACGGCCGCCAGGCGGTCGGCGAGCCCGGCCGCGAGGATCGCCCGGTAGGCGGTCGGGGCGGTGAAAAGCACGGTGACCCGGTACTCCGCCACGTGCTCGGCGAGTTGCTGGGGCGTCGCCTGCTCCAGGAGCAGGGACGCCGCCCCGACCCGCAGGGGGAAGACCACCAGGCCGCCGAGGCCGAAGGTGAAGGCCAGTGGCGGAGTTCCCGCGAACAGGTCGTCCGCCTCGGGCCGCAGGACGTGCCGGGAGAAGGTGTCGGCGTTCGCCAGGACATCGCGGTGGAAGTGCAGGGTCGCCTTGGGGCGGCCGGTAGTGCCAGACGTGAACGCGATGAGAGCCACGTCGTCCGCCGCGGTGTCCACAGCAGTGAAGACACCCTGCTTGGTCGCGCAATGCTCCGACAGGTCCTCCGGACCCGAGCCGCCGTACGTCAGAGCGGTCATGCCGGGCGTCTCGGCAGCGTCCAGTTCGTCACGGAAGCGGTGGTCGCACAGCGCGATGACCGGTGAGCTGATCTCACAGAGGGCGGACAGCTCGGGTGCCCGAAGCAGCGGCATCGTGGTGACGACAACACCGCCGGCCTTCAGCACACCAAGCCAACAGGCGACCAACCACGGGTTGTTGGGGCCCCGCAGCAGGACACGGTTGCCCGGCACAAGGCCGAGGTCCTCGGTCAGGACCTGGGCGATCTGGTCGACACGGCGTCGCAGTTCCCCGTACGTCCACTCCTCGGTCGGCGTGAGCAGGCAGCGACGGTTCGCCCCGAGCCGCTCGATGGTGTCGTCGAGCAGCGACACGGCGCAGTTCAGTCGGTCCGGATACACCAACTCCGGGAGTTCGAAGAGTAGTTCGGGCCACTGGTCGAACGGCGGGAGCCGGTCGCGACAGAAGGTGTCCACATGTGCGGAGGGGGAGAGCTCCATGGCGGTACCTCATTCGGGTCAGCGGGGAGTGAGGCAAGTATGCCGTTGAGATGACGACAGTCAAGAGAGCAACATATTTCGCCGAGGTGAATCCCGGCTCCAAGGCGCGACCACGGGGGCGCCGGACGGCCTCGACACGCCAACAGGCCTTTCGAGCGCACCGATCCAGGCCATGAGGCCGCCACCTTCAGGGCGCAGCCGGCAGTCGGACCCGGACGACCTTGCCGGGCGACCCCGGCAGGAAGCCCAGTTCACCCGCCAACCCGGCCACGGCGCACCCGACGATGAAGAGCCCCCGCCCACCCTCGGCACCTTCGTCGGGCAGGTCGGAGATCCCGGGCAGGAAGGGGTGGTCGTCACCGACCTCCAGCCACACCCAGGACCCGTCGAGCCCAAGCGCGACCCGGACGACCTCGGTGACCAGGGCGGCATGCGTGACGGCATTGGTGACGAGTTCACTGACAGCCAACAGCAGAACCTCGACGGCATCAGGGGTGACCGGCCAGTCGCGCAGGGTGGCACGCAACCGGCCCCTCACCTCGGGGACCGCCGCGACGGAGGGCGAGAGGCCCCACCGGACGAGCCTGACGTCTGTCCGGCCGACCTCGACGGTCGACAGGACGGACAGTTCAGAGATGGTGTGCATGATCGAGCTCCCGATAGCCGGGACCTTGGGGTACTACTCACGACCGAGGCATGGACCCCATCGGTAACACGTGTTACCTTCCTAGTGCCCACCATTAGATCAACTCAAGACCTTTTGGGCAGAAAGTTCGATTTAGGGTGATTTGCCAATAGAGCGGCGGAGCTCTTGAGCCGCACAGTCCGAAGCGCCCACCAGGAGGCAGACCATGACCAAGCAAGCCCCACCTCAGGTCGACATGACCTGGCCGCCGCCCGCCTTCCTGCCGCCGCCGTCACCGGTCGTCACAGCCGACGGGTGCCGACGTTTCGAGAGCGCCACCTACGCCACGACCTCCGGATACCGGCCTCGTCTGCTCGATGTGTACGTGCCTGCCGACGACGGGACGAGCGGGCCCCTCCCCGCCGTCCTGTGGATCCACGGCGGCGGATGGATGGACGGCGACCGGCGCTTCCCACCGCCCACCGTGCCCGCAGAGCAGCTGTTCGGCACCCTCCTCGGCGCCGGCCTCGCGGTGGTCACCCTCGACTACCGGCACAGCCTCGAGGCGCCGTTCCCCGCCCAGCTGCACGACGTCAAGGCCGCCATCCGCTACGTCCGCGCCTTCGCCGCCACCCTGGGAATCGACGCCGACCGCATCGGTGTCTGGGGCGAATCGGCGGGCGGCCACCTCTCCGCCCTCGCCGCCCTCACCGGGCCCGACACCGCCGACGGGCTCCTCGAAGGCACCGAGGGCGTGGCCGAGGGCGACACCTCCGTCCAGGCGGCGGTCGACTGGTACGGCGTGTCCGACATCGCCTCGGCGGCTGCGGCGCTCCCGCCGCAGCTCGCCTCGCTCACGGACCCGTACGCCGCCCTGCTCGGCGCGGCCCCGGCCGACCGGCCCGACCTGGCGGGCGCGGCCAGCCCGGTCACGTACGCGGCTCAGCCCGCCCCTCCGTTCCTCCTGTTTCACGGCACGGCGGACAGCCTGGTGCCCTACCAGCAGAGTGAGCTGCTGGCCGAGCGGCTGCGGGCGCAGGGCGGCGTGGTCGAACTCGTCCCCGTGGACGGTGCCGACCACATCTTCCTCGGCGCACCGGACATTCCCGCGCTCGTCACCCGCAGCGTGTCCTTCCTCGCCGAGCACCTCAAGACGAACGCCACACGCTGACGCCCGCAGCAGCCGGCCACAGGCCCACGGCGGCGCCAGGCATGCTGCCCCGGCGGTGCGGTTCCCGGCGACTCGGAACCCGCACCGCCCCGCGCGGCCCGCGACCGCCTGCACGCCACGCCGCCCACCACCCCGCGGTGCACCGGCGTCCAGCCACCGCACCGCCGACTCGCCCCCCTTCACGTAAGGCGAACGTGAACCATGACCTACCGTCATCACCACCGAGGGCCGCACGACGCCGCACCGCGCGGCGCGCCGCCCCCTCTCCACGGCCCTGTCTTCGCCAGGGACCCGCAAGCCGTCTACGCGCATCTCCGCGCCCACTGGGGCCCTGTCGCTCCGGTGGAGCTGGAACCGGGCATCAACGCCTGGCTGGTCATGGGATACGGCGAACTGCTCACGGTCACCCGCAACGATCAGCTCTTCTCCCGGGACTCCCGCCACTGGCGCGCCCTCCGGGAGGGGCAACCACCACCCGGCTCCCGGCTGCTGCCGATGACCGGCTGGCGCCCCACGCTGCTGAACCTGGACGGCGGCGAACACCACCGACTGCGCGCGGTCGTGCTCGAACTGCTCGGCCGTGTCGACCAGCGCGCTCTACTGGACCGCGTCACGAAGAGCGCGGACGCTCTGATCGACAGTTGGCTGATCGACGGTTGCGCCGACCTGATGGCCCAGTACGTCCGCCGGCTGACCGCAACGGCGTTCACCGGACTTCTCGGACTGCCCGAAAGCTCCGGAGTGCGCGTGCACTCCCTGGTCTCGCGCATCGCCGACTCCACCGATGAGTCACCGCGCGCCGAGGCCGAACTCGAAGCGCTCGTCACGGAACTGCTCGCCGAGCGGCGCCGCACTCCAAGGAGCGATCTCGCCACCTGGCTCCTCCAGCATCCGGCTGAGCTCACGTCCGCGGAACTCCTCCACCAGCTCGTGATCTTCCTGGCCATCGGCTTGGAGGGCACGAGCAACTGGATCGGAAACACTCTGCGGCACATCCTGTGCGAGCCTCGCCACCTCGCGGCTGTCCTGAGCAGCCGGACGAGCGTGAGTGACGCCCTCGATCTGGCGCTGTGGTCGGACCCGCCCCTGCAGAATCTCCCCGGCCGATGGGCCACCGAGGACGTCAGCCTCGCAGGACAGCGGATCGCGGCCGGCGACATGCTCGTCCTCGGCGTGGCCGCGGCCAACGCCGACCCAGCCGTCCAGCCGGGACCGGCGAACGGCGCCGTCGTCAGCCGCGCCCACCTCGCCTGGGGTGCGGGCCCGCACTCCTGCCCGGCCCGCGACCCCGCCCGGATCATCGCGGAGACCGCGGTCGCCCGGGTGTTGCACCGCCTCCCCGGCATGCGGCTCGCCGTGCATCCGGATTCGCTGACCTGGCGGCCCTCACCTTGGTCACGAGCCCTCACGGCCCTGCCGGTGCTCTTCCCCCAGCTGCCGACGGCAGCTGAAGACCGCCCCGGCGCCAGCGCCGCACCGGAGGTACCGGAGCAGGAGCCGCCCACAGCCGACGCGCCTGCTCGGACTCCCGGGCAGGGCCCGGCCCGCTGGCACTGGTGGGACACTATCGGCTGAGGTGGCGGAGCGCTGTCCGGCGTCGCGGGCGTCCGCCCCGGACGTCTTGGCGGGTGCCCCGGCCTTCGCCGTGATCCTTCGCCGTCGAGGTCAGAGCGCGGAGAGGACGGCCGAGGTGAACTCTGTGGTGGACGCCGATCCCCCGAGGTCTCGGGTCCGCACAGTGGAGGTGGCCAGGACACGGGCGATCGCGTCGGTGATGTCGGCGGCGGCCTCGGGGTGGCCGAGGTGGTCGAGCATCATCGCGGCGGACCAGATCGCGCCGATCGGGTTCGCGACGCCCTGGCCGGCGATGTCGGGGGCCGAGCCGTGAACGGGCTCGAACATGGAGGGGTGGTCGCCCTCGGGGTTGAGGTTGGCGGACGGCGCGATGCCTATTCCGCCGGCCACGGCTGCGGCCAGGTCGCTGAGGATGTCGCCGAAAAGGTTGGAGGCGACGACGACGTCGAACCGAGCGGGGTCGAGAACGAACTTCGCCGCCAGTGCGTCGATGTGCTCCTGCACACAGACGACGTCGGGATGCCCGGCGGCACGCTCGGCCACCAGTTCGTCCCAGAACGGCATCGTGTGCACGATGCCGTTGGACTTCGTGGCCGAGGTCAGATGCCCGCGTCGGCGCTCGGCGAGGGCCAGGGCGAAGTCCACGACACGAGTGACACCCGTGCGGGTGAAGACGGCCTGCTGAACAGCCATTTCGTCGGGGAGCCCCCGGTTCGTCCGTCCGCCGATCTCGCTGTACTCACCCTCGGTGTTCTCGCGGACGACGACGAAGTCCACGTCTCCCGCCACCGCTCCCCGTACCGGGCTGGTCAGCCCCTCGAACACCCGGATCGGCCGCAGATTCACATACTGTTGAAAGGCTCGGCGGATGGGGATCAGCAGGCCCCACAGGGACACATGGTCCGGGACGCCGGGGTAGCCGACGGCGCCGAGCAGGATCGCGTCGTGCTCACGCAGTCTGTCGAGGCCGTCGTCGGGCATCATCGAGCCGACGCGCAGATACCGCTCGCAGGACCAGTCGAACTGCGTGTAGGTGAAGGCGATGCGGTGCCGCCGCCCGACGGCGTCCAGGACCAGGCGGGCGGCCGGCAGCACCTCGGTCCCGATGCCGTCGCCGGGGATGAGCGCAACGTTGTGTGTCGTCATGTCCCGCATTGCAGCAGGCGGTGCGGTCCGGGGTCCAAGTCCGGTCCCCGATACGCCTGATAGCGCGGATCTATCAGCCGGCGGCCGTGACGCTCATGTCCAGGAATGCCCGGGCAGCACTGGTCAGCTCCCCCTTGCGGCTCACCAGGACGTTCCGCAACGCGACGGCGGGTTCGATGTCCAGGACCATGGCACCGGCGCGCCGCGCGAGATCCGCCCAGGAGCGGGTGACCACCGCGAGCCCGACGCCTTTGAGCACCAGTGGCAGGAAGGCCATCCGGTGCTCGGTCTCCACCGCGATCGTCACGTCGATTCCGTGTGCCGCCAGATCGTCGACATAGGCGCGGATCGCCGTACCCCGTTGCCCCGTGATCAGCCGATGCCCGGCGAGTTGCCGAGGGCACACCACCTGCCCCGCGGGGAAGGGGCCGTCGGCCGAGGTGACCAGGACGAGCCGCTGGTCTCCGATCTCGCGGGCGATGATGTCCTTCCCCCGCACCTGACCCGCGGTGATCAGCAGTCCGAGTTCGCACGCCCCGGTGCGGACCGCATCCACAACCTCCTGGGCGGTCAGGGACACCTTCAGTCCCAGCGTGACGGCCGGATACCGCTCGGCGAAGCCTCGCACCATCGTGCCGAGCGGCTCCACCGTCGCCGAGGCCATGGCGGCAACCTGGAGACGACCGCCGCGCAATTCACGTACGGCACCGACGCTGCCCTTGGCGATCTCCAGGCTCAGAACCGCCGCCCGGGCCGGTGCGATCAGTTCAGTACCGGCGTCGGTAAGGATCACACGCCTTCCGATCCGATGGAACAGCGCGGTGCCGAGCTCCCGCTCCAGCGCCCTCACCGCCTGCGACAGGGTCGGCTGGGACACGTACAGAGCCGAGGCGGCGCGGTGGAAACCACCGTGGTCGACGATTGCGAGGAAGTACTCCAGCTGCCGGTGATCCATCGCCGTCCGTCCTCCCTCGCGGCCGCATGTCGCGATCGCGCAGCTACCGCCTCGCTGATAACACGTGTAATCTACGCTACCTCGCACATCCACGGAGCAGCGCGATCGCACTCCGCCCGGCTGCACATCAGCGGAGGGCCTGCATCCCCCGAGCGCCGCCGCCGATCACGCAGACCACCCGAATCCAGTGACCGGTCACGCGGGAAGCCTGAGCCGGCCCCTGAACCTGCCACATCCAAGAGGGATCACATGCCCACCACCTCTCTCGCAGCGCCGGCGCCCCACAGCCCCTGCCGGCGTCGCCTCGCTCCTGGTCTCCCGGCCGCAGGAACAGCGCTCCTCGGTACAGCGTTCGCCGCCGCGGCGGCCCTGGTCTTCGCGATCGTCGCGGCCGACACCACCCGTCCGCGGCTCCAGAATGCCGACGAGCGCTGGCTGACCTTGATGGGCGGCCCGCACGACGGCCTCCCGCTGGCGGCCGCGACCGTGCTCGACTGGTTCGGCGGCCCCCTCGGCGCGATCGTGCCGCTCGCTCTGATGGCCGCCCTGTGCGTACGACGGCGCTGGTGGTCGTTGCTGTACTTCCTCACCGCCTACCTCGGCGGCAGTGCGGTCGTCGTCCAGGTCGTCAAGTACACGGTGGACCGCCCCCGACCCGCCGGGCCCCTGGTCCGGGTGGACCACGGCTCGTTCCCCTCCGGACACGCGTTCGGTGCCGCACTGCTCGTCGTACTCGTCGGCGCACTGTTCGTGACCCGTGCCCGTCGCCCCCTCTGGTGGTCCCTCGGTGCCCTGTTCACGATGGCGATGATGTGGTCCCGGACCTGGCTCCACGCCCACTGGCTCAGCGACACCGTCGCCGGCGCCCTGGCCGGATTCGCCACCGGCCTGCTGCTGTGGTGCTCGTTCGCTCCCCTCCTGAGACGTGAGGCGACCCGCCACGTCGACCGCCGCAAGGAGAGCAGCTCCGAGTAGGCGGCGGGACCGCCCAGGACGCGACAGCCCCTGCCGCTGTGCGCCGGGCGCGCCCGACAGTTCGGCCGCGCCCGGTCGGTGGCTGCGAGTCGGTGGGTCCGGCCAGGAGCCCTCCAGAAATCCGCTTCCGCAAGGAGAGACGTGAACCCCTTCTCAGACGTGGACCGCAGCGGCCGCGCGCTGGAACTCGTCGACTACCTCGACCACGCACACCGAGGGCTGCACGCACCCAAGATCCTCATGCGCGCCGGACTGGACCTCGCGCAGGGCAGCCACGTCCTCGACCTGGGCTGCGGAACCGGACATGAGCTGATTGAACTGGAGCGCGCCGGGTGGCACGCCTACGGCATCGATTCCAGCGCTGCCATGCTGGACCACTGCCGAGCCCGGCTGAAGTCCGACGGCCTCCCCGCCCGGCTGACCCTCGGCGACGCACACCGCCTGCCCTTCCCCGACCGAACCTTCGACGGATGCCGCATCGAACGCGTGCTGCAGCACCTCGCCGACCCCGCCACCGCGCTGAAGGAGGTGCGCCGGGTGCTGCGACCGGGCGGCCGGCTGGCGGTGATGGAACCGGACTGGGCATCGTTCACCTTGGCCTCCGCCGACACCGAGGCGGTGCGCGCCGTGGCCGACTCTGTCGGCGGCCACATCCCTCACCGGGAGATCGGCAGGCATCTGCGCCGACTGCTGGTCGACGCAGGTTTCGAGGACCTCCATTCCGAGGTCGACCTGGCCGTCTACCGAACCACAGCCGAGCTCTCCCACGTCATCTCGTTGGAACGGGCGGCAGAACGCGCCTGGACCACCGGCCGGATCGAGCGCTCACGGGCCGAGACACTGTTGCTCGAGCAGCGCGATCTCTCGGAATCGGGCGGGTTCCACGCCACGCTCAACCGCGTGGTGGTGGCATGGGCACGGAGTCCCGCGCAGGAATAGCCGCGTAGCTCCCCCGGGCGGACCCTCTCGTACCCTCCATACGAGAGGCCTTCTTCCGGCGCACCCGCCGGGCAACGCACGGCTGCGTACTGCAGCCCCCTGAGCCGTGACCACGGCGCGCTCATGGCCCCCGACCGTCCTTCTGATTCACGGCATTCCAGGCAGCTCCCGAGTCTGGGACCAGGTCCGTCCGCACCTGGATGGCGGCTGTCCCATGCTGGCGCCGGACCTGACGGGATTCGCCGGGCAGCCGCTGCGCGGCGAACGTGACAGGGTGCTGGGCCCGGCCCAGGCCCGCCGCTGGTCGGCCTGCTGGACCGGGAAGGCGTGGACCGGGTCGTTGTCGTGGGCCACGACTTCGGCGGTCCGGTCGCCTCGCACCTCATCGCCGCCGCCCCGGAACGGGTCGCCGCGCTGGGGCTGCTCGCGACCAACGCGTTCTCGGGACACCCCCATCCCCTTTCCCCTGTCCCTGCTGGAAGCCCCGGTTCTCGGCGCGGCCGCTGAACGGGTGCTGTTCTCACGGCCCGCGCTCTCGGAGCTGCGCCGATTCGGGGCAGGCCGTCCGCGCCCACGGCTGGAACGGGACGTGTACCTCGGCTACGGGCACCAGAGCGAGGCGATCGCACGGGTCTTCGCCTCGAACCTGAGCCGCATCCGGGAGCTGTACGCGCCGGTCGAAACGGTGCTCCTGACGGTCGAGGTCCCGGTCTTCGTGGCCTGGGGCGACCGAGACCCGCTCTTCGGCGTGGACATCGGCCGCCGTACGGCCGCGCTGTTCCCTCAGTCGTTTTCCGCCTGTACCGAGGGAGCAGGACACTTCGCCTCGGTGCTCGCCGGCACCGTGAGTACGACCACCGCCCCGGCATTCCGTCTCTCGCGTTCACTCGGCCTCCGTCGCCCCACACACCGAGTCCGACCTGGCGCAACATCCTCGGCTGGCTGGGTGAGCGTCATCAAGCTCCCGGCGGGCCTCCGGGCCCAGCATGACGAGACCACGGCCCGGTCGGTGAACTGCGCAATCAGATCCAACACTTGACCGTGCCCTGACCGAGACAGAAGCACCACTCGCGGACCTGGCCACCACCTGGAGAGTCTTCGCCGAACTCTCACCAGCCGAAGGCGAACCCAAACCCGCTGGTCAGAAGGCTACGAATGCTGTACCACCAGCAGACGAAGAACATGCCGGCGGGCGGCCTTCAGGGCAGCTCGGTGTCCCACCGGTTCTGGGTGCATTGTACACCCTGGTAGGGCACAAACCCGCAGGTCAGACCCACGCCAGGGGCGCTGACGCCGACACCGGAGCTGGTTGATCAACCGTCCCGCGTCGGCACCCGGTAGTCGTAGCGACGCACGGGCGCCAGCTGGGGCGGTCCGACTCTCTTCGGCAGTGGCCACCGCCGGCCCTCGCCGACGCCTTGGTGGCGGCGGCCGACGCCGCGGAGGACGACTACCGGGACGACGCCACCGTGGTGGTCTTCCGCCTGAGCTGACGAGCACTCCGCAGGCCCGGCGTCGGCATTCCGCTTTCCGAAAGAGCCGGCGTCGGGGCCTCCAGTCTTCGTTGAACTCCGGTTGCCTGCCAGGCATCAGCCAGTCGGCAGCGTGCTGTTCCATCCCCGTGCCCGGATCCCCTCGATCGCCGGGGTGTCACGATTTGCGGCGGGAATCCGAAGACGCCATGGGCAGAGCGTGTGCAGCTCACTACTCTGGCGCAATGGATCACAACGGAGCGGGCACGGAAGCTGAAGGCCCGCCGACCAGCCGCGAGCAGGACGCCGTCCGCATTCTGCTGCTGATCGACGGGGCCTGCGAGCCACTGTCCGTACCGGAGCAGGCCGAGCCCGTCCTGCAGCAGGCCGTCGGGGTCATGCGGACGCAAGTCAAGCTGCAAAAGCTCGACTTCTGGTTGCGGAACCCGGACTTCCTCGCCAACGAACTCCTCAACGGCTACGAGGCCACTGGCGAACTTGAGCTCCTGGAGCACGCCGCGGCGATCCTGGACTCCGAAGAACCCGAGGTTCGCCGGTACCCGATGCTTCGCCACCATTTCGGTGCCTACGGGTGGTTGGACGACGCCCTGGCGGTCCTGCGGAGTGCCGGACTGATCATCCGCCAGCGGCGAGGAACGATCGAGCACGTGCGTCAGCACGACTACTACCTGTTGCAGCACGGCCGCCACGTCGTGCGGGAGATCATCCGTGAAGCGCCGGCCTTCGCGTACTACGTCGACCGGGTCGGGCTTGTCCTGGCCCTCGCCGGCGACCGGCGGGGCAGCGAACTCAAGGACATGCAGTACAGGATCCCCGAATACGCGGAGACGCCGCGTGGACAGGAGATCCGGTCGATCAGCGTGAAAGCACGTGGGCGCCTGGCGGCGCTTCGCCAGGGACTTGCGGCGCACGAAGGGAGACAGGCATGAGTGCACCACAGGGCGAGATGGCCCTGGAGGACAGGATCGCGAAGAAAGCGAACGTTCCGGTCGACAACGTCCGTGACGTCTTCGCGGCCTACGGTCTTCCCCTTGTCGTCTCTCCCGCTCGCGCGCGGCCTCTGCGCGTGCATCGCCTTCGACTGGCTGGCGAACGGACCGGCGATGTCCAGCCAGGTCCGTTCGACACCTCGCTCGACTTCTCGGAGGGCCTTACCGCCTTCGTGGCGTCGAACTTCCGGGGCAAGAGTTCGGTACTGGAGCTGGTCACGTGGTGTCTGCGCGGAACCTGGCGGGACGCCCTACAGACCCGGGTCCGCCACTGGCTCCGGCACGTTGATCTGGACGCCACCGTCGCCGGCACCCCCATGGCGTTTCGTCTGGACCTCGCAGAGGGGGAGATCACCTCCGCCGTTGTCCTGACCGGACCGGACATCATCGCGCTCGGAGAAGTACGCGCGCCCGACCCCGGCCGGGGGATCACACCCCTGCTCCGGGCAGCGAGCACGGCGAGCTATGCAGAGCAGATCGCAGGGTTGATGCTGGGCCGGATGGACCTGCAACCCCTCCTCAACAGCCGCAAGGAGACCAGCACCACAACGCACGGATGGCCCGCGTACTTCGGAGCGATCTACCTCCCCACTGGAGCCGACAAGCCGCTGATGGGCGACGCCATGACCGACGGCCTGCCGGGACGCCTGCTACAGGTCTTCCTCGACCTGCCAGCCGCCGCCGCTCTCACCCGGGTCAAGACGGTCCACGACGTGCGCGTCGCCGGCAACAAGGCACGCCGCAAGGAGGCCGAGGCGACGGCTGCCGCCCGCACGACCCAGCGGGCCCGCCTCCAGGACGAACTCGGCAAGGCTCAAGATCTTCTGGCCAGCTTGAGCCCGAGCGGTACGAGCGACCTCTCGCTGGTCGACCTCGCGCGCACCGCTATGAACCTGGCACAGTCCGTGGCTGACGCGCAGGACGTCTGGGAGGAAGCGGACCGCACATTCCGGCGGGCGCGCACGGAACGGCACCACGCAGCCAAACTCCTCAACGACGTCACCGAGAGCGCGACCGCTCGGCTCCTCTTCCACGGGCTCAACCCGACCAGCTGCCCGCGATGCGATCAGACCATCGACGACGAGCGCCGCCGCGAAGAGCGCCAGGCGCACACCTGCGCCGTCTGTGCCAGGGAAGTGACGGGTGACGACGAAGACCCGCAGGCTGTGACCGCCGAAGCCGAGACCCGGCTCGAAGCCACCACCGCTGCCGAAGAAGCCGCGAAGACCAAACGCGAGCAAGCCCGAGCGGACGTCCGGCATCTCACCGGCCAGCTGGAGGAGGCCCAAGCCGAGTTGCGGCGCGCCCAGTCGGTCGCCGACCTGCCGGCGCGGCTCGCGGCACACGAAGCCGTACTGCGCCTCGAAGGCGCACTGAGCGTGCTGGAAGACCCGCAGGAGTCCCCTCCGGACGAAGCGGAGGAGAAGGCCATCCGCATCCTGGCTGCTGCTGCCGCCCTGCTTGATGGTGACAGCAAGGCCACGGCCGCGAAGCTCTTCGAAGAGATCAACGCGGAGATCGCCAGCCTCGCCACCCGGTTCGGGGTGCCGTCCCTGGAGTCCGTGTCCATCGACCGCGCGGCCCGGCTGAAGATCTACCCCGTCGGCAGCGCCCAGGAATGGTTCCAAGGCCAGACGGCCGGCGCGAAACTCCGGCTGCGCATCGCGGTCGCCATCGCCCTCCTGCGGATCGGCCGAAGCAACGGCGTGTCGACTCACCCCGGCCTGCTGCTGATCGACAGCCCGAAGTCCGAGGAAGTGCAGTCCGCTGATGCCCATAAGCTCTTCCGAGAACTGGCCTCGGTCGCAGCTGATAGCGAGCTCCAGGTCCTCCTCACTACAGCCGACTTCGCGCTTGCCAACACCACCCTCCCCAAGGACACCATCCGACAGGCGGCGGAAGGCGCCCCGCTGTGGTGACCCCGCCCCGGCACAGCACGAGGAAGGACGAAGGACATGCTCCAGCTCGCCGACCGGCTCACTGAACTGGCTGCGGGCAGCGAGCCCATCACCTTTCCCGCCATCGGACTGACCCCTGACACGGTGATGGGACAGGCCGGAGACGTAGCAGCCGGCCCCCTCGCACCCTTCCTCGCCGAGGCTGTCGCCGACGCCTACAACCGCGGAGACGAGCAGTGGAAGACCGTCGGAACGACCCTTCCACCGGGCCTCGCCACCCAACCCAGCGTGCTCCACCTCACCGCCTCGCTCGACGCCTTGCTCGACAGCGCACCGGCGGCCAAGGCCCTCGGAAAGCCGCTGACCACCGCCCTCCTGAACGATCTCGTAGCCCGAATCGAAGCGGCACCGCTTCTGGCCGCCGCCCGGCTCGAAGGAGCCGTACGCCTGGCGATCGCCGAAACCGTCAGCCCCTTCAAGGTATGGCAGGCCCTCGAAGACGTCCCTGTCGACGGACCCGAGGACTTCCTTGAGCGGCTGCCGCGCATTCTCGGCCTCACCCTCGACCGCTGGGCCCACGAGAACACGATCGCTGACAGCGTCCGAGACCTCCTCGTACACCTCACGCATGACGAAGCCGCCGACGCCGATGCCACGTTCGAACTCGGCTGTGACCTGCTGCGCCGCGCACTCTCCTCCAAAACCGTCGGCGACGTGACCAGCCACCTGGTCCAGGCCCGCAGGCACTTCGCGAGAGCCGCCCAAGCCGAAGAAGCCCGCCACGATGCCGAGACCTTCGCAGCCGTCTGCGACGCGATCATGGCATTCAGCCGGCACGACTCAGACGCCATCGCCGATGCCGCCGACCGGATTGCGAACCTCCTCGACCGGCGCGATGCCTGGATCTACCGCACCCACCAGCCCGCCTGGCTCCAGCCAAGACACTCGGCCGAGATTGCCTGGCACGAGCTTGTCCTGCAACTGCGTGGCGCCGCTAACGCCCTTGATGAAGATGCCTGGCTGGACGGCTGGCAGGCTCTGGCCACGGTCCTCACCGCCTACCGGGCCAGCCGCACCGTCCAGCCGATGACCGGCGACGGGCTCGCCTTCTTGGTACAGCCAGTGATCGAGGACAGCTTCCTGCGCCAGGAGGCCTTCCTCGCGCAACTACGCCGAGCCGCTCAGGAGACGGAGCACCACGCCATCCGCGGATTCGACGCGGAGAGCGCCAACGCTCTACTCAACGCGATCGAGACCACCTCATCACGGCGCGAGGCCCGCGACGCCAGCCCGTCGCAAGGTCAAGATCAATCCGAGGATGACGACCCCGACCGGGCCACCTTGGCTCGCCTGCAGCGTCGAGCGCCGACCCTGCTGATCCTCCTCGGAGCCGGTCAGGCACTGCGGATCGCCGCTTCCCTGGATGACACCCAGCTCCTCGCCATTGAGGGGATCGCTCACGACAGCGACGTCGCCCGTCTCGAAGCCACGGACCCGTTCATCGTCCCCAAGCTCGACGAACTCACGGCAGCACTGTCCGCGCATCCCGCTTTCACCGGTGAGACACGAAGGACCTTCTCGTCCCTCGTCAAACAGACCCTGCTGTTCCTCAAAAGCCGCTCCGACCTCACCCGCACAAACCTGGTCGGCGGCAGCAAAAAGAACGAACCTCCGCCTTTCGACTACCGGCGCAAGCCCGAAGGAAGCAACGCCCGCAAGCCAGTCGAGGCTGATCTCCAGCGAGACTTTCAGCAATGGTTGCAGAAGGGCCCTCTCCACAACGCCGTCACGGTCGAACCCGTCGACCTGGCCATGGGCCGTGCCGACGTCATGGTGCACTTCGGCAGCCTGCGCTATCTCACTGAGATCAAGAAGGACGATACCGACAACAGTCGGCAGTACCTGGAAGGCCGCTACCTCCCGCAGACCGCCGACTACAGCAACACCAACGCCCCGTTCGGGCAACTCCTCGTCCTCGACCTCACCTCCAAGACCGACACCAAGGGCAATCTTCGAGTCGACGAGAGTGTGTGGAGCACTACTCACCGGCCAAACGGAGCCACCGTGGACCGGGCTGTCGTCGTCGGAATCGTCGCCGGCAACCGCACCACGCCCTCCAGCTACTCCCGGAAGTAGCTGGTCCCAGACAGCTCAGCGGTACCAGTCGAGGGGCTCCGCCGCGTATGTACCGTCGGAGAGGACCGCGTCCGTCAGCTCGAACCGCTGGCGGCGGTCGGTGGCCAGCTCCTGCCAGGTGATGACCGTGCCGGCAGGTCGGCTGCTGGCGAGCTGGACCATGAGGCCGTCCGGAGCGCGCGTACCGATCAGGGTGTACGTGCGGGCCGGTCGCGCCGCTTCCCCGTCTCTGCCCGTTGCGGTGCCACGCCGGGCACTACGACGGCCGCGGGCCCGTGCGACGAGGGCGACAGCCACGACCACTGCGCAGCCCCCCAGAAGCTCCGCGATCGAGCCAGTGATCACATCGTTCAGCATGTCGGTGAGTTCTCTTCCTCTCTTCCACTTGCCTACAGCGACCGTGCCCCGGTCGAGTGACCGCGCAGGGACCGCAAGACGTCCATGGAGTCGCCTGCTTGCGCCCCTGTGCCCCATTGAGCCAGACGGCGAAATTCCCGCTTCACGACACTTCGCAGGGTTCTAAGGTGCGGACGTGACCCGCGACGACACCTCACCTGCGGACCGGGAGCTGCTCAGGCTCCTTCACGACCGCGACCTGACCGTGTCAGCGGCGCAGTTGGAACGCTGGCGGCGAGCCGGCCTGCTGCCGCGGCACGCCCGTAAGGCACTGGGCAGAGGCCGCGGCTCGATATCCGTTCTGGACCCCCGGACCGTGGAGATCACCGATGTCCTGGCGCGGTGCAGCGGGCAGGGCAAGGACCTGCGTGCCGCAGTCCTGGCTTGGTACATGCGAGCCGGTACACCAGGAGCGCACTCCCGCCAGGCGGTCCCGGAGCCGCCCTTCGAATCTGCTCGCGACGCCCTCGTGTGGGCCCTGCGCCGCAGTCCTGTCCAGCGCCTCATCGAGCAGGCCCGTCGGGCGCGCAACGACACCGACGCGGATGCCCTCTACGCCGATGCGGAGAAGTACCTGGCCCGCTCGCGGGGCCCGTTCGGTCATCCGGGCCGCATGCGGGAAGCACTTCTCGACAGCAGTCAGGACATCCAGCCACCACCACGCGGTGGGCAGCACAGCATGGTCAACCTCATCGCGCTGCTCGGACTGCCACCAGGGGAAGTGAGCGGGGAGAGCGTCGCGCAGGCGATGACCGCCTCTGGGCTGCTGCCAGAAGTGGACGGCTCGACCATGGCCGCGGCATTCGAGCAGGCTGAGCGAGACGGAACTCTGGAGCACGTGCTACGCGTGGCACAGCAGCGTGACGTAGTGGCCGAAGCCAGAACCGTCAGCCCTGAGAGGCTCGCTCACGCACGGGAAGCCGCCCGCGTCCTGGCCTTCTGCGGCAGCGTGTACCTGATGCACGGTCTGCTGCTCCCGGACACCCCGGGCCAGCAAGCCATCCGCGACAGAATCGACGAGCTGGGCCTGGGCGAAGCCACAATCGCGGCAACCCGAAGTTTCAACACAGTCGAGGCGGCCAACGTGCTCAGCCTCTGCTTGGACCCCTCCTTCGACCACCTCGCTGAGCAGCTCAACGAGGTCATGACGGAGCACATGGCCAGCGTCTTCCGCCGCCCTGGAGAACTGGACTCGGCAGAGGACCTCATGGCCCAGTGGCTGGCAGTGCTCCGAAATGCAGCAGAGCGATAGCGTGGTTGACCTGCAGCTCTCACTGCTGGCCTTTGTACATGAGAAGTGGTTCTGGCACAGCTTCTGTGGTGTCGCGTCACGTGGCCAGCCCCGGGCGCCCCTCAATCCATCGGCCTACCGCCTCCCTCGCCTGCCGAGCGTGGCCCACCGTGCGGCGGCGCCGCACCACGGAAGTTGCGCAAGAACCGCTTCTCGTGAGCAGAGCCACGGTGTCGGGCAGTGACGACGTGCACCGCGTCGACAGCACCTGGAATTCCGGCTTCCATGAGGGCTTGCAGCGCGCTCACTTCCCGGACGCCTTCCCAGATACCGAACCGGGGCGTTGAAGGGCACAACCGTTAGGCCATATGCCTCGTACGGCGCTGACTCCAGGCAGGGGAGGGTTCCCTCGCTAGAGAATGTTCCAGGTAAGCTGCTTGTCCCGCTCCCGGAGCCCTTCGACCCGCCGCTGGATCTCGCTCAGAGAATCGGGAGCATGCCGAACCTTCCGCGCATTAGTGGTGATCATGCGCAGTTCGCGAATGTCACGCAGGACCGGGTAGTCGATGCTTCTCTTCACGTCCCACCCGTAGGCGTCCGCGAACGCTTGGTAGTGGGCCTGGCCGTAGCCAAACCGCCGGCAATGAACCTCAACCGTGACGAGGTCCCATTCCGGCTGCCCCTGGGCGACCGTGTCCCAGTCACACAGCACCGCTGACCCATCGGTGGTGTGCAGCGCGTTTCGGTGCTGAGGGTCACCCTGTATCAGTCCTGGTGCGAGGGAGAACCGGACGTCCCGCAGTGCCTCTTCCAGCCGGTCCGCCTCCTCCTCCAAGAATCCGAGGGCTACGGCAGGAAGGCACGTGATCGCGGCCAATGAGCGACGGATCGCACGGATGTTGTCGTGCTCGGCAAGGGCGATCGGGGGTGAGGGCAGCGAGTGGAGCGCCTTGAGGGGACCGGCCAGCTGCCCGGCCGCCACCGGGTGTTCAGGCTGCGGCAAGTAGGTCCAGAAGGTGACAGCGTGCCCATCGACGATCAGCGGCTGATCGCAAGGGTGAAGTGGGACGGTAGGAAAGCCCGCTTCGATGAGCCAGCGTACGAAGGTAACTGTGCGCGCGACACTCTCGACGTCCGTTCCCTTCCGAGCGATCTTGGCCACCACCTGCTCCTTCTCCAGGAGGAGAACCGCGTTGGTGTGACCGCGCAGGAGACGCGCATCACGGCTGTCGAGGCCGGCCTTCGTGCAGGCCCGCTCTAGTACCCGGTACATCTCGAACTCGTCGAACCCACCCGGGGCCGGCGTGATTGTCATGTTGCACAGGCTTACCGACAAGAGCCCGTCCTGTCACATCCGGCCTGGCGGAAGCTCGATGATCTCGAGGAGCTCGCGTGCCACTCGGCTTGTCCGTATCGCCGGCGGGAGGACTTCTACGACCTCGCGGGCTCTTTCCTCCACGATGGGTGTGCGGTGGGCGGGGTCCATCCGCAGGAAGGTTACGCCGGCCAGCTGGCACGCTTCGTCGGGGCTTCGTTCCCGTGCGTAGCAGATGGCGGCTTCGAGACGGAGAAGCGCGGGGTCGATTCCCGTCTTGTCCTGGTAGAGGGTGAGCGCCTCCTCCTGTACTTGGCGTGCCTCGCGCGTGTGCCCGAGAGCCGTCAGAGTCCCGCTCTTGTAGAGCAGGTAGCGGCGCACCGGGAAGGCAAACGCGTCGTCCGCCGAGTCCCCGCCGAACTGTTCGAACGCCTTCGTCGCATAGCGCAAAGCAGCTTCGGCCTCGCCCGTGGCGCCCAGCTTCGCCAGAGCCCGAGCCTCTGCTGCCGCGGCAAAGGCGTGCGTGGCGCTGGTTCGGAATCTGCTGCTGATGGACCTGGCCTCCCGGCACAAGTTCACCGCGTGGGTGATCGGACCGTAGTAGAAGGGGAGCATCGCGGCCTGGGCGCGGACGCGAGCTCGAAGCTCCGCGTTCCCGCTGTCGTCTGCGGCGGTACGAGCTGTGGCGTACCAGGATCGCGACCGTGTGAGGTCGCCGAGCTTCATGAGCGCGTCGGCAGTCAGAGTGGAAAGCATCGCAGTCAGCTCCGAGAGCCGAACTTGGATGGCGGCCGGCTGTCGGTATGCGGCCAACTCCTCAACCTCGGCAAGGAGGTCGAGAAGGCGGGTGAGCATCAGGGTCGGCGGGGTGGAGATGTACTCCTGGCTGGCCCAAAGGACCATCTCGTCGATGTGGTCCAGCTGGCTGGAGTTGACCGTCGCGGAGGCGAGGGTACGGTCCACCGCACGCCGCGCGGCGTCGACCCTGTTCGAGAGGTGCTCGGCAGCCGTCGGGATCCGCTCGCCGACGGCGGACATGGGGGTGACCGCGGCGCGGTGCCCATGCCGGGACTCTGCCCGGAGGACGATGCTGGCGACGGCCTCGGTGTCTTCCAGGCCCAGATCACCGGGCGAGCAGCCATAGAAGGCAGCGAGCACGAGCACGGTGGAACGAAGCGGTTGATGCCCTCCCGTTTCCCAGAGCCGCAGCTGTTCCACGGTGACCCGGGGGCCCCTGTCCAGGTCAGAGACGAGCTCGCGGATCTGGTCCGCTGCCTCGGCCAGGGTGAGGCCCTTGGCCAGACGCTGTGCGCGCAAGGGGGAGACGGAGCAGTGCGCCTGAATCGTGCGGACGATCTCGTCCGTTGAGTGTCCGCGTTCGGCACCGCTCTCACGTAACCGCTTTGCGCAGGACGGACGATGAGGTCCAGGACCACGTCGCATGGAGTTGATTCCCTTCGAACTCGCCGACCAGCGTACTGACATGCTGTCCGCTCTGCGTCAAGAAAACGCGGCTCCGTCAAGTACGGCCCTGGAATACGTGAAGCGTCACGCAAGCCAGTCACGTATACGTGAACCGTCACGGTTGCCGCTCCTGGCGCACGAGGGCAACTCTTGCCCTCCTCGGGCTTCCCGAGACCACAAGCCGCTCGCCGGCCACGACACCTGACGGTCCTGGCTCGTGAGCCCGTGGGCACCTCCGCGCCCAACCGAGTCTGGTCACGACGACCGCTGCCGTCGCCTCATACGCCAAGGAGTCCCCTGTGGCACAGGAGTATTTCCCCCGGAGCACCGGACGCTCGGCGTCGGCCGCTGCACCGCTCCGGAACACCGTCGAGGTGTTCCTGCCCAGCGAGTCCACGCACGTCAAGACCTCTCGGCGGGTGGCGGCGAGCGCGCTGGAGCGGTGGGGCGGTGTCCCCGCGATGGTGGCGGACGACGCGGTCCTCATCGTGTCCGAGCTGGTGACGAACGCGATCCTGCACGGGGGCGTCGACACCCGCGAGGCTGTCGGGCTGCGTATCGAGGTCACCGGAAACGAGCTGCTGATCGAGGTTACCGATGGGAACTCGCAGCCGGCCCAGGTGAAGGCCGTCGTGGGCACGGAGACAGGAGGCCGCGGACTTCTCCTGGTAACGCGGCTGGCCCGCGAATGGGGCACCTGCAACGAGAACCGCACCACATGGGCCCGGCTTTCGACTCGACTCCAGGAGCAGGCGTGCTGAACGCGCGAGCCGACGACGCCCTCTTGAAACGGCTGGGGACCTCGCGCGGGCCATGACGAGCGATACCCCCACACTCGGCTGACGTCGAACCTGGGCCACAGCCGGACCGCCGCTACGTCAGGACGGTCGGCTGCAAGAACGTGCGAAGTGTCCGCCGGCGCTGGTTCCGCCGCCGGCGACTCCAGACCGGGGCCCTTCAACCGGTGATCCGGAATCACGGGTGAGGGGTGGCGGCGCACCGACAGGAGTGTGTGTCGCCCCGGCCGCCGAGTGGTCCGTCCCGACCCCGAACAGCGGCGGTCGGCCCCTCCCTCATCTCCTGCCCCCAACAGCCATCGGCGAAGGAGACCAGAATGCCCTGCCTTGCCCCGGCTGGTCTTGTCGTGCTGGTGCTCTTCGCGCTCGTGGCCGTCGCCGGCCCGTACGCCTCCCGCCGCTTCCACCCCGATACCCGACCCACGGTGCCCACCATGACCGACAGCTCCCCTGATCGCTCATCACCAAAGTCCGAGCCCGCTCAGCTCCAGGCCGTCCAGGAACGGCTGAAGGACGTTCTGGCCGATGCTCCGGGCCGCCACGTCGTGTCCTTCGAACTGCCCTCTCGGTTGTCGGTGCTCTCGTACCACGGCCCCATCCTGGGGCTGCCCGAGACGGAGTCGAGCGACGTCACCACGGTCCGCATCGTCCGTGAGGCCCTGGCAGACGCAGGGATCACGGCGGAAGTGGACCGGTGCTCCGCCAACCTCGCCTACCCCGGTGTGCGCACGACGCTTTTCGACCTCAGGGGCGCCGATCGGCTGGTCCGCCTGGTCCTCGACCGGATGCCGCAGCCGGTCCTCGTCGCGCGAGGGCTGGCGCGGGTGCTGGCCGCGCACCGGTGCGTCTATGCCGACAGGGTGGAAGCGCGGGCGGGCATGGTGTGGGCCCTGCTGCTCACCCTGGACGACGTCTGTACCGTCCTCGGCGCGCTCGGTGAGAGCCCTGAGGGGCTGAGCACCTACGGGGCAGAGTTGTACGGACTGGCCGATCGTGTCGCTCAGGTCCTGCAGGACCGGCTCGGCGGCAAGCGGATCCGGATCAGTGCGTTCCCTTCCCGTGGTCAGCTGTGCAGTACGTGCCACGAGGAGATCCTGGCGGTCGAGCCGCTGTCGCCCGAGCAGGCCGAGGCCCTGACGGCCGCGCTCGTCCGGACGTTGGCGGATCCCTCGTGAACCGCCGGCCCCAGCTGGAGCTGGTTCCCGCCGTAGCCCTGTGGAGCGACCAGAGCGTCGACATACCTCCCGTGTGCCTCGCCCCCGAAGGCATTCACCACCAGGGACCCGAGGACCGAGAGATGGGAGTGCTGTGGCCTCGGATCTCCGGCACCGCGACCGGAACTCCCCGGTACGCGGACGTGAACCCCTTCCAGCAGCGCAAGGCCATGGCCGAGCTGCGGTGCCAGATCGGCATGGGTCCGGCCACCCGGTCGTCGCTGGGCGTGCTGTGGCTTCTGTCCGTGCCCGAGGGCACAGAGGACGACCCGGCACGCGACTGGGAGGCGGGCGAGAACGTGATCGAACCGCCCACCTGCCTGTTCCACGCTCGCGCGTCCGCAGCCAGGTGCCCCGAACTGCGCCGGAAACACGAGGCGGTGTGGGCCGGCCACGCCGAGCTGGTCGGTGTCGCGGGCGTCTACTACCCGCCCGACCGGCCGCAGCCGGTCGAGCGGACGCTCGCCCTTGACGACCCGGACCTCGCCTCCATGGTCGCCACAGCGCTGATCCGCTACCTGAACGCCGTCACACCCGTGGACCTGAGCGATCCCCGGCTCGACGCCCACGCGGTGCCGTGCAACGTGCAGCCCGGCAACGCGCCCACGGACGACTGTCCCGCGCGGCCGTCCCCCTCCCTGTTCCCCGCCTCTCCCCTGGACGTGAAGTGATCGCCTCCCTTCTGGTTCGCCGCCGACAGCCGACGAACCCCGACGCCCTGCAGACCGCAGCCATGCTGACGGAGGACATCGGTCGGCTGCGGTCGGTGAAAGGCCGGCGGACGAACGTGTCGGCTGCAGCCGTCGAGGACGCCTACCGTCTCGTATACGCCTCGACCCAGCCGTGGCTCCGCCTGGCCAGGTCCCGAAACGCCGCGAGCGACTCGAAGGCCGACCGGGCCCGGTGGGATGCGTGGATCGCGGCCCTCACCCCGTCCTCCCACGGCATCCGGGGCACCTGGTCCCAGGCGTGCCTCCTCGCCGCCCTGGGCCGCGAGATGCTGCGAGCCCTGCGCGAGACGCTCGTTCCCTGCCTCTCCGTCGGCTCGGTCGCCCAGGAGATCCAGCAGCGCATCGAACACGGGACCCTGACCCCGTTCGCCCGCATCCGCCGACGCACGCCGGCGAAGGCGCTGCGGGTACCGGCCTCGTACGTCGGCCTGGCGCTCGTGGACCTGGCCGCGACCGAGCTGGTGGAAGTCAGCGCCAGCGGGCACGCCGCTGTCCCGTCCGCCGGTGGCCAGGTGGCTGCGACCGGCTGGAGGCAGCGCATCGCCATAGGCGCGAACGGGGCGGGTGCGGCGTGAGCGTCCGCGTGCCCGCGCTCGCCAAGTCGCCGCTGCCGCACCTGGAGCGGCAGGTCCTGGAGCTGATTTCCGAGGGGTACGGAGACTTGGAGGTGGCAGACCGGCTCGGTCTGAAATCCGCTGCTCGCCTGCGGTACCGCCTCTCCCGGATCGCGCGCCACTTCCAGCTGGAGACGGTGGTTCGGCCGCAGCTTGTCGACCACGGCTACAGCCACGGCGCCATGCCCGTCCCCGCCCTGCTCCAGCCGCTGCTGCTGGAGGCGAAGGCGTACGGCCTGGTCCGCACGCTTGCCGACGGCGGATCGGTCAGCGCGTACGCACGACGTCAGGGCCTGAAGCCCTACCACGCCCAGTACCTGCTGAAGACGGCCCGGGCCAAGCTCGATGCCACGTCGCGCGCCTCGATGGTCCGACGGGCTTGGCAGCGGCAGATCCTCGGCCCGACACCGTTCGCGGCGGACCTGGCCGGCATGCACGGCGAAGCCCTGCAGCCGGGAGCAGGGCGCTGGGTGATCGTGCCGCTTCTCAGTGGCTACCGCCTCGCGGGCCCGGCCGGTGGCCTCCACCGCACGCGGCACCTCGACGTCCCCGACCAGGAGGCGGCGAACGCCGCGGCTCGGTTCCTCTCGGGCCGCCCGGGCTTCGCACCCCTGTGGATCGCCAAGCCCCCGCGCCCGGGTGACCCGTTCCGCGTCAGCTGGGGCCCTCCGCTGTCGGTGGCGGCCCGGGAGCCCGGCATCGCACCGGTCCGGCCGTATCAGCAGGCCGGCCTCTGCCTCCCGCAGCGCGCCTGACTCCCCCTCCCCATTCATCTCCAGCAAGGACTTCACCCATGTGCGAGCACCCGACCCCCTGCCCGTCCGCCAACTCCCCCGACCGAGAGGCGGCCAAGCCGACCGCGAGCCACTTCGAGCAGGGCTGGACCCTCCTGTGCAACGGCGTACTCCTGTTTGAGGACACCGGCGAGCTACTGCCCGACGGCCGGATCATCGCCCCGCACCGCCCCATGACCGAGGCGGTGGCCGCGTGAGCGCCCTCCCCGCCATCCCCCACCAGCACACGGTCAACCGCGTGCCGATCGTGGGCCCGCGAATCGAGGACCACGGCCTGCTGGGCGATCAGAAGGGCAGTGCCCTGGTCCGCCGGGACGGCAGCATCGTCTGGCTGTGCATGCCGCGGTTCGACGACGCTGCAGTCTTCGCCAGCCTCCTGGGCACCGAGGACCACGGATTCTGGCAGATCGCGCCCACCGCGCTGATGGACGGCACCACCATCCCAGCCTCCAGCCGACAGTACGCGGGCAACTCGCTCGTCCTGCAGACCACGTGGAGCCACGGCACCACGAGCGCGGTCGTCTGCGACTTCATGGTGCCCGGCGGTGGCGCCCCGCGTCTGGTGCGGGTCGTGACAGGGCTCTCGGGCACGATGACGATGCGGTCGCTGCTGCGGGCCCGCCCCGGCTACGGAGCAACCATGCCCCGGATCGTCGAGTTCGACGGGCGCCACGCGATCGACCTGCCGCAGCACGACGGCGGCCGGCTGTGGCTCGACACCACCGTCCCCGTGCACGTCGACCGCGCCGACCTCCTCTCGGAGTTCACCGTCACCGCCGGCCAGACGGTCACCTACGGCCTCTGCTGGCGGGAGGGTGTGGACAGCCCGCCGCCCGTCCCCACCGACGACGCCCTGCTGGGGTTCACCCTGGACTTCTGGGAGGCGTGGGCGGAGCGATGCACCTACTCCGGCCCCGACCGCGAGGCGGTCGTCCGCTCCCTGCTCACGCTGGGCGCCCTCGTCTACGAGCCGACGGGCGCGATCGTGGCCGCGCCGACCACCTCCCTGCCGGAAGAGATCGGCGGCGTCCGAAACTACGACTACCGCTACGCCTGGCTGAGGGACGGCGCGCTCACCGCCGGCGTCCTGCGCAAGTACGGCTGTCTGCGCGAGGCGCTCGCCTGGGCGAGCTGGGCCGTGCAGGCCAGCCACAGCCAGGACCAGCGGCAGATCATGTTCGGGGTCGGCGGCGAGAGGGAGCTGCCGGAGAGGGAGCTGGACTGGCTGCCGGGATACGAGCGGTCCGCGCCGGTCCGCATCGGCAACGCCGCAGCGGACCAGCTCCAGGTCGACATCTACGGCGAACTCTCCGTCGAGCTCCACGAACTCGCCCAGGCGGACAACAGCTGGGCCCCGCGGCTCGGTTCGGTCATCGTCGCGCTCGCCGAGGAGCTGGAGCAGATCTGGGACCGGCCCGACTCGGGCATCTGGGAGATGCGCGGGCCGCAGCGCCACTTCACCCACTCCCAGATCATGGCCTGGGCCACCTTCGACAGGGCAATCCGCACCATCGAGGCCGGCCACGCCGACGGGCCGCTGAAGCGGTGGCGGGCGCTGCGCGAGACGATCCACGCCGAGGTGTGCGAGAAGGGCTTCGACGACGACCTCGCCACCTTCACCCAGTCGTACGGGTCGCGGGAGCTGGATGCCTCGCTCCTGCACGCCATGCTCGTGGGTTTCCTGCCCGCTGACGACAAGCGGGTGATCGGCACCATCGAGGCGGTCCAGCGTGAGCTGGGCACCGACGACGGGTTCGTCCTCCGCTACCGCACCGCCGGCGACGACGTCGGGGCCGACGGATTCCCCGGGGACGAAGGACGCTTCCTCATCTGCACCGGGTGGCTGGCCGAGGCCCTCGCCCTGATCGGCCGGCCCGACGATGCCCGCACCGTCCTCGACAGCCTCCTCGCCGTCCGCAACGGGCTCGGCCTGCTCGCCGAGGAGTACGACCCGTGCGACGCCCGCCAGCTCGGCAACTTCCCTCAGGCGTTCAGCCATGTCGGTCACCTGGGCGCGACCGCCGCACTCGCGGGCCTCCACGCCTTCAGCAGTCCTCGTTTAGCGGGAGCGAAGTCGTGACGGCCCGGGCCCACACCCGCTCGCTCCTGGGCCGCTGGGACATGCCTCCCTGGACGTCGGGCAGCAGCGAGACCCTTCCCGCTCGCTGTGGCGAGGACTTCACCGCGGTCCGCGTCCCGGCCGACCTCGCCCGTCCGGCACTGACCGCGCTGGGACCGCGCACCGGCCCCGTCCTCGCTAACCGTACGACGCAGACGTGGCACTTCCTGCTGCCGCACGGCTCGATCCTTCCGGACGACTGGCCCTACGGTGTCCGGGTCATGCCAAAGGGCAGGCCCATAGGCATCCCTCCGCTGACGACGACCGGCGGCCGGGACGTCCACTGGGCCGTGCCTCCCGGCCAGGGCGTCACATCGCCCGCCGACCTTCACCGGGTCCTGAACGGCCCGCTTCTCCCGGCCGCGCAGACAGAACCGCCGCTCGCCAGCACGGCACCGGCCCGCGTCGCCGCCCCGGCCAAGCCGCGCCCGCTCACCCCGGCCCAACTGAAGGTCGGGCGACTGCTGCTCACCGGGGCATCGGACACGCAGATGGCCGAGGAGCTGAAACTGCCCGTCGGGACCGTCCGCCAGCAACTGAACCGGCTCGGCCGCCGCTTCGGCGCACCCACCGCCGCCCGCAAGGCCACCGCCCTGCTCGCAGGCGGCCATCTCTCCCCGCCCCCGGTCCAGATGCTCGCCCCCGAGGTCACCCCGGCCGACCTCGCCGTCCTGCGCGTCCTCGCCGGCCTCGCCGCGGACGACCACCTCCCCGCCGAGCTGCGGTCCACTGGCCTGTTCCTCGACCACGTCGACGAGCTGCGTGAACGGTGCGGAGCCCGCACCGACCCGCACCTCATCGCCTTGGCCGCCTTCTGGGGCCTCCTGCCCAACCTTTTCAACCCCGCCTCCGGAAAGGAGCAGCCGTGACACACCGAAAGGCACGCTTACCCGTCCCCACCACCCGAATCGGGTGGTCCGGCTTCGATCTTCTCGAAAGCGTCCCCGGTCTCGTGATCCTCGGCATGAACGCCGTCGGTCTCGCCCTGGCCGGAAGCCTGGTCGCCGACGAGATCGACAGCGCCCGCGGACTCGCCGCCGCGTCCGTGCCAGACCTGGAGCCGTACGCCGAAGAGCAGCCGCAGCACGACGCGGCCAACGCCACGGCGAGCAGCATCCGTACGTACCGGTACGAGTCCCCTGTGACGGGCCCGGCCCATCAGACCGCCCCGCTGCCGCTCCACGGTGGTGACCTCCGCGGGGAGGTCTGGCCGATCACCCCGTACATCGGCGACAGGCCGCCCACGCTGGAGGAGTTGGACCAGGAGCTTGGGACCCCATGAGTGGCCGATCGCCGTCTCGGCGGCTCAGAGCGGAGGGAAGCGGGCCGGGTCGCCTGCTACGCAGAGGCTCCGTCGGAGCGGATCCGCGCGAGAGCGGAGCGGACGGGGGTCGCCTGTGGCGTCTACGCCCGGGCTCGGGCGAGCAGGTCGCCTACTCCGGCAGCGTCGCGGAACTTCTCGAACTGCGGAACGAGTCCTCGCACGAGTTCAACGCATCTCGGGGCGCCAAGGCGCTGAGCAAGGTCCAGGGACTCGATGGCGGCCGAGGCAGCGCGTTCGGGCTCCCCCAGGTCGAGGTGGCTCTTTGCCTGGTAGGTCAGGAACACGCCGCGCGTCTTGTCTCGCCTCGCGGGAAGGAGCTGCTGGCCCTCGCGGATGAGCTGGTGGCCTCGGCGAACGTCCCCGAGGTCCAGAAGACACTGCCCGGAATCCACGGCGAGATCCGCCTCGGAGAGCCAGGAGCACCAGGCCGGCATAGGTTCCGCTGCCGAGGTGCCGAGCAGCTTCTCGGCAGCCTGCAACGCGCGGATCGTGGCCCGCTCCTCGTTGTCGGCGGCAAGCGCCCGGGCGAGGCGGAGGGTGAGCAGCGAACGTGCGGCGGGATGGTGGGTGCGGGTCAGCGCCCGTTCCAGAATGCTGGCTGCCGTCCGCGGGTCGTTACGCCAAGACGCCTGGTAGGCCAGATCGCTGAGGAGAGCGGCCCCCATGTCATGGTCGCCGCCGGCGTGTGCGCTGTGGAGGCCAGCGACCCAGAAGCGCGCGGCTTCGCCGTGGCGGCCGTGGTCGAAGCGGTGCCAGGCCACGGTCTGGGAGAGGCTCGCGGCCAGGGCGTGGAGCCGGGTACCGAGCTGCGGGGAGTAGCGTCCGCCTGCGATGAGGTCGGTCACGGTCGCCAGGTGGGCCTCGATCAAGGCGGCGGTGTGCTGGCGGTCCTCTACGGCCAGGGTCGTCAACCGGTCACTGGCCTCCTCCAGAAGGGCAACCAGCTCCTCTCCGACGGCCTTGCCACCGGGCGCGTGTTCGGCTGCGTCCAGCCACGCGTCGGTGGCGGCCCATGTGCCAGCCAGAGTGATCAATGCCGTGCCCGAAATCACGGACAGGACAGTTCGGCGGGATCGGTCCATCGATGCTCTCAATGCTTCTCGCAGGGCCGGCACGGTGCTGGCGGGGCCGAGGGGGACGATGCCGACGGCAGGCAGCCAGTTCGGCCACGCCTTCGCGTCGACGATCTCGGGGGGAAGACCGAGCGCCTCGGCGATGTACAGCTGGTTCTCCTGGTCGGGCGTGACACCCGCTTCCCATTTGCGGACGCGCTGCTTGTCGACGCCGGACCGAAATCCCCGGCGCTCAGCCGCTGCGCAGACCTCGCGGGCGAGGTCGACGCCGGTCATCGCCCGCGCGGCCCGTGCCACCGCGAGCGGGTGAGGGTTGTCAGACACGCCGTCATCCAATCAGCAGTGCTCGGACGAAGCGTAGCGACGGAGGACCGGGACTACCGGCGGGACTACCGCCAACTGCTTCTTTCAGAGTGCAAGTTGACCGACACTCGATCACCCAGCGACCTAGCGCCTGCCGACCGTGGTCGGCGAGTCGACGCTCCGCGCTGAGGGCCTCTCTCATCCGTACCTCGCCTCTGGTGGCGCCGTTCGGATGCGTCGTGAAGGGATTCCCGCAGATGCAGCATCCATCTCCCACGGTTCCGGCTCCGGCGGACCGCTTCGCCTCCCATGGCTTCCAGGTTCGCGATGACCTGGGCCAGCACTTCCTCCGCCACCCTGAGGCCGCCGCGCAGCTCCTGGAACGCGGGAGTCTCCCGGCGGAGTCGCAGGTTCTCGAAGTGGGCGCCGGCCTGGGCACGCTGTCCAGGGCCATCGTCACCGCGGGTCACCGCATCTGGGCCGTGGAGAAGGACCACCGGCTGCTCGCCCAGTTGACCGAGCAGCTCCACGGCTTCGAGGAGCGGGCCGTCGTCACGATCGGCGACGTGCGGCAGCTCGACCTGACCGCCGGTCTCAGCGAGGGCAGTTCCCTCGTTTCGATCATGCCGTTCGACCCGGAGCTGTCGGTCGCGCTGATCCGCCACGTCTTCTCCTCGCCCAAGGTGGTGCGGGGTCTGGTGGTTCTGCCCAGCGCCGGCGCCACGCGGCTCTCGGTCGAGGACAGCGGCACCTTGTGTGTCGAGGAGGTCGACGGCATCGGGCGCGGCGACTTCTGGCCACCGGCCCCCATGGTGCTCCGCGTCGTGCGGATCGTGAGGGCCGAGCCGTGCAGGAGCTGATCGCCACCGGCTGCTTCCACTCCGCGGTCCCCGAGGGACGTGCCGTCCTTGCGGCCGTCCGCGCGGCCAAGACGTCCGGCGCACTGGTCATCGACGCCGGGGACTTCTTCGGCGGAAGCGCCTTCCACACCTTCTCTCAGGGTCGCGTCGAGCAGAGGCTGCTGACCGACCTCTACGACGCCGTGGTACCGGGCAACCACGACTTCGCCGATCTGCTGCGGCTGCAGGATCCGGCGGCCTTCCCGCCGGTGGTGTGCGCGAATGTCCGCCCCCACCCGGACTTCCGCGGGCATTGGGTCGCCGGCCTCGTACTCGCCGGCGCCCGGCGTCGTGTCGGGATCGTCGGCTACATGGGCCGGCAGGCGTTCGATGCGATCCCCGCGGCGGAACGCGAGGGGTTCGAGTTCACTACCCCGACCGCGGACCTCCTCGCCGCGCAGGCGGCGCCCCTGCGGGCCCAGGGGGCGGAGGTCGTGGTGGGCGTCAGCCACTCCGGGTTCCTCAGCGATGTTGCCGACCAGGAAGCCGACTGGCCGATTCACGTCGTCGTCGCCTCCCACTGCCACTCCCCCTGGTCCCTCTGGTCCAAGGGCGGGCGACACGTCGCCAAGCCACCGGCGAACGGGGCGGGGCTGCTCCGCCTCCTCCTCCGTCCCGAGGGACCGCAGCAGGCCGTCTTGGAATCGCCGGCCCCGTCGACGGCGGACGACGGCCTGGAGCAGGAGGTGACGGCGTTCGGGAAGTGGGCCGGTGAACGGCTCGGTTCCCTCCCCCGCCCTTTGCCCGACCGGCGCGATGTCGCCGCCGCACTCGGCGAACACGCACGTTCCGCTCCCGGAGTGGACGCGTTCCTTCTCAACACCTACGCCCTGCGCAAGGGCATGCCCGCTGGCGTCACCCGCGGGGACCTGTTCGCCTGCGCGCCGTTCGACAGCGAGCTGGTGACCCTGGACCGGCCGCACCGCTTGGACGCTCTCATCGACCGCGCCAGCGAGCTGGGTGAGGACACCGTCGCCTGCTCGAACGCCCATGCCGTCGACGAGACCACCATCACCACCACGCGCTACCTGGCCGAGCGCCTGGCAGTGGCCTGGCGCCCCCTCGATCCGCCGTGCTCCCTGCACGGCCTCCTCATCGACCTCGTTCGGGAGTCCCGATGACCGATCTGCTGTTCCTGGACGGCCGCGAGCTGACCCACGGTCCGTCCGCACCGCGCCAGTTCGCCGCAAGCATCACCGGTCCCGGTGCCGGTCGGGCCCTGGTGACCTTCGACGGCACCGATCACGAACGGAACCTGGAGCTCGGCCTCAGCCTTCTCTCGTCCCTCGGCCCCATCCTGGCCGTCTACCCCGGCGACGGCTGCTGGAGCGAGCTGTCGGTCCGGGAGGACGCCGATCCCGGCCGCACCCACGGCGTCGGAGAGAACCGCCTTCACCTGGACCTCGTCGACCGCGCCGGGCTCCCCCACTACATCGCCCTGTACTGCGAGCGCGACGACCCCCTCGGCGGCGGGGCCTCCGCCCTGGCCGACCTGTGGCTGGCTGCCGACATGCTCACCGAGGAGGACCGGGAGCTACTGAGCCGCCCCGTCTTCTCGTACTTCGCCGACAAGGACGTCCACGGCGTGGGCACGAGCCTGGAGACCTTCGCGGTCATTCCCCACCAGCTCGGCAACGCGCCCGTTCGGTTCACCGCCAAGATGCTCCCGCACCTGCAGCGCGGCGAACTGATCACCAACGACGACCACGAGCCGGTGGCCACCGCGTTCGACCGGCTCGTACGTGCCGCGTACGCGGCACGTACGACGTGCCGCCTGCGGCCTGGGCAGATGCTCGTCTTCGACCAGTACCGCTACGCCCACGGGCGTATGCCCCTGGGCGAGGGGCAGAGCAGCATCCCCCTGGGCGAGCGGCGGCTGCTGAAGCAGACGTACGTCGGCGCCCCGGTGCTCGGGAGTGCCCTGTGATCCTCACCGGAGCCGCCATCCGCG
This sequence comes from Streptomyces sp. NPDC048623, assembly GCF_040650755.1. NCBI lineage: Bacteria > Bacillati > Actinomycetota > Actinomycetes > Kitasatosporales > Streptomycetaceae > Streptomyces > Streptomyces sp. NPDC048623. Next base: position 123,990 of record NZ_JBEZHV010000003.1, read on the forward strand.
AGGCCGTCGAGGCCGGCGAGATCACCATCGACCCGTTCGACCCCGAGATGCTGAACCCCAACAGCTATAACTACCGGCTCTCGCCCGTCTTGAAACGCCCGGCGCCTGGCCGAGCTCGGCGGCGTCCTGCGGGTGGTGGAGATCGACGTCGACCGCATCGCCCTGCGCCTGCGCGCCGCACCCGACGTCACCTCGTCCGCAGACCGCAGGATGCAGGTCACCGCCGAGGTCCCGGCGAAGCTGCAGGACCTCGCCCACCGGCTCAACCACGCGCGAACCCGCGAGTACGAGGCTCATCTCCCCGTGCCAGCAGCCGCACCGAGTGAGCCGGGACGAAGCCGGTGACCGCCACCGCTGCACCGCCTCCGTCCGGCACGGAGCTGCGCCGCCGGGCCCGCGCCGAAACGCTCCGCTTCCTCGCCGACCTCGCGCTGCCGGACCCGGCCGAGTCCGTACGGGCCTGGACACAGCACCTGTCCGACGAACGGTCCGCCGCCCAGGTCCACGTCATCCTCGACGCGCTGACCGGCACCGCGACGAGCCCGCTCCTTGTCTTGCGGGACGTCCTGCGCACTGCGGGGGGCTGGTGCCGCGAGCGCGGTCAGCCCGTGCTCGCGGAGCGGTACCTGCGTGTCGGCGACCTCCTCGACATCGCCGACCGCCAGCTCTACCAGCTCGGCGTCGACCACCTCACCGCGTTCCACACCGAGCCCGCCTCGCGCGGGCGCTCTCACCGAGAGGACCCTGCCCCTGAACTCCCGGGAAGTCGTGGGCTCCAACACCCAGATCACCCTGTTCACCAGCGACCGCGACGGCATCGTCGGCCTCGTCGACGGCAGCAACTGGCGCTGGGCCCGTCAGGCTCTGGAACTCTCCGGGTTCAAGAAGACCGACGCCGGCCACCTGGCCCTGCCGCTGTCCGACCTCGCCCATGCCCGCGAGACTCTGCTCACCCTCCGCACTGTTGCGGAGCGAGCCCTTGACCTACGGCTGACCCCCAGCAGTGACCGGTACATCGGGGACTTCGCGCTCGACGTGACCGAGCACCTGCCCGGACAGTGGACCGCCCGCGTCGAGAACTACTCGCTCCCCGTCTGGCAGGAAGACCTCACCGCCTGCCTGTGGAGCTCCGGGCCCATCGCTCGGACACTGGCGGACCACCGGGTGGCGCAGGCGGCCATCCTGAGGCGCGACGACGGAGCCGAACTCGCCTTCGTCAAGGACCCCCACCTCGACGTCTACCACGTCGGCGCACTCCAGCCCGGCCACATCCCGGGCCCTACCATCGCCCCCGCGCCGCCCGGCGTGACCGTGCAGCCGACCCCCTCCGCCGCCGCCCACCTCGTCCGCACCGGACTCCTGCCGGCCTACACCCGCGCAGTCCTCCAATCGCACGCTGCCGACCTGTCGGACGACCTCGCCTGGGCACACGAGACCTACGAAGCCGGCACCATCCCCGACCCCGCACCCGCGCACCTCGTCGACGCCTACGCCCGGTTCACCACCACCGCGCCGCACGTCATCGCGGCAATCCGCGAACTGGGCACCCTCAACAAGCACGAGACGGCCTTCCTCCAGGAGGTGGAGGACATCGCCGCGGCGCCGACCACGAACACGGGGCCGAGGCCCGTCACAGCTCACCCCGACCCACTGGGCTGGTGGCTCGTGGAAGGCGGCGACGGGCTGGTCGACCTCTCGCTGCGCACCATCGGCGGCGTCGAGCTTGCCGCCGTTCAGAAACGCCGTGCCGGGAGCCCGACGCTCGTTCTGCCCTCTGCATCTGCCCCGCCGGAGCCCAAGGCGAGGCGCCGGTGACGCAGCCTCTCACCAGCTCTGGCGCTCTCGCCTCAACCGATGCCCGTGCGGCGCTCAACGCGCTGACGTCCTACGCCGAGCGGTTCGCCGCCATCGATGTGCACACCGATGCGGCCGTCAAGCGCGCCCGGGCGAGCACCGGATGGCCCGAGCACGTCGCCCTGGAGCGGCAGATCGTGGCAGAACAACACCGCCAGCAAGAAGCGGAGTTCGCCACCCTCCTGCCGCATGCGGGGCTTCTGATCGACCGCGCCCGTGCCGCCCTGGAGTTCCAGCCGCCCGCCCGGCACGTGTCGGGGTGGAGCCTGCTTGTGGACGACCTCGAAGCCGCCGCAGACCTGGCCCGCCGCCGCCTCGCGGGCGAGACGAGCGTCGACCGGGCGACCATCCGGCAGTGCCAGGTCACCTGGGCCCGACGGGCCAGGCTCCTGCGCGACCTCGCCGTCCAGGACGCCCCGCCGCCGCCCGGCCCCGAACTGCCCGCCGCCGAGGAAGCACGGTGGACTGCGCACGCCCACGATGTCCGCCGTCGCCACATGATGTACCTGTACGAGAGCCGGTACGACGCGGCCGGTCGGCAGCTCACCGTCATCGGTGTCCCGGATCTCGACGAGCCCATTGAGGACTGCGCCCTCGTCATCGCCGGGGACGTCGACAGCGCCACGATGCGCGTCCTGGGCCGGTACGACACCTACGACCAAGCCCTGGCCGCCCTACCGCCGGCCGTCCAGCCCGGCGTGCTGCACTCGCGCGGACGGTTCCCCCGCAGCCCGGGGACGCTTCCGGCGCTGGCCGACCTCATCGACGACGTCGCCGACGCCGCGCAGAGCCAGACAGTCGCCGAGGTGCTCAGCCACGTCGTCAGCGACGGCGCCGCCCCCCGTCATCTCTCCCAGCTCTCCGACCTCCTGGGCGAATGCGCCGACTTCGCGCTCGCCACCGAGACGGTCGCAGGCCGGGACCTGTCCGTACGGCTGCGCGGCCTCCTCGTCCAGACCGACCTCCTGGACCGCCAGCTCCGCCAGGCGCTCACCGCCTTCGAGGACACCATCGCCGTCCTGCCGCCGCACCGCACCCCGCAACCCCGGCACATCAAGCCCCGGCCCGCCGTCAGGGCCGCCCCGCCGCCTCCACCCACCCAGGCCGCCCCGCCCCGCGTCCCGCGCCGACTCTGACTCCAGCACGGGCCGCCGGCGAGCCTCCACCTGCTCCCTGAAAGTTCCCGCCCTCCTTGCTCCTGGCCGAACGCCCTCTCGCCCCACCGCCCGTGACCTACCGGGCCGTTCTGGGCACGCGCCACGTCACCCGTCTGCTGGCCGGCACCCTGACCGGCCGGATGCCCAGCGGCATGGTCGCCGTCTCCCTGGTCCTTTGGGTCACGGGCGGCGGAGGGTCGCTGACGACGGCCAGCCTGCTCGCCGCCGTCTACGGATTGGCTGCCAGCATCACCCAGCCGGTGAAGGGCCGGCTCATGGACCGTCACGGGCAGACCCGTGTGAGCGCGCCGGCCGCCGTCATCGCCGGCAGCAGCCTGCTCGCCCTGCCCGTCATCGGTCCGGACGGCAGCACGTGGGCGATCGGCGCCGCCGTCGCGCTCGCCGGCCTCGCCAATCCCCCGCTGGAGTCGGGGCTGAGGTCCCTGTGGCCGAGCGTCGTGACCGACCCGGGCCAGAGGAAAGTCATCCAGGCCCTCGACACCGGATCCCAGGGCCTCATGTACGTCACCGGCCCGCTCCTGGCCACCTGGCTCGCCGCCGCCTTCGGCGCCGACGCCGCCCTGGCCGCGGCCTCCGCGCTCGGCGTCGTCGGCACCACAGCTGTCCTCACCTCCCCACCCTCGCGCACCTGGCGCCCCCGCCACGCCGAACCCTCCGAGACCACCCAGCCGGCGAATCGACAGCGACTCGCGAGCAGCGGCATGGTCCTGTTGTGCACCGGGCTCGCTGCCCTCGGTCTGTCCCTGGGCGGGCTGGGCGTCTGGGCCGCCGCCATTGCCGAGACCCACCACACCGCCTGGCTCACCGGTGCACTGCCGGCCGCGTTCTCCACCGGCTCGTTCCTCGGCGGCCTGCTCTTCGCACGCCTCGCCCGCCGTGCCGCACCCGCCACCCAACTCGTCTGCACTGCAGCGCTCTTCGCGGCCGGGTGGCTGGGGCTACTGACCCAGCCGGGCCCTCAGGCGGCAATCGTCGCCGCCGCTCTTCCCGGGCTGTTCCTCACCATGGTCATCACCTGCGGATTCGAGACCATCGACGCTCTCGCCCCTGCCTCGCGGACTACCGAGGCGTACTCGTGGCTGATCCTCGCCGTCGGCACCGGCCAGGCCGCGGGCACCGTCCTCGCCGGCAACCTCACCGGCCACGTCCTCGGCCTGTCCGCGCTCCCTGCCGCCGGCGCCGTTCTTGCCACCGCCGTCTTCGCGCTCTCCCGGCCCGTACTCGGCCCCCGCCGCCGACCCGGGCGGCACCGCCGCACCTCCACACCACCTCCCACAATCGTTGACGAAGGAGAATCGTTCATGCCCGTCAAGACCGTCTGGACCGTCACCCACAGCTGCGGACACGAAGTAACCCACAACCTTGCCGACCGGGCGGCCGACCGCCGGGCAGGGTTTGCCCGCTGGCTCACCGGCCGCGAGTGCACCGACTGCTGGAAGGCCGCCCGCGACGCCGACACCGCCGCGAAGGACCAGTGGCTCGCCACCCGACGCGCGGAAGAACAGGCCGCTGCCGCCCAGTGGGCCGAGCAGTTCCAGATGCTGCCGCTGGAAGGACCCGAGCGGGCCCTGGCCTGGGGCGAACGCTCCCGGTTCCAGCTGGTCACCGCCGCCTACACGGCCCTGGTCAGCGAAGGCACCTGGGACGAGGCGGACTGGGCGGTCCTGGAGGAGAAGATCCGTACGATCAGCCGCGCCGGATGGTGGATCGACCAGCGAGACGCCGAAGGCACCGACCTCCCCGAGCTGCTCGACGCCGCCACGAGCGACGACATCGGCACCGAGAACCCGCACCGCTGACAGCCGACTCCACGGCCTCCGCCCTGAGGCGAAGCCGCACATATATAGCGCACGTTCGCCGGTTAGCCTAACCGGCCGATTTCCAGACCATGGAGTCCTGCCCCCCAACGCCACCTGCGGCTTTCTGCGGAAGGACTCACCGTGCCCGAACCCACCCGCCCCGCGTTCGCACCCGTCGACACGATCACCTCCGACCGTGACATCACCCACGCCCATTTCGCCCCCGGCGACCAGGTCGTGGTGATCAAGGGTGTCGCCGATGGCGAGCTGTGGGGTGACGCGATGACCGTCGTGGCCCCTTCCTGGCACACCCCGACCGACGAGGACGGGTGGCGGGTGCGCAATCCGCTCGGCGGCGCGCAGTCGTTTACCACGGCCCACCCCCGCTACCTCGTCCACCTGTCCAAGCGGTGCCCCGACTGCTTGATCTACCTGCGCGCCCTGGAGGACTACCTGCTCCCGAAGATCGTCGGCACGGAGGAGGTCGACCTCGGCTGGTACCGGGTGACCGACCTCGGCCAGCTCGTCCACGCCTCCGACGCGAAGGCGGCCGGCCGGTGATCATCCGCGTCCCCGAGCGAACGGCTGACGTCGGACCCGTGCTCGGCGACGACGTGCTCGGCACCCCGCTCCCCTACGAAGAAGAGCTCGCCGCAGACACGATCGTGGCCTACTGGCCGGGGCTGGACGCGTACACGGCTGCCGGCGAACCAGAGTCGTGGACGGTGCTGGACTGGGCCGAGCACCTCTCCGATCCCCTGCACGAGCATCCCTTCACGGAGAGCCCCGCAGGCGACCGGCGGGCCGTGTTCCACCTGGCCGTCCGCCTAGCGCCCGAAGACCGGCCGCTGAACCCGCGGGAGTGGTCCGAGGTCGCTCACCGCATCGCCCGCGCCGCCGGCATCGAGATCCCCGGCGACAGCCAGGGCTGCAGGTGGGTCGCCCTCCAGGTGCGTCCACACCGTCTCGACCTGATCGCCAACCTCATCCGGCTCGACGGCACCTGGCAGCGACAGCCCGCCGGCTTCCCACGCCGTGTGGCCGCCGAGGCCCGTCGGCTGGAGAGCGACCTCGGCCTGCTCACCCCCGGAGCGCTCGCCATCCGCACCGACCGCATCACCCCCCTGGCAGAGGTGACCGCCCCGCTGGCCAGCGCCCGCGGTGTCGTCGAGCTGCACGCCCAGCTCCTCGTCGGGCATCCGCAGGCCCACCGCCGCGAGGCGGGTCACCGTCTGGAGTGGCTGGCCCGCCGCATGCACGACCTTCAGCAGGACCTCACCACCACCGCCGACGAACTCCGACCGACGCCGACCGCACCCCGGCCGGCACCGCGCCGACCGGCCCGACCCCCGGCGGCACGAACGGCATCGCGGCCCCTCGTATAAGGAGACCCTGCTTGGCGCTCAGCGACCGCCACATCGACCTGCGCCGCGATCCTCACTCAGGCGAAGTCCTCGCCCACGGAGGCGACCCGGAAGCCCACAGCATCCTGCAGCGAAACGGCTTCATCCACGTGCTCCGCCAGCACGAGCAGTACCACCGCGCCCCCACCGGCCTCGATAACACAGCCGAAGAGACCCTCGCCACCGCCGCGGTCTCCGCACTCCGGTCGGTCGGCTACTGGGTCGCCTGCGACGCACCCTTCGACACTGACCAGCACACCGAGCACTACCTGCCCCTCGGCGCGCGGGTCGCCGCCCTCGCCGACAACCTGCGGCGCGCCACGACCACCCAGGACGCTGCCGCCGTCCTGACCGAGCTGACCGCCGCCCACGACGGTGCACTCGCAGGACTCGGTCAAGTCCTCGGCGCAGTTGACGAGTTCTTCGAAACTCTCGACCGGAGCGACGACCGGCACACCGCCGCCACCGTCCGCGGCCTGGCCGGACACCACCTCGCGATCGTCGCCACCCAGCTCCACCGGCTGCGCAACGAACTCGCCGACCGGCACGAGGACCACCCCACGCGCCGCCCCTGCCCGAGCGAAGTCGCAGACAACGAACGCGAAGCGTCCGTCCACTGCCCCTGCCCCGTCACCACGCTGCCGCCCCGGCCGCCCGCCCCGCCTCCGGCCCGGCGGCCGTGACCCACGTACCAAGGACCGCCTTGCACGACACCGACCCCAGCGACCTCGAATCCTTCGCCACCATCCTCGCCGGCGAGCTGCCCGGCCGGTGGACCAGCCAGTACCACCCCGACCACGGCGGCGGTGCCGACTACGACCACCTCACGGCCACCGTGTGGGACATGGACCAGACCGCCCACTCCATCTCCACCCACGGCGTGGCCCACTGCGCGGTCCTCACCCGCACCGACGACGACACCCGCCTCCTCGTCATCGACCACCTCGGCCAGCCCGAAGGGTTCCTCGTCGCCGCCCTGGCCCCCGCCGGTCTCCCCGACGCCGCGTATGCGGGAGTCCGCGAGCCCGACGGCCTCGCCGTCCCCGCCGACCCGTTCCACGCCGCCGAGGCCGCCACCCTGCACCTGCTGCCCCGCTACGCCGACGCCGTGGCGCACGCCCGCCGCAACGCCGCGGCACTCGAGGCTCCTCTGCCCGAGCAGATCGACCTCACCTGGGCGGATGACGACCTGACCACCCCGGTCCCCGAATCCGTGGCACTGGCCCGGCTCCTGACCGAGCACGGCTTCGTCCACGACAGCCGCCAGGACCGGCTCGTCCTGCCTGGCGACGACACCGCCGTGCAGGCGCAGTCCGTGCGGGGCCTCGGAGCCCGGCTCGCCGAGCTCGGCGTCGGCGTCGGAATGCGGCATCCGGCTCCACCGGCACCAGCCACAGCGAGCCCGCTGCCCGCCCGCGTCACGCCGTCCAGCGCGCGCAGGCGATGAACTCCGCTGTGGAGGAACCCGAGTTCCTCCTCCCCCGCTACGTGACCATCACGCGCGACGCGCGAACTCAGCTCGTCCTCGCGATCGGCGGGGACCAGCGGGCGGCCGGCATCCTGCAGACGACCGGCGGCTTCACCCGCCACCCGGGCCCCAGCATCCACTACCACCGGCAGCCGGTCACCATGCCCGTCGAGCAGCAGCGACTGGGGGCTACCGCCGCCTCGTACGCGCTGCTGGCCGCCGGATACAGCACCTTCCTGGACCCCAGTCTCAACGTCCTCGCCACCCAGGACGGCGACCGGGAAGCCGCCCATCGATACCTCACGTACCTGACGGAACTCGCCCGCAGCACCGCCGAGGGACCGGTACTTGCCGCCGTCCTCGCCGAGATCTCCGCACCCGAGGCCGGAGTGCTGCCCCGGCTGCGGGACGTGTTGGTCTCCGTCTGGACGTCCTGGGGCAACCAGGTGCCCGCAGAGCCCGTGGACGGTGGGCCGGTTGAACGCCTGATGGACGTCACCGACGTGCTGTCGAGGAAGGCCCGGGAGATCGAAGAGCTGCGCACACATGCAGCTCGCTCGCCGGCGTCCGCCGCACCGGCCTCCCCCCTTCCACCGGCCGCAGTCACAAAGCGGCCTGCACGCCGCCCGGGCCCGTAATCCCGTCTTCTTCCTGGAGAACCCTTTGAACCTCGCGGACGAGAACAACACGGACGTCGAGATCTACCGCAAGGCCGGCCACCCCGACCGGCTCCACATCGTCACCAGGACCGGCGCCGCCGAGGAACTCCTCGCCCGGCTCGACGCGTCCGGTCTGGAACGGCGGCAGGAGGTGACCGACGGGCCCGTCTACACCTGGCACGAGACCCCCGAGGGTCTGAGTCAGAAGGCGCAGCGGCAGCTCGCCACCCGTGTGATCCTCCCGCTCCTGATCGCGGGGTTCGACGTCAACATCGACCCCGACGAACTCGACGTCACCGCCTTCGCCCAGAACATGCTCGCCCACCGCACTTCGCAGAAGCCACCTGCGGATCCCTCCCAGCCTCCGCCGCCCCCGGCCACCGGCACACCCGGTCCCCGGCGCTGACCGCACCCCGGCTCACACCGATCCCCGCCACTGGAGCCACGCCCTGAATCAACAGCCCGCCCCCCGTACCTATGGCGCCTACCAGGCCCGCAGCATCGCCACCCGCCTCGGCCACCTCAACGCGTACCTGACCCAGCCAGGTACGGCACCCGACACCGTGGCCGTCCTGGCCGACGTCTTCGACCCCGAGCACGGCGCCCTTGCCGCGTTCACCACCCTGGCCGCGACCGCCAGTCGCTTCGCCCAGCAGCAGGCCACGCAGGGGCTGCTGTCTCCGGAGGTCTGGCTCGCCCTGGGCCGGGCCGCCAACGAGCTCAATGACATCGGCCTCGACCTCGAAGAGCACCTCGACACCCTCGCCGCGGCCCGCATTCCCTCCACCACCGCGCTGGTCAAGCCCCCGGCGCCGGTGCCGCTCGTCGTACGGAGGCACCGGTGAGCCGCCGACACCACCCCACCTGGGGCGCCGGCGACCAGGCCGAGCAGCACTACCTCGTCGAGCCCCGGCATCTGGCCGGCGGCGGTGACATCCGGCACGTAAGCGAGTTCCTGCGCGCCTCCGGCTGGAGGGACCGCTCCGTCACGGGCGGACCGCTCGTCTTCGACCGGGCCGACCACCTGGTGCGCGTCGTGTACGACCCCGCCGTGCAGCCCGGCGGCTGGCACATCCAGGGCCAGCCGACCGCGACCGAGCCCAGCTGGCAGGTCACCTTCACCCGGCAGACGCCGGTGGAGATCGTCGCCGGTTTCACCGATGCCCTCACCCGCGACCGCTCGGCCCATGCTCCCAACCCGTGGGCGCCTCTCCAGCAGCAGCGGTGGGAGACCGAGCGCGACCAGCACTTCACCGCCATCAGCCCCGACCGCAACGCCTGGCTGCAGTTCCACCAGAACGGGCCCGGGCAGGCCCACTGGTGGGCCGGAGCCCGCACCGAGCACGGCCGGACCTGGGACGCCGTCTTCTCGGCCACGACCCCGATGCACCTGATCGAGAACTTCTCCGCCGCGCTCGCCGACCCTCAGCCGGCCATGCGCCCCCGCGGACACGTCCCGCCCTCGAAGTGGATCCAGGTCACCTCTGTCTCTGTGCGGCCCTCGGAGCTCAGCTCCTGGCAGCAGGCCCGGATCACCGCCGCCCGCGCCGCCACCTGGGGGCGCAACTCCTGGGCCGCCGCCCGTGCCCGCACCCGCAAGCCCGCTCCCATCCGCCCGTACGCAACGAGCGGCGGAGCCCGTACCCGATAGGCCACACTTGAAGGAGGAGCTCCTCCGTGATCGACTCGCTCCAGCTGGATGCCTTCACCGACGACTACCTGGGCAAGCTCGGCTCGCCGGTCTCGCCCCGCTACCTGGCAGGCCCCGGCGATCCCCGACACATCACCCACGCTCTGTGCGCCGCCGGTTGGACCGTGCACTCCGATCCCCTGCACCCGGTCATCCGCATGAAGAGCCCCGACCGTGAGCACGAGCTCGTCTTCAAGCCATCCCCTCACCACTTCCACGGCTGGTGGAAGGTCCACAGCACCCTCGGACCGGGCCATTGGTACGCCTCGTTCAGCGGCGACGCCCCCGTGGAGATCATCGCCGGACTCACTGACGCTCTCGTGCTTCCTGCACCGGACAACGCCTCCGATGACGTGGCCAGCATCCTCGCCGAGCGCGGCTGGAAGCACACGGCTGAAGCCGACGGCGGTCACAAGGTCGTCTCCCCCGACCGCACCACCGTGGCCGAGCAGCGCGTCTCCCCCTCCATGGGCCTGTGCGGGTGGGAGGTCGAAGCCGCCCGGAACTCGGGTCCCTACGGCCCCGAGGGCTTCCTGTGGCGAGCATCCCTGGACCCCCGCGCCCCGGGCCATGTGCTGAACGCAATCGCCACCGCCCTCGCCGACCCAGCCCCCGTGCCGCGGCCCCGCTTCGAGATCGACGAAGGACCCCACCTACACGTGGGCCAGGAAGTCGAAGTCGGCACCCGCATCGTCACCGCACACCACAAGCGCCTCGCCGAGGCCCGCCGGCACCGGCCCGCCCCTCCCATGCTCACCACCCGCGCGGGCCCGGTTACACCGGCAGTCGGCCCCGCACGCCGCCGCTGACCCCGCATCCGGCCTGCCTGCCCCCGCCCCGACCCGCACCGAAGGATCCGTCCTGAGCACACCGTCCGACTCCCATCCCCTCCTGCTCGCACGACTGAAGACCTTCCTGGCGGAGAGCGAGACGATCCTCGCCGCCTGGGACGCCTACTCCGATGAACACTCTGATGCCGACAGCTGGCCGCTCGACGAAGTCGCCTACGGCTGGCGCATGGTCCAGCGCGACTCCCAGACCTGGCGCGCGTTCCTGCCCGTCCGGCCCGGCGCCCGCCAGCTCCTCGCCACGGCCGCCGTCCAGCTCCAGCACCTCAGCGCGGGCGACATCGCACCCTACTGGGCCTCCCACCTGCGCGAACTGAACCAGGCCCTCGACCGGCTGGACGAACTGCGCCGCGAGCACGCCGAAGTCCGCGAAGCCCACCGCGCCGCACCCGTCTCGCCGGAGAAGTTCGTCGACTCCGTCGCAGAGCGCAACGAGGAGGCATGGAGCTACCTCAACAGTTGGGCCGCCAAGGGCCACGTCCTCCTCGACGTCCACGCCGCGGCGTACAAGGCGCCCGTCCGGTGGATGCCGGTCCCGGCGCCGGCCCCGGTGCCCGCCCGACCGGCGGGGAGGCGCTGATGAAGGCCGCGAAGGTCGAGCAGGCGCTCGTCTCCCCCCGCTACCTCGCCGGTCCGGGCGACCCGGCCTGGGTGACCGCTGCTCTGCATGCCGGCGCCGGATGGAGCCACGGGCAGGACCCGCTCATGCCCCGCGTCGTCCTGACCAGTCCGGACCAGAAGTCCCTGCTTCGGCTGGAACCGGCCCTCAACGAGCCATGGTGGCACCTCTCCCACCGTGACGGCCGCACCGGCACGCAGTGGCAGGCCGTCTTCGACGGGGCCACGCCCGTCGAGCTGATCGCCGCGGTTACCGACACGCTCACCCACCCCGACTACACCGCCGCAGCGATGGTCGAGCCGTACAAGCTGCTGATGCGGGCCGGCTGGGACGTCGCCTCCAACAGCGACTTCCGCTCCCCGGACGGCCGTGTGCGGGGCGAGCGCCACAACTTCTCCGGCAGCACCGACTGGCGCGTCACGGCAAGCCTCTACACGGACGACCCGGTGTGGAAGGCCCGGTTCTCCAGCGCTACGCCCCGTGTGCTCGTGGCCAGTTTCCTCGCGGCCCTCGCCGATCCCGAGCCGGTGCGCCGCTCCCCCGAGCAGACCCAGGGCCTCTCCCTCCACCGGGTCGCCCTGCAGTGGCAGGAACAGCCGGCGGAGAGCGTGGCCCGGGCGCTGCCGGAGCGGATCGAGCAACTCGCCGCCCGCCGCGCGAGCCCGCATCCGCCCGCGCCACCTACGCCGCCGTCGCCGCGCCTCCGCACCCGCTGACGCTCCCCGCCCGCACCGTCCAAGGAACCTCCGCTTGCGATCCGCCCCCTCCACCAGCTCCGACGGCTACGACATAGCCCTGAAGGTGCTCCTCGCCGCCCTCGCCGTCGGCCTTCCCGCCGCCTCCATCGCCTGGCTGAGCAGCAACATCGCCGCCTGGGCGACAGGCACCGGCCCCTGGGTGCCCTACCGCCCGGGGGACGCGCTCCTGCGCCCCGAGACACTCTGGCCAACGGCCGGAGAAACGTCCCTCCTGCTGACCACCCGCATCATCCCCGTCCTGCTGACCCTGCTCCTCGCCGCCGCGGCCGGATTCCTGTGGCTGCGGTTCAAGAACCGGACAAGCGGCGGCAGGAAGAAGACGGTCGACGGGATGGCGACGGCCCGTGACATCCAACCGCTGCTCGCCAAGGCCGTCGAGGCCAAGGCCCGCTCCCTGCGGCCGAGCCTCCGGAACTCCAAGCACATCGAGCCCCGCGACGCCGGCGTCTTGGTCGGCAACCTCGCCGGGACCCGCCACGAGGTCCGTATGGGCTTCGAGGACGTCGCTGTCGCGATCATGGCACCGCGATCCGGCAAGACCACCAGCCTCGCCATCCCCTCGATCCTCGCCGCACCGGGACCAGTCCTGCTTACATCCAACAAGGCGGCAGGCGACGCTTATACGGCGTGCTTCGACGCCCGGTGCCGGGTCGGGCGGGTGTGGTCGATGGATCCACAGCAGATCGCCCACGCCGAACGGACGATGTGGTGGAATCCGCTCTCAGACGCCAAGACGCTCGACGGCGCGGGACGGCTCGCCGGACACTTCCTCGCCGCGAGCGTAGACGCCTCCCAACAGGGCGACTTCTGGTCCAAGGCCGGATCCAACATTCTGGCGCAGCTCTTCCTTGCCGCCGCGCTGGACGAGCGGCCGATCACGGATGTGATGGGGTGGCTCGCCTTCCCGGCGGACCGCACCCCGCTGGACATCCTGCGCGACCACAGGTTCACCGCGGTCGCCTCCCAGCTGAAGGGCACCGTCGAAGGCCCGCCGGAGACCCGCGACGGCATCTACGAGACCGCGCGCCAGTACGCCGCCGCTCTGCTCAACCAGGACATTGCCGCCTGGGTCACCCCTCAGGAGAACGTCGCCGAATTCCGCCCCGCCGACTTCGTCAACTCCACCGACTCGCTGTTCCTGCTGTCGAAGGACGGCGGCGGCGGAGCCAGCGCGCTGATCGCGGCCTGCGCGGACTCCGTGATGCGGGCCGCGACCGCCCAGGCCGAGCGCGCCGGCGGCCGACTCGATCCGCCGATGCTCGCGATCCTCGACGAGGCCGCCAACGTGTGCAAGATCAGCGACTTGCCCGACCTCTACTCCCACCTCGGCAGCCGCGGGATCATCCCGATCACCATCCTGCAGTCGTACCGCCAGGGCCAGAAGGTGTGGGGGGACGCGGGCATGGACGCCATGTGGAGCGCGGCCACCGTGAAGATCATCGGAAGCGGCATCGATGATCCGGACTTCGCAGACAAGCTGAGCAGGATGGTCGGCGACCACGACGTCGAGACCACCTCCACCTCGACCTCCGAGTCCGGCAAGTCGACGTCCGTGTCGATGCGGCAAGAGCGGATCCTGCCCGCCGACGCGATCCGCGCGCTGCCCAAGGGCTCCGCTCTGTGCCTGGCCACCGGCATGAGGGTCGCCATGCTCGACCTGCGTCCCTGGTACGCCGAGCCCGGCGCCGACGAGCTCGGTGCCGCCTCCGCCCGTGCTTCGAAGGCCATCACCGCCCGCGCCGTCGCCAAACAGCAGCCGTCCCAGAGCGACTTCGACCAGGTCGCGTAACCGTTCCCATCCCCTGCCGCTGACGGGCCCCGGCCCTGTCCGCGCACACCGCCCCTCGCCGGAGTGACCAGTGAAGAGCATCGACCTCGCCGAACAGACCCGGCTCCTGGGGCTCGTACCGGGCGAGCTGGGTGACCTGCGCGCCGAGATCGACGGCGTTCGGGCCGGCGACATCGCGCGGCCCGTACGGGACATCGCCCCCATCGCCGTACGCGCCCACCACCTGGCGATCAGATGTCTGCAGCAGCTCGACACCCTCTCGACCAGCCAGTACGCCGTCATGAAGAACGGGCCCGAGAACCTCGCCCGCCTGTCGGAGGCCGCTCAGCGGATCTCCGTCGCCGCCTCCCTGTGCACGTACGGCATTACCGGGCGCACCGACGCCCTCCTCTATGAGGACGGCGACCGGACGGCAGGCACCAGCCGCGGCTACCTGTCCGAGGCGATCGAGGAACTCGACCGTGCCGCCGGCACGTACCGCGTGCTCGCCCAGTACCTCTCCCGGCGGTTGGCCTCCGCCGCCGCCCGTGCCGAGGACCAGCTCCTGATCGACCGTGCTACCGCCGAGCGCACGGTGACGGTCGCGAAAGTGCCGACCGCACCCGCAGCTCCGGCGGCCCGTGCGCAGCGCCGGTAGACCCTCCGAACCCTCCTCCGGGCAGGTCCTTGCACCCCGCCGCCAGGCTCGCCCAACGAACCCAGGACACAACCTTGGACTCTCCCCACAGCTCGGTCCCGAGCCCCGAGGACCTCGACTCCCTCACCCGACACCTGCTGGTCAGCATGGATAGCCTCGACGCGCTCCGGCGCCAGCGCGGCCCTGCGGCAGACCGGCTCGCGGACACGGTCCGGACCGCAGGCTTGATGCACCAGACCTCGCTCCTCGCCGGCAGACTCCTGGCCCAGACCGCGCTGAGCGATGCCCCCACCACCTCGGACGGGCTCCACGCCGTTGCCCTTCTGCGCCGCCTCGCGGAGGCGACCACCAGCGCCGCCGGGCACGCAGCGAACACCATCTCCGCCCTCGCGCACGGTGACGCCGAAGCGTCGGAGCAGCTGCTGGGGCAGACCGGAGACGCACTGGCGAGAACTCCGGTAGCCGTTCAAGACGTCGGCGCCGCCCTCCTGCGTCACGACGGCTTCCTCTACGCCCAGCATCGCGCGGCCCGCGATCAGACCGTGACGGGCAGCGCGGCCGTCAAGGTCAGCGAAGCCCAGCGCAAAGGACTGGCGGCCTTCGCCCGCGGCGACGCGGTCGTCCGGGACGCGTATTCCGGGGGCCGGGAAGTCGCCACGCCCCTGGGTACTCAGCTGCGGGCCGCAACCATCGACGCGCTCGTCGGCAAGAAGCTGGTCGGCCTCACCCCGCTGCCGGGTCAGCCGGGCCGGTACGGCGCACGGCTCACCTCCAGCGGCGTCCGGACCCTTCTGGAAGCCCGTCCCGTTCCCGCCCTCCCCACTGCCGTCCCGCAACCCACCACGGCACGCCCGGGTACACCCCGTCCGACAGGCGCACGGCGTTAGGCCGGCCTGCCAACTCCCCCTCTCAGAAGGGAACGCCCCGCCATCACTTCCCCCACCACGGCCGACACCCTGCTGCAGCTCTCCCAGGCCCTGACGTCCGTATCCACGAGCTTCAACATCACGCGCGATCGGGTCAGCAAGCTGAAAGACTCCGGCAGCGAGGCGGTCTTCACCCAGGGCACCGGCCTGTTCCTCGCGTCGCAGCAGATCAACGCCAAGCTCGTCGCCCTAACCCAGGCTCTCGCCACCGGCCCGTACGCGGAAGTCCCCGAGAGCCGACGGCTGCTGGCCGAGCTGACCGTCACCATCGCCGCAGCGTCGAACGCCTCCGCCCTCATCGCCTCCGCCGTCGCCGGCGACCCACTGGACGCTGTCGGCCTTCCCGCTCCTGGCGGGTATGCCAAAGCCATCGCCCAGGTGCGGGAAGAGGAGGGGCTCGACGACGTCCAGGGCGCCCTAGCCGAGGCCGTCGACTGCCTCGGCCTCGCAGCCAAGAGCTGCGCCCACGCCGCCTTCAACGTCGCACATGCCGCCAGAACCACTGCGTCCGCGCCCCTGCCGACCCGGAGAATGGGGCCGACAGCAACGACCGGGAAGACCTCTACCCAGCCCAACGCCCATGCTCAGGGGCCCAGATGAGAGAACCCGGCATGCACGAGTCCGCCCCCGTCGCAGTGGTCGCTTCCGGTCCCCGGACGTCTCCTCCAGCAGACTCCGCGGAACGGCGCACGGTCTGGCCGAAGGACCGGCGCCGCGACCGCTACATGTGGGAACTGGCCCGCGGGCAGATCACCGCGTTCGGCGAGGCCAAGCCTCTGGCCTCGTGGGCCGAGGACCCCCGCTGTTCGGTCACCCGCGAAGCGTTGCGGACCCGGCTCGCTCTGGGATGGCTGCCCGAGGACGCCATCACCCGACAGCACCACGACAAACCGGTCCTGGAACACACCTACCGGGGACGAACTTTGACCCTGCGCGGCTGGGCGGACCAGTCCGGGATCAAGTACCACACCCTCTACAACCGGATCACGAAGTTCGGGATGACCTTCGAAGAGGCTCTGCTCAAGGGAGCCGACGGCCCGGACTTCACTATTCAGATCACCGCCTTCGGCGAGACCAAGCCGCTCTGCCACTGGGGTGTCGACCCTCGGGCAAACTGCAGCACCACCACCATCCGCCGGCGTCTCACCGAGGGGTGGGACCCCGAACAGGCGATCACCGAGGAGCCGCAGAGCCGCTCGACACTGGGCACCGGCACCCCCCACAGGGCGTACGGACTCAGCATGGGGCTAGAGGACTGGGCCCGCCACACCCAGATCCCAGCCGGCACCCTGCGCCACGCCATGACTCAGCACGAGCTACCCCTGGAATCCGCACTCCACGCCCTGGGCTGGAGCCCCAATGCCGGGCCCGCCGCGGTGCACGACCTGATCACCATCACGTCCGACCAGCTCCTTCCGGGCGACCGCGTACTCGGCGTCACGGCCGACGACTCCCCCGCACCCGTGCTCACGGTCCGAAGGCCGCCCGCACCCCAACACCCGCAACCGGGCACGCCTGGCGCACTGCCCACAGCACCGGCGCTCCCACGCCCAGCACACCCCTCCGCCGCTGCCGCCCTCCGGCGCTGACCCTGCCGGCGCCGCGGGCCCGGGAGGGCGCCCTGACAGCCGCCTGCGCGACTCCGCTTGGCGCCGCGACACGACCCTGGCGCCCACGAATCCAGCACAGGTTCACCCTCACCCACCCGCACCTTCGTACCACTCCTCTTTCGCCTCACCCAAGGATTTTCCATTTCCCGCTCGCCCTCCACGCCCCCTCAGTTCCGCGCCCTTTCCCTCGGCGCCGGCGTCCAGTCCAGCACGCTCCTCGCCCTCTCCGCAGAAGGAATCCTCCCGAAGGTCGACTATGCGATATTCGCCGACACGGGATGGGAGCCCGAATCCGTCTATAACCACCTCGACCGCCTCGAACGAGAAATAGCAGCTCCCGCCGGAATACCGATCCTCCGCGTCTCCTCGGGCAATATCAGAAATGACGCCCTGAACCCCGATCACCGCTTTGCGTCGATGCCCCTCTACATCCTGAATAGGGGCGGGCAACTTGGGATGACCAGGCGCCAGTGCACAGGGGAGTACAAGGTCAAGCCGATCAAGAAGATGATCCGGAAGCTCCTCGGATACCCCTACCCGACCCGCGTACCCAAGGGCGTCTTCGTCGAGCAGTGGATCGGTATTTCCACCGACGAGTTCCATCGCGCCAAGGACGCCGACGTCCAGTACATGCGGAACCTGCACCCTCTGATCGAAATGGACTGGTCACGCCCGGACTGCGTCCGTTATCTGGCATCCCTCGGGCTTTCCGATACGCCGAAGTCCAGCTGTCTGGGCTGCCCTTTCCACGGTAATGCCCAGTGGCGGCACATACGCGACACCTCTCCTGCCGAATGGGAGGACGTCGTGGAATTCGACGCCGCCATCCGTAAGGGCAACGCCCGGGCAAACGCCACTGGCAACACGCTGCTCGGCGAAGCCTTCCTCCACCGCTCGCGCGTGCCCCTGAGCCAGGCCCCGATCGACCATGTCACCGCCGCGGAGCGCGCGGCCCTGGGCGAGGACGCGGCCTCCGAGCTGGAGGACGGCGTCGTCAACGGCTGTTCCCCCTGGTCGTGTCGCAGCGAAGCCGACGCAGTCCAGGACGACTTCGGGCTGACGGCGTGATCACGGGCCGCGATCTCGTGATCGATCTGTTCGCCGGCCCGGGCGGGTGGAGCGTCCCCCTACGCCGCTTCGGGATCCGTGACGTCGGACTGGAGTGGGACGAGTGGGCGTGCAGGACGCGGGCCGCTGCTGGCCTGCTGACCATCCGCACCGACGTCGCGATGTACCCGGCCTGGATTTTCGCCGGCCGGACGCGCGGGTTCATCGCGTCCCCGCCCTGCCAGGCGTGGAGCATGGCGGGCAAGCGACTCGGGCTGCTCGACCAGGGCCTCGTCCACCAGGCGGTCGCCGACCTCGCCTCCGGCCGCGACACACGCGAGAAGCTCCTGGGCGCCTGCCGGGACGAGCGGTCCCTCCTCGCGGCAGAACCGATGCGATACCTCCGCGCTCTGCACTCGGTCGGCGAGCCGGAGTGGGTGGCAATGGAGGAGGTCCCGGACGTCCTTCCGCTGTGGCGTCAGTACGCCGAGATCCTGCGGTCCTGGGGGTTCTCTGTCTGGACCGGCGTCCTCAACGCGGCCGACTACGGTGTCCCGCAGACCCGCCGCCGGGCGATCCTCCTCGCATCGCGCGTCCGAACGGCCGAGCCTCCGCCGCCGACCCACGCCCGCTTCGCCGAACCCGAGTCGCTGTTCGGGCCCGGCCGCGACCGCTGGGTGTCCATGGCCGAGGCACTCGGCTGGGGCGCCACCGACCGCCCCGTGCCCACCGTCTGTGCCGGCGGCGGACCCGGAGGCGGACCCGAGCCCTTCCCGTCTGGCGCCCGCAAGACGCTGACCGACGCCCGCGACCGGGGCACCTGGACGGAACCCCCGACCGCTGAGGACATCGTCCTCAAGCCGCAGACCCGCGGGGCGGGCTGGACGACCCGGCACGGGACGCGCGGCGACAGCCCGGCCTCTGGCCCGGCCCCGACCTGCACGAGCAAGGCCACGCACTGGACCTGGGCCTTGCGCAGCAACAACCAGTCCAACGCGACCGTCCGAGACGTCGACGAGCCTGCGGGCACGCTGTTCTTCGGGCATCGGGCGAACGAGTGCACGTGGGTCGCGCGCCCTGCCCACCTGGAGGTGCCGGAGATGGCGCCGCCGGCGCCGATCCGAATCACTGCTGCCGAGGCCGGCGCCCTGCAGACCTTCCCCGCCGACTACCCCTGGCAGGGCACCAAGGGCGCCCAGTTCTCCCAGATCGGGAACGCGGTTCCCCCGCGGCTCGCCGCGCACCTCCTCGCCCCGCACCTCGACCGCACCCTCACCACCGACGACTTCACCCTGGCCGCCTGATGTCTCCCACCCCCGACGCCGATGCCGAGGATCTGTACGAGCCGGCCGAACGCCCGCCGGTACACTACGCCGAGCAGGCGCTCCTCGGTGCCGTCCTCCTCCAGCCCGCGCTCCTGGCGGCCCTGGAGGACCTCGGATCCTCGGCCTTCGACAGCCCCGTCCACGCCGCCATCTTCGCCGCG
This sequence comes from Streptomyces sp. NPDC048623, assembly GCF_040650755.1. Lineage (NCBI taxonomy): Bacteria > Bacillati > Actinomycetota > Actinomycetes > Kitasatosporales > Streptomycetaceae > Streptomyces > Streptomyces sp. NPDC048623. The sequence goes on from NZ_JBEZHV010000003.1 coordinate 143,761, forward strand.
ATGAACGACGTCCCTGCTCCCGCGGAGGCGACCGCCAGCGCCGGGCTTGGCTGGCTGAACACCGTCCTGTCCAAGGCCCGGCCGCAGGCACCGGGCCTGAGCCCTTCGTACATGCACACCCTGATCTCCGCCTGCCCCCAGCCACAGCACGCCCCCGCCTACGCCGTGGTCATCCGTGCCGAACATGCCCGGCGCACCATCCGCCTCCATGCCGAGCAGCTCGCGCAGGCCGCCACGGACACCACCGTGCCGGACCGGCCCCGGCACGCTCTCATTGCCGCCGACGCCCTCGTCCGGCACCTCGATCAGCTGGCCGAACGGTTCCCCTTCCACGCCCGCCCTCTGCCTCGCACGCCGCAGCCGCCGGCCCCGCAGCTGTCGGCGGGCGACGAGATCCGGGAGACCGAGCAGTGGCTGCTCGCCAGCGCGGTATCCCGACCGGAACAACTTCAAGGCATGCGCTGGCTGACGTCCGACGACTTCCTCGACCCTGTCCATGCCTGCCTGTGGCAGTCCATGACAACGCTGGCCCATCGCCGAGATCCCGTGGATCCGGTCACGGTGCTGTGGGAGGGCCAGCAGCGGGGCCTCCTCTCCAGCGGCATCGCCCCTGCCGCAGTAATCGCCCTGCTATCGACGCCCGTCGGCTCCGCGAGCTACTGGGGCGAGCGGCTCCTCGAACGGAACCTGCTGGCCCGCGCCCTCCACGCCGCCGGGCAGATCACCGCCTACACCGCCGACCCCGCCAACAGCGTGAACCAGCTCGTCACCGGCAGCCGCCGCGCGCTCGCCGACTTGCACACCGTCCGCAGCCGCTGGCAGCACGCCACCCGCCCCATCGTGGCCTCCCCCTCATCTGCCGAATCCTCCGCAGCCCCACGAGCCGGCCCTCGCAGCCCCCTCACCACCCAGACCACTCCCGTCCCCGCCCCCGCCCGCCGACCCAGCGCCGGTCGAGTCCCGTAACCGAAGGATCCCGATGCCTCACGCCCGCGCCGACGCCCACACCCGCTTCGCCCTCCACCCCGACCACCACCCCGGCATCATCGCCACCACCAGCGGCCTGACAGCCGACGCCGCTCGCTCCCACCTCCACGACCTGGGCTGGCGCAGCACCAGCCCCACCACCATGGTGCTCGCCCGCATCGACCGCGAAGAGCCCTACTACGCCAGCCTCTCCGCCCAGCAGCTCCGTTGCTACGGCTTCACCGTCGAAATCACCCCCGACCTCCAGGACGAGATCGACACCGAGTGGGAATGGGGCAACTACCCCTTCCCCTGGTGTACTCGGGATGAAGTCCGCGAGGTAAGCGCGGAAGCCCAGCGCATCCACGACGACATCGCCGAAGGCCGCCTCGTCATCCACCTGCACGCCGACGACGGACAGAACACCGTCGCCGTCGGCAGCTACACCACCGGCGTCCGGCGCCACGTCCACCTACACGGCGAAAACCACGTCCGACAGGTCACCATGACCTACGAGAGCGAGACGGAGGCCATCGCCGAGTTCCAGCGGCTGTACTCCGTGGCCGTCCGCCCCGGCCCCGCCCCGCTGACCGAGCTCGAACGCACCGTCCGCCAAGTCCTCGCGGTCAAGCAGCCGGCGGAGCACGTGGAAGCTGCCACGCCCGTCACCGAGCCGCCGGCCGCAGGGCCTGGCGAGCACGAAACGTTCCTCCGGAACCTCTTCGAGGAGTCCCCGCAGTGGGAGAGGTACCGGCCTTTCGACGAGACAACGATCGCCGTCCACGAATCCCTCGCCGTCCGAGCCGAATTCGATCACGAGGCCCGCCACCGAACCGACGTCGCCTGGACGATCGCCGAGTACGACAGCCCGGTCGGCGAGCGCCTCTGGCACTCAACCATCACCGCCGGCACCCCTGTCCCCCTGATCCACACGATCCTGCACCACCTCGACGCACCGGCGCCCGTGCCGTTGGGGGAACCACACGAGATCCTCCAGGCCGCCAGATGGCATCCCACCAGCCACCCCGCCCGCACGTCCTGGACGGCGACCGGCCGCACGATCACCTTCGAGCACTCCCCGCACGCCACGGCAGACCGCTGGGTCATGTACGGCGGGGAGAACCTCGACCATGCCGCGTGGACGATACGACTCTCCGCCGGCGCCAACACGGACCTCCTGGCCGAACTGGCCTCCACTGCCCTGGCCCTCGCCCCCAGTCCTACGCCTGCCCCAGCCAGTCGTGCCACGCCCATCGCTCGAGTCCCCACCGCTGCTCCGCAGCCGCAGGCCCGACGTCGGTGACCCAGCGCATGACCGGTCCGGCCTTACGGCATCCAGGCAGCGCCGACGTCCGGCCTTCATGTCAGAGGCCCCCCGTACAGTCCGGGAAGGCGCACGCCCCCGAGACGACGAGATGAAGCGGTGAACTCCTCTACAAACTCCTTCGTGTACGTGATCGGCCCTCCCGGATCGGGCCGAGTCAAGATCGGCACAAGCGTCAACCCGTCCAAGCGACTGAAGGAGTTACAGACCGGCAACCCCGACCGGCTCGAAGTCCTGTGGACGGCGCCCGGCGGCCGTGAGCTGGAGAGCGCGTTGCACCAGACGTTCAACGCCTACCGAATTGAGGGTGAGTGGTTCGACTTCGGTGCCGTCGAACCCGTCGGTGCGATCCCGCGGGCCGTCCACGCGTACGCCAACCCCAAGCCGCGAGGCCAAGCTGCCACGTCTCCGTTGCCCCGTGCCCCGCATGCCGAGCGCAGTGACGTCATTACCCCGGAACGCCTTGCCGGCATCGTCCGTGATGTCGTCCTGGGCGCCCGTCACAGCCCCGACCCCGAGGACGAGACCGACCCGGAGGAGGTGTTGCCCCACCGAACAGCCCGTGTCGACCGCGACATGAAGCGCGTGCTCGGGTTCCTCTACGGCCGGCTTGCCAGCAACCACGCGGATCGCAACTTGCAGGGGAAGAGGGGATTCGCCGCGTTCGGTGGATGGCGGGCTCTCACCTACTTCGTCCTCACCCTGCCGCTCGCGACGCCCATCGGCGCGTTCCTCACGTTGCGCACGGTGGCACGGGACATCTGGCCGGTCCGCAAGCTGCCGCTGCTCGCACTGTTCGGCTTCGCCGCCTGGGACATGTTCGGCTTCGACCGGCTCATCCGCGACCAAGTGCTCTCGCGGCTGCCCCTGCATGACATCGAGTGGTTCCTTCGTACCTACTTCACGGAAGCCGCCACAACCTCGGCCTGGTTGCTGGCCTGGACCGGCCTCGTGATGCCCGTGGCCGGGTACGCCCTGCTGCTGACGGAAAAGAAGGAGGAGGCTCACGAGGCCGAGGCTCGCGCCAAGGCCGAAAGAGAGAACGAGCAGACCAGGGTGCAGGAGGAGCGGCTGTCATCTGCCGCCCTTGCCGCCACGTTGGTCGCGCCTTCGCCCCATGTGCAACCGCCCCCGATCATCGACCTCATCCGGGCGGCTGTCCCTCGGCAGGCTACGGAGGAGAAGCCCGTGAGAGCCTCTGTCACTCAGGAGGGACCGCCGCAGAATGATGAAGGGAACGTCGACAACGCCCCGAAGCCCGGTCGTCCTTCGCCCCCTAGTTGACGGCGGCTCTCCGCTACTGTGGTCCGGCATGACGGCGCTGATCATCGGAGCCAGCGGGTTCCTGGGTACCGAACTGGTCCGGCAGGCGATCTCCGCAGGACGGCTGGCGGCTGCGACCTTCCGCTCTCGGCCCGGCAAGGGTACTGGCGTCAGGTGGCACCGCCTCGATCTCCGTGACGCCGACCAGATCGAAGCGGTACTCGGCGCAGTAAGGCCGAACGTCGTGATCAACGCCTCCAGCGGTGACGCCGACTGGGCCGTCACAGCCGACGGCTCCATCCACCTGGCAGCAGCGACAGCACGACAGCGGATCAGGCTGGTGCACGTATCCACCGACGCCGTCTTCTCCGGGGCCGACGTGCATTACGCCGAGACGGCGCTCCCGGATCCGATTACGCCGTACGGGGCAGCGAAGGCCGCAGCCGAGACAGCCATCCGGCTCCTCCATTCCTCGGCCGTCGTCGCCCGCACGTCGCTGATCATCGGCGACGGAGCATCCGCACACGAACGGATCATCCACGAACTCGCCGCCGGGGCACGGACCGGAACCCTGTTCACCGACGACGTCCGCTGCCCCATCCACGTCTCCGACCTGGCCGCAAGCCTCTGGGAGCTCGCCGACTCCCACACCACCGGCGTCTTCCATCTGGCAGGCCCCGACGCGATCAGCCGTTACGCCCTCGGGGTACTGGTCGCCCGTCGGGACGGCCTCGACCCCGCCCTCCTGCCTGCCGGCCTACGGGCAGAGAGCGGTGTGCCCGGAGCGCTCGACGTACGACTCGACTGCCACACCTCCCGGCAGCAACTGGCCACCCGGATCCGCGGAGCACGCGAGTTTCTGAGCGAACGCCGAGACGAGCGCACTGCGCCGTGACACGGCAGCCGGGCAAAATCCCCAACCGCCTAAGGACTGACCCGTAACTGTTGGTCGTCACCGGGCGACGGCGTGCAGGTCCCATGTGTACCAGTCGAAGCGTGTGCCGTCCTTGCTGTGCGTCGGCTTGCCGGGGGTGAACCCTGCCCGCTGCGCGACTGCGGCAGATGCGGGATTCTCCGGCTCCACCTGGATGACCGCCTCCGCCCCGCCTTCACTCGCCGCGTACTGGGACGCCAACAGGACCGCGCGGGTCGCCAAGCCACGCCCCCGCCAGGATGGATAGAGGCCGTAGGCGACATTCACCTGGCCGGGCGCCAGACCTTCTCCTGCGAACCGCAAGTCGATCGTGCCCGCGAGCACCTCGTCGGCACCCATCCGGATGCCGAACGCACGGAGCGGCCCCGCGGTGTCCCACTGCTCCCGGCAGTGCCGGAAGTACGCTTCGGTGCCCTCCCACGTGCCGGGACCGCCGTTGAGCCAACGAACGAGTAGCTCGTCCTCCCCCGCGAGATGCGCCTCCACATCGTCCAGGCACAGAGGGGACAGAGTGATAGTCCCGTCGGACAGCTTCACTTCTTGCATCCGGTGATTCTTGACGCCACAGCCGTGCCGCACCATCGAATTCTGCGCGACATCACGCGGACCTCCCGGGCCAGGAGATGATCTCCGTGTGACTGCTGTGATCACAGCGTCGGAGCCGACCCGGATCGCCCCGTTCACCGGTCTGAGCCCGCGTGCCTTCGGGAAGCTGGTGACGGTTCTGCGGCATGAGGGTGCGGACGCGGTCCGCAAGGGCCGGCCGTGGAGCCTGCCGCTTGAGGACCCCAGCCTTGCTGGTCGCGGCCTACTGGCGCACGAATCTGACGATGCGACAGCTCGCGCCGCTCTTCGGGGTCTCGAAATCGGCGGCGGACCGGATCATCGACCATCTCGGGCCGATGCTCGCCCTTCGGCCCCGCAAGCGGTTCGCCCAGGACACCGTCCTCATCGTGGACGGAACTCTGGTCCCCACCCGGGATCACACCATCGCCGAGCGGTCGAAGAATTACCGGCACTCCACCGACCACCAGGTCGTCATCGACGCCGACACCCGCCTGGTCGTCGTGGTCGGCCGGCCGCTCGCCGGGAACCCCAACGACTGCAAGGCGTGGGAGGAGCCCGGCACCAGGTCCGCCGTCGGCACGGTCACCGGGAAGGCGGTGGTGGGACCCACGCCCCGGTCACGGTGTGATGTCTCCGCCCGCTTCAGGTGTTTCGCGGCGCTGCCGTGCAGCGCGCATCTCCGCCAAGGCCACGACAACGACCGCGACGTTCAATGGGAAGGCCACAGCGTTGGCCACGTCAGGCATATCGAAGGCACGAAGCGCGCTGGCGACGACGGAAGCGAGGAAGAGGGCAAGCGGGAGGTACCGGCGCCACAAGGGCAGATCTTTGATGCGGGCTACGGTGACGGCACACCACAGGGTGAAGGCGAAGATGGCGATGCCGATGGCGGCGACAGCAAACAGCATGGAGACGGGCTTTCGTTCCGGGCGGTCGCGGGGAGGTCGGTGGGACCGCGGGCGATCGATCTTGGGTGGGGTGGGTGTGCCCCACGTTCACACGTGGGGCACACCCACCCCTCACGGGATCAACACTCCGGCGTTAGCCGTTGGTGTAGACGATCCGATAGCTGGACACATAGGTCCGTGATGTTCTGGCCCAGCTCCAGCCGCCGGTCCGGGTCCACTTGATACCCGACCAGGCTATCCGGTAGGTGGTCCGGTCTCGGTAGCTGTATTGGTAGCTGGTCTCGTACGAGGCCACGATCTTCTGTCGGCCCCAGCCGTACCAAGCTGCGACACGACACTTGAAGACGTACTGCTTGCGGTAGCGGTACTGGCGCTTCCACGACGTGATCGGCAGGGGGCCCCAGTCACCACTGACGACATCCCAGAACCAGTGGTAGTTGTAGTTCTGCCAGCTGCCGTAGCTCCACGCAGTCGTACGCAGGACTGTGGTGAAGGTGCGGCCGGTCCAAGCATGCTTGGGGACCCGGCAGGTGGCGCACCCGGTCACGTCTTCGCTGTTCACCGGGTCAGCGCAAGCGTAGTCATACGCGTTGCAACTGCCCCCCGGCACGGGGTCGGTCGACAGGAACCGGCCGGTGGTCGGGTTGTACAGGCGTACGCCCATGAGCAGGAGGTTGGTCCGCGTCTCGGAGGAGCGGTGCTGACCACCGTGCCAGCCGTAGCGGACCGTACTGCCCTCGCCGGTGCGGTTGCCGAACTCGTCCGTGCCGAGGACCGTGGCGGACTGGCCGGCCGCGGTAGGCAGCTGCATCGCGACGTCGCCGTGCAGGTTGACCAGTTGGAGCACCGTGTCACCGGACTTGCCGGTCGTGGCAACCAGCCCGCCGTCGGATCCGTTGACGTTGCGGGTCAGCGCCCCGGTGGCGATGTCTTCGACGATCCAACGCGGAGAGTCCGCGTCGGAGCCGTAGTGGTTCAGCTTGGACTGAGTCTGCACCCAGCTACCGGAGGCGTTCGTCTCGACCGTCCAGCCGCGGAAGCGGAGCTGGGAGTCGAGGGTCCAGGTCTGCCGCTGGGAGCCGGCCGTCTGCTGACGCACCAGGTCGTTGGCGTAGTACGCGAGCGTGGTGCCGGGGGCCGCGGTGGTACGCCCGAAGGCGTCGTAGGCGTAGCCGGTGTCGACCAGGCGGTCGCCGCTGTCGTGGGTGTGCGTGGTCGTGGTCGCACCGCTGGTGGTGCAGTCCAGGCCCGGGGCCGCGGCCGCGGTGGAACGCGTCTTCCGGTTGGAGTTCTTGTCGAAGGTGTAGCTGCGGGTGACGCAGACGGCGTCAACCGTGTCGTCCTGGGTTTTGGTGAGGCGCCCTGCCTTGTCGTAGCTGTAGGTCTGGTTGGAGGTCTGCCCTGCCGAGCCGGTGTAGGTGGCTCGCTGACCGTGGACGGTGGGCAGCAGGTTCTCCGAGAAGAGGATCGCGCCGTCGCTGTCGCGGGTGTACGTGCGCTCCGTCGGCTGTCCGGCGGGATTGGTGCTCTGGCGCATGGTGAAGCCGCCGGGCAGCTTCCTGCTCAGCACCTGGCCGTCGGCGTCGTAGCTGGTGGTGAAGGTGCCGGCCACCGAGTCGGTGATGGAGGACAGCAGGCCGCGCGGGTCGTTCGTGGTGTCGTACCCGTACGTGGTGCTCGACGGCACGTTGTCGCTGACCTGGATGGGCTGGCCCTCGGCGTCGTACGTGCTGGTGGTCACACCCCCGTCGGCGTCGGTGTAGGAGATCAGGCGGCCCAGCTTGTCGTAGGACTTCCTGATCGTGCCGCCGTCGGTAGACGTGATCGTGGCCACCTTGCCGCTGGCCGGGTCGTACGTCGTCGTGACCGCGGGGACGGCCGTGCCGAGACCACCGGTGACGGTCACCTTGGAGGCACGGCCGGCGGGGTCGTACTCGGTCGTCTTGACGCGGGTGCTGCCGTTGGCGGTTTCGGTCAGCTTTGCGGTCTCGCCCCAGCGGTCGTACTCGGCGAGCGTGGTGACCAGCTCGGCCGGGTTGCTGCCGCCGCCGGTGACGGCCCCGGCGGGCCGGGTACGGCACACCTCGTCGGCCCACTCGGGGCGTCCCGCGCACACGCCGGTTCCGTCACCGGTGTAGTACTCGGTGATCTGAGTTCCGGCGTCCGACCCCGTGGAGGCCGGCAGGCTGCGGCTGATCTGTCGCCCGGCCGCGTCGTATGTCGCCTTCTCGGTGATGGCGAGGCCGCCCGGGTCCTGGGTGGTGCTGGTGGGCTGTCCGTTGCCCCAGTCGAAGACGGTCTGGGTCACCCGAGGGTCGGCGGTCAGCGTCGGCCAGTTGCGGGGCTGGGCTCCTTCGGTGGACTTGGTGACCTTGTCGGAAACGGTGGCGCTGCCGTCGGTGGGGCGACCGCCGTCGTATTCCTTGAGTGTGCGGTGCCGGACCATCAGCTGGTCGCCGGCCGCGGCCACGGTGGTCGTACCGTCCTTCAGGTCCGCTTCGAGCACTGCTCGGTGAAGGGGACCCAGGGTCTCCAGCTCGTGTGAGCCGTCGGCGTTGTAGATGCCGCGGTTCGACAGGAGTTCCGCGCGCTCGGCGACGGGCAGCGTGGTGATGCCGAGATCCGCGAGGGTGGCCTTCTCCGCGGCGGTGGCGCCGAGGGCGAGGGCACGGTTGGCCGCGGAAAGCTCGCGGACGCTGTTGCCGAACTGGTCATACTCGGTCGTGGTGATGTTCTTCGCCGGGTCGAGGGTGTTGACCTCGCGGCCGGACGCGTTGAGATAGTGCACCATGGCACGCCGGTAATCGGCTGCCGTCAGCGCGCTGCCGTCGCTGGACGACGGGCGTGCGTCGGTGGGGAAGACCGCGGTGGCGTCGGTGGGCGCGTCGAGCTGGCCCCATGCCTTCACGTCGGTGGCGCTCATGGCCTGGGGGGCGTTGCCGCCCGTCAGGGGCACGCCGTAGACCACGGTCGTCTGGGCGGTGTTGCCGTCGGTCTCGGCAGCCGAGCCCGGCTTCAGTGTGGGCCGGCTGACGTTGAGGAGCATGCCGTCACCCGTCACCGGATCGCTGCCCACCTTGCCGTAGGTGAAGGTCCACGGCAGCTGGCCGGGCGGAGTCATCTCAGTGACGCGGCCCGCCGAGTCGTACGCGTAGGTGGTCTTCAACGCCGGGGAGATCCGCGGGTCCCAGGTCTCCCTGAGCCGTCCGGACTCGTCGTAGGCGTACTTGGCGACGGTGGTCGAGGTCGAGGACGTCGCGCCGGGCGAGGTCGCCCAGACACGGATCTCGGAGACCTGGTCCTTGACGTCCCCGAAGGCCGAGGAGGTCGCGGTGGTCGACGGCGCGTAGACGAACTCCAGGACTCGGCATCCCTTGGTGGACGGGCCGGCCTCGCACGCGCCCACCGTCACAGCACTGGTAGCCGCGATGATCCGCTTGGGACGGGCAAGCACCTTGCCGTTCACGGTCACGGATTCGGAGACGACATCCGTGGTGGAGTTGGCGTGGCCATCCAGCAAGGAGCGGCTGACGGTCCAGGCGGTGCCGGCGGTACCGACCCGGCTGAACGTGGTGACGGTGCCGTCGGTGTCCGACAGCGTGAGGTCACCGCTGGTGAGGCTGCCCTTCAGCGTCAGGTTCTCCGCGCCAGGTTCGGGGACCCAGGCCGTCTTGGTCGCGTTGGCCGTGAAGGAGATCGTGCCACCCTCGGCAGTGACCGCGTCCAGCGACGTGGCCGAGGTCTTGCGGATCTCGGAGTAGTCGGACTGCACGGCCTGAGCGGCCGTTCCCGCCACCCACTCCTTGCCGAAGATCGCCGCCTGGCCCTCCTGGTCCGCGCCCGCGGTAGGCGTACGCGAAGAGGCACTGCGCGTCACACTCATGTCGAGCACGGAGACATCGGTGCCGGACAGCGTGTAGTCACCGGTCAGCAGGTTGACCGAACCAGGGCCGGCTTCGGAGGACGCGGCGCTGTCGGCGTTGTGGTCCACCACGACGGTCAGTGGCTGTGTGGCACCGGTGGCGCCGTTCGGGCCGGTGAAGTCGGCCTTGATCTGGACGGTGCCGTCGGGGTTGACGGTGTCAGTGGCGTTCCACACCAGCGGGCTGTTCTTGCCGCCCGTCATGGCCACGGGCCACGCGGTCAGCGGGGTGCCGCCAGAGGTGACGTTCCCGGCCGGGATCGTAACCCAGGGGTCGGCCTCAGAGCGGCGCCACGAGAAGGCGACGTTGTCGTACTTGGTGCCGTCGGCCTCGGCGACCAGCGGCAGGCGGCGCGCTGTGCGCTCACCGTCGGCGGGCTGGACGAATCCGCCGGGTCCGGCGTGGAAGGTGTAGGTGATCGGCTCGGACTTGTTGTCGGCCTTGTCGACCTGTCGCACCTGGAGGGTGTGGGTGCCGTCCTTGGGCGGGGTGATGCTGATGGCCTTGGCGGCGGTGGAGCCTGCGGTGGCGGCCTTGGTCCAGGTCACGCCGTCGAGAGACCACTCGAGCCAGTTGTGGTCGGTGCCGTTCGGGGTGACGGTGAAGGTGCCGGCCTGGCCCGCGCCCTTGACCCACGCGTTCGACGGGTAGTCCGTCGACGTGATGCCGGTCGGCGCGGACGGATTGGTGGTGTCGACCGTGAAGGTCTTCCACTCCGACCAGCCCAGGTTGTAGTGCGTGCCGTCGTACGGCGACGTGCGGAACTTGTACGTCTTGCCGTTCGTCAGCACACCCGCCGGAACGGTCACGGCGGCGACCTGCCCGGAGTTCACCCACGGCGAGACGATGACGTTGCCGACCTGGGTGTTGGTGGCGGAGTCGAAGATCTGGAAGGTGCCGTTGACCTTGTCACCGTCGGGGTCGAGGAACGTGTCCCGCAGGGTGGGAGTCACGGTGTTGACCATGTAAGCGCCGTTGTAGGAGAAGAACGGCGGGCCGGCCTCCTGCTTCGTACCCGTGCGCGGCCGGTAGTTGTAGGTGACGACCAGCTTGGGCGGGTTGGACGCGGCGTTGGCGGAGTTGACCCGCTTCCACTGGCCGGTGTTGTTCTCGTCGGTGGCACGCAGGCCCATGTGGGACTTGGCGGCCTTGGCCGACGCCCACTCCTGCACCATCGTGGTGACGTTGGCGTTGATCCACCCGTCGGGCTGCGTGGTGCAGGAGGCGTTGCCACGGGTCTCCGAGGAGGTGGCCTTCTTCGCGGTCCACGCCGGCTGGGCCGTCCACCGCGACGAGGTCGTCGCAGCACCGGTGGACCACACCTCCCACGGCTGTGTGGGACACGACGTGCCGGTGTAGTTGGCGGAGTGGAAGTTCCACAGCGACAGCTTGGCGTCCATCACCAGAGCGTCGGCGATCGGCGCGGTGTTCCAGGAGATGAACGAACGCGCCGTGCGGAAAGTACCGTCGGCGTTCTTCGTGCCCGGATTGCCGAGGTCGAGTTCGACGTCCGTGGACCAGTCGACCGTCGTGCCCTGCTGGACGTAGGTGTCGAAGACGTTCGACAGCGAGGACGTTGACGGGTCGACCGTCACCGGGTACTTCGTCGCCGGATCAGTGAGGAAGGCGGCGTCCGGAGTGATGACGAGGTCGACGCCGCCCTTGGTCTTGACGACCCTCATGGCAACCTTGACCTGGCGAGTGTGCTCACCGGAGACCGGATCAACGGTCGCGTCCCACATGACCGGGGCGGGCATGACCGCGGACTTCTTCGACTTCTTGTCCGTGAACAGCACACTGCCGTCGGCCTGCTGCGCCACCTTCAGACCCTTGGTCTTCAGCGGCAGGGTGTACGAGAAGCTGTCGGCCGGCTTCTGCTTGATCTCGACGAACTGCTCGAAACCCGTGCGGGTTGCTTCGACGACGACGTCGGCACCGGGCACCGCGTTCGCATAGGTTGCGCGCGTGCCGTCGAGCTTCGGCGCGGGCAGGCCGCCACGCCACTGGAGAGTGATCTGCTCGTCGCCCTGGCCCAGGGTGACGAGGTCGGTGGCCGGGGCGGACTGCGCCGCGCGCAGGGACCCGGCGGGCGCACCAGTCCTGCCGGCGAGGGTGAGGCCCTGCGGGTGAGCCTTCGCGGCGACCGAGCCGTCCGCCCGGGTGGCCAGCTCCACATCGACGTCGCGCCACTCGCCGGTGGCCGGATCCTTGAAACGGACGGGCCCGGCGGACAGTTCGGTGGTCAGCGAGCCGTCTTTGTTGGCCCACGTCGTCGACGTCTCGGTCCGCTCCGACAGCGCCTCCACACGCTGCCCCGACAACCGCGCCGCCACGCGCGCCGAGGCGACGTCGGCCGCCGCGGTGACGGGCTGGGCGGCCGGCTTCTGCTGCGCCTGGACGGCCGGTGCGGCGACGGCCGCCTCGGAGCCGTAGACGGCGGAGACGGCCATCAGCAGGCTGAGGCCCGCTGCGGTGCCACGCAGTCCTCTGGACTGGTCGAGTCTGTACCGTGCCTGTCGCCCGGTTGGGCGTGCCGGTATATGGCTCTTCACGTATTCCCCTTGTGTTTGTGCTCTTGCATGGTGGTATGGGCTCCGGCGTGTGGGGCACCGGGCCGACGCCGGGCAGGCCGAACGTGGCCTTCCCGACGAGTTCTTGGATGTGCGGCGGCTCGCTGCCCTGCTATGGCTCGATGAGCCCGGTCCGTATCGCGTAGCGGGTGAGCTCGACACGGTCGCGCATGCCCAACTTCTGGAGCAGGTTGGCGCGGTGGCGCTCGACCGTCTTGACGCTGATGACGAGCAGGTCGGCGATCTCCTTCGAGGAGCAGCCCTCGGCGACCAGCTTGAGGATCTCCTCCTCGCGCTCGGCGATCGGCTTGCGGGGCAGCGCCCCGCCCCGGCGGACCAGGTCCAGATAGTGCCGGACCAGCGCCGATTCGGTTCCGGGGTACAGGAAGGGCTCGTCGCGCATCGCCCCGCGACTGGCGCCGACCAGGTCCCGGTCGGCGACCGACTTGAGCACGTAGCCGCAGGCTCCGATGCGCAGCGCCTCGAAGAAGTACTGCTCGCTGTCGTGCATCGTCAGGAAGAGGATCCGCAGCCCGGGCCGGTCCTTGGCCAGCGCGCGGGCGGCCTGCAGGCCGGTCATCCGGGGCATCGCGATGTCGAGGACGGCGAGGTCGGCGACGACCTCCTGGGCGAGTTCGAGCACTCCGGCACCGTCGCCCGCCTCCCCGACGACGGTCAGATCCGGTTCGGAGTCGAGGACTTGACGTACTCCGCGGCGCAGCAGCGCGTGGTCGTCGGCGAGAAGGATGCGTACGGGGGTGCTCACCCGGCACCGCCGGCGGGGCAGATTGGAACGCGGAGCCGCACGGCCGTACCGCCGGCACCGTCCGAGGTCGGGGGCGAAGTCAGGGTGAGGGTCGCGCCGAGCAGCAGCGCGCGTTCCCGCATGCCCTGGAGGCCGGCGCTCTCCGCCGTACCGGGCCGCAGGCCGCGCCCGTCGTCCCGTACGAGAAGCTCCACGGCGCACTCACCGATCTGGTGAAGTTCGAGGTGGATGGCCCGCGCACCCGAGTGCCGGGCGGCGTTGGTCATGGCCTCCTGGGCGACGCGGTAGAGGCCGAGTTCGGCCTGCTCGCCGAGGGCGGGCAGGTGACCGTCGACCCGGTGCGTGACGGTGACGCCGGGCGCGGCGAACTCGAGCGCGAGGGCGCGCAGCGCGCTGGCCAGGCCGAGGTCCTCCAGGACCCCGGGCCGAAGCCGACGAGCGATCCGCCGCACCTCGTCGAGGCTGTCCCGCACCGTCTCCTTGGCCGTCACCACATCCTCGCGCAGTTCCTCGGGCACCCGGTCAGCCAAGCCCTTGAACTGCAACAGAACGGCGGTCAGGGTCTGCCCGACCTCGTCGTGCAGCTCGCGGGCGACCCGGCGACGCTCGGCCTCCTGCGCAAGGAGCACCCGGCCACTGCTCCCGGCCCGTTCAGCCTCCAGCCGGTCCAGCATGACGTTGAACGTCTCCGTCAGCTTCGCAAGTTCGCCACGTCCGGTGACTCGTGTCCGCTGCCCTGGCTGCAGAGGGTTCGCGTCCGCCATGGCATCGCCGAGTCGCTTGAGCGGGGTGAGGCCGGCCCGGAACAGCACCGCGTTGATCGCGAGCATCGCGATCACACCACAGCCGATGACCAGGGCCTCGCCGAGCAGCACGGGGCTGGAGACCGTCACCCAGGGGCCGATGAGGAGGGCAGTGGCAACGGCGAGGACGGCGGCGTTGGAGAGGAAGATGCGCCAGAACAGCGACACGCCTGATTCCCCCTTGCCCCCGTCGGTGCCTCGGCACACCTCCAGCCACCCCAGGATGGGGAGCCTGTAGGAGCAAGCTTTGTCGTGCGAGGCCGACGATTCCATACATGCTGACACCCATCTTTCGGCTCTATGCACGCCTGTGACGTGGCATTTTGCGGCAGCGTGGTCGGCGGAGGACTCACACACGCAGTACCGGTGCATAGGATCGGTGCGCCCGCGGCGAGCCCCGGATAGGACGGGCAATGCAACTGGCAGTCCAGGTATCCAAGGTCCTTCGGGAGTGGGGTTCACGAGCCACTGCATGGTGTGCTCGCCGTAGAGGCGCAGGGCCGTCCCCACTGCGCTGCGGCTCCATCTCCCATGCGACCGCGTTCTGTTGATTCCACCGCAGGCATAGCAGTCCACTTTGGGGCATTCGTTCAGATATTGCGCGTCTGTCGGTCTGCGGTACTGCCCGTAGAGCTATGTAAGGGGTGGGGCTGCTTGAAGCGGCATCGGATATGGGGAAGTAGCCGACGGGAGCGCCAACGCCACGAGCGCGAGAAGCAGTACCAGCGCCTGGCGGCGCTGGCCGCCCGGCTTGCCCCGCCCGTGGCCCCTATCACCTGGCGGGCGGGCTGGGGCTGCCGGGCCCTCGGCGCCATCTGGCTCGGGCAACTCGTCGCGTTCGGGCCCCTCGCCTACGACCGAGACCTCGGCCGGTTCGGCGCCGTCGACTGGTTCATCCGCGTCTTGGCGACCGTCTTCTCGGGCTGGATCCTCGGACGTCTCTGGGCCTGGCAGATCACTGCCGACGCGACTGGTGTGTGGATTCCGCGGCTGTGGAAGGTGCAGTGCGTTCCGTGGGACCTGGTCGGCACCGTGCGCGCACGAGCCGATGGCACTGTCGTCCTCGACGAGCGACCACTCGGCCCGTTCCTGCCACCCCTCGTCGCCCGAGCGCTCGGACGGCGGGCGACAGCGACAACCGTCGCCGGTCATCTGACCATCATGGCCCACGCGAACGCGCTGAGACCCGGCGTGGCAGCCAGCCGGCTCCGGCGCGGCCTGCCCTACGCCCCATGGGCCCTCGTTCCTCTGATCGCCCTGGCAGTGGCCCACTTGATCCGGGCATGGCGCTGACCTGTACGGCGCAAGATCCCGGCATGTGATGGCTGTCCAAGACACGTCGCTGGAACCGGCGAGGGCGGCGAAGGGGCCGGGTAGGGTCGGGTCCACTGTCCTGGGAGGAGAGTCGCTTGCCGACCGAGATCGTGATCGCTCAGACGACCGTCGACGACGTGGACATGGCCATTGCGCTGGCGCGAGGCGCTGTCGAGTCGCGCCTGGCCGCAGGCACGCACATCGATGGCCCATTCATTGCGACCTACCGGTGGCGTGGTGGTATCCAGACCGAGCAGGAGTGGCGGATCTCGTACAAGACGACGGTCGAGCGGCTACCCGCTCTCCAGGCTTGGGTACACCAGCATCACCGCTACGAGGCGCCGGAGTGGATCACGCTGCCGGTGACCGGCGGCTCCAGCGCCTATCTGTCCTGGGTGACCGAAGAAACCACACCAGACAGCGTCTGATCCACGGCGAGCTCGTTCTGTGCTGGGCGCCCGGCTTCCTCGACGGCATCCGTGCCCCACCCGGGTTCCAGGCGCAACCTCCGGCAGGCAGCCGAGGTATCCGGCTTCGGCCCCTGGCACGTGATCACCGACTCGCCCGGCGCACCTTCGTGTTTCTCCCTGGATTTCGGCCCCGAAGTCGTGGTCGCGGTCACCAGGCGTACTTCTCCGCTGCCGCCCAGCGCGACGACTCCTTCAGCGTGCCGCCGTTGCTCCTCCAGGGACTCGCACCGCAACGTGAACAAGGTCGTCGCCCGCTTCTCGCCCGTCATGAACGAGGCCGAACTCGCCACCGTCACCAACGACCGCTACAGCGTGGAGGCGCACCGCTCCCCCGCCGGGCACTCCAGCCTGGACGGGGACAACGACACGTGAGACGCGGGCAGAGGCGCTCGCGGCGGCATCGTTCGTGCCGAGGGCTGGACGGTGTCCGCGCATTGGCAGGAGCATCGCCGGGAACCACGACACGGCGAGATGGGTGCTGGCCCCGATGTGGCCGAGCGGTGCCAGGGGGGATGGTGGGGTGGAGGAGTACACGCCTTGGTTTCCCCAGCGCCGCACGGTGTGAGAGCGATCGGCCGGTGACGCGTGTGCTCGAGGACGCGGCATGAACGGAGCCCGCGCCGATGAGCAGCCCAGCACTGACCACCCGGCAGCCATCCGGCCTTTCCGGCCCTGGCGGAACGGGTCCGCCATGAGCGTCACTGCCTGGCTGGCCGTGGCGGTGTTCGCGGCCGTCTACGTACTGATCGCCACGGAGAAGGTCCACCGGGTCACCGCGGCGCTGGGCGGCGCCGTGGTGATGCTCGTGATCGGTGCGACCAGTGCGGACGACGCGTTCTTCTCCGACGTGACGGGTATCGACTGGAACGTCGTCTTCCTGCTGCTGGGCATGATGCTGATCGTCGCGGTCCTCAAACGCACGGGGCTGTTCGAGTTCGTGGCGATCTGGGCCGCGAAGCGGTCGAGGGGCCGGCCCTACCGGCTCATGGTGCTGCTCATCCTTGCCACCGCGTTCCTGTCGGCGTGGCTGGACAACGTCACTACGGTGTTGCTGATCGCCCCGGTCACGATTGCGGTCTGCGCCCGGCTCGGCCTGCCGCCCGTGCCGTACCTGATCGCCGAGGTGATGGCGTGCAACATCGGAGGCGCCGCGACGCTGATCGGTGACCCTCCCAACATCATGATCGGCTCGCGTGCGGGGCTGTCGTTCAACGACTTCCTCCTCCACTTGGCGCCCATCACCACCCTGCTGCTGGTCGTGTTCGCGGTCATGGCTCGCTGGATGTTCCGGGATGCGTTCTCTTACGACCCCAAGAGGGCGGCGCACGTCATGGCCATGCGCGAGCGGGATGCGATCACCGACGGGAGACTGCTGGCCGTCAGCGGCGTCGTCATCACGATCGTGATGGCCTGCTTCGTCCTGCACACGACCCTGCACCTGGCACCCTCAGTCGTGGCCATCAGCGGCGGGCTGATCCTTCTTGCCGCCTCCCGCCTGAACGCCGGGGACGTGGCGGCCGATGTGGAGTGGGAGACGCTGGCGTTCTTCACCGGGTTGTTCGTCATGGTCGGCGCGATGGTGCAGACCGGGATCATCACCGACATCGGCGAAGCTGCTGCCCGGGCTACCGAGGGGCAGCTGTTCGGCGCCTCGATGGCCCTGCTGTTCGGCTCGGTGGTGCCCTCCGCCGTGATCGACAACATTCCGTTTGTCGCCTCGGTCAGCCCCATCGTCTCCGAGATCGTCGAGTCGTCCGGAGGAGTCGAGCGGGCCGGCGTGCTCTGGTGGTCGTTCGCCCTCGGCGCGGACCTCGCGGGCAACGCCACGATCATCGCCTCGTCCGCGAACGTCGTCACGGTAGGCATCGCCGACCGGGCAGGGCACCACATCTCGTTCTGGCAGTTCAGCAGGTACGGCCTGATCGTCACCGCCGTCACCACCGCCCTCGCCGGCCTGTACGTCTGGCTGCGCTACTTCGCCTTCGCCTGAGCGCCGAAAGGGAGCTGAGCACCATGGACGACGATAAGGAAAGGCTCGCCGCCGTCGAAGCCGGGCTGCGCGACAAGCCCCCGCAACGATCGCGGGTGCACCGGCGCGGCAGCGCCTGGCTGGCCTTGGCCTTGGCCGTGGCGGCCGTTGTGGCCGGGGCAGTAGTGCCCAACGGCCTGGTTCTGGCCGCCGGGCTGGTTCTGGCTGCGTTCGCGGCAGCCATGTTCGACACCCGCGAGCGCCGTGGACGCCACCGCAAGTCCTAGGAGTGGCCGTGACGCTGCAGCAGCTGTACCTGGTGTTGCTGGTGGGCGGTGTCGTGCTGATGGCGGGCATCGCGGCCGCCCGTGCCGCACACCGCATCGGCCTGCCCAGCCTGCTGTTCTTCCTCGCCGTCGGCGTCATCGCGGGCGAGGACGTGGTCGGCATCGAATTCGATGACGCACAGCTCGCCCAGTCGCTGGGCACTGCCGGCCTCGCCGTCATCCTCGTCGAAGGAGGCCTGACCACTCATTGGCCGGACGTCAGAAGGGTGCTGGCGCCCGCCGGTGTACTGGCCACCTTCGGTGTCGCACTCTCTGTGGCGCTCACCGGGGCGGGGGCCCACTTCCTCCTCGGCATGGAATGGCATCTGTCCTTGCTCCTGGGAGCGATCGTCTCCTCCACCGATGCGGCTGCCGTCTTCGCCGTCCTGCGCTCCCTGCCGCTACCGCGGAAGACCACCGGGTTGCTCGAGGCCGAGTCAGGATTCAACGACGCCCCGACCATCATCCTCGTGCTGGTCTTCTCCACCGCCGCAACCGAACTGCCTGGACCCGTCACGATCCTCGGCAATGTCCTCTACCAGCTCGTTGTCGGAGGGCTGATGGGCCTGGCCATCAGCAGGATCGGGGTCGCCGCGCTTCGGCACATCGCTCTCCCGGCCGCCGGCCTCTATCCGCTGGCCACGGTCGGATTCGGCATCCTCGCCTTCGCCGCAGCGGGAGCGGTCAACGCGAGCGGCATCATCGCCGCGTATCTGGCCGGGCTGGTGTTGGGCAATTCGCGGCTGCCGCACCGCGCGGCGACCCGTTCCTTCGTGGAAGGTACGGGGTGGCTCGCCCAGATCGGCCTGTTCGTCATGCTCGGTCTCCTCGTCGATCCCAGCGAACTGCCCTCCGCCGTCCTGCCGGCCCTCGCCGTGGGACTCGTGCTGCTGCTGATCGCACGCCCCGGGTCGGTCACCGCTTGTCTTCTTCCCTTCCGCACGCCTTGGCGGGACCAGGCGTTCATCTCCTGGGCCGGCCTTCGCGGCGCCGTGCCCATCGTTCTCGCCACGTTCCCCATCGTGGCGTCCGTCGACGGCGCCAGGCACCTGCTCAACATCGTCTTCGTCCTGGTCGTCGTCTTCACGCTCGTCCAGGGCCCCACACTGCCCGCCGTGGCCCGGTTCCTCCATGTGGCCAGGACGGAGACGCTCCGGGAGATCCAAGTGGAGAGCGCGCCCCTCGACGTTCTCGACGCCGACCTCCTGACTGTCACGATCCCGTCCGGCTCGCGACTCCACGGCGTGGCTGTCTTCGAGCTCCGGCTACCTCCGCCCTCGGCGATCACCCTCCTCGTCCGGGACGGCAGAACGCTGGTGCCCGGCCCCGACACCGTGCTCGCCGTCGGGGACGAACTGCTGCTCGTCAGTACCCAGGACACCCGGCGGGCCACCGAGCGGCGACTGCGCGCGGTCGGCCGCCGGGGCCGACTCGCCCGTTGGCTCGGCGAAAACGGCCGAGCGGAACCGGGCGAAGGCAGCGACGCGAGGAGGGACGGGAGTCCCAGGCGTCCCTCGCGCTGGAGAGCCCAACGGCCCCGGCATTGAGGTCACCGCCGGCGGCGAGCGGATACCTTGAACAGCACATACACGACAGCCGCCGGCCACAGGACGATGAGTGCGGTGAGCGTGACAGCACTGGGCAAGGAGTCTTCGCCCGTGTCCGCTCGCCAGCCCTGGTTGCGCATCAGCACGCGCGGGAGCCGCCTGGCGAATCCGATGACGCCGCCGAGGTAGACGGACACGGCGCTCAGCAGCAGCACCGTGTCCCGGTCGGTCAGCACTGCCCAGGTCTCTTCGCTCACGAGTGGGCAGCAGGGTCCTGCGACGGCTGCTCGACCGCTTCCGGCAGACCGGAACTGCTGGGAACAGCGGCAGGGGCCGGGCGGGCAGGCGCGCGGCGGCTGTTGATCCAGGCGACGGCGGGCTCGGTGTAGCGGGCGGTCAGCGGCCCGAGGATCACCAGGAGAAGGACGTAGGCGGTGGCGAGCGGGCCGAGAGCGGGCTCGATGCCGGCGGTCACGGCCAGCCCTGCGATCACGATGGAGAACTCGCCGCGCGCCACGAGCGTCCCGCCTGCGCGCCAGCGGCCCTTCGTCCCGATCCCGGCCCGCTTCGCGGCCCAGTAGCCGGTCGCGACTTTCGTGAGTGCGGTGACCACCGCGAGGGCGAGCGCGGGCAGCAGTACGGGCGGGATGCTCGCCGGATCGGTGTGCAGGCCGAAGAAGACGAAGAACACGGCGGCGAAGAGGTCACGCAGCGGGCTGAGCAGGGTGTGGGTGCCCTCGGCGACCTCCCCGGACAGGGCGATGCCGACGAGGAACGCGCCGACAGCGGCGGAGACCTGGAGCTGCTGGGCGATTCCGGCGACGAGGAGGGTCAGGCCGAGGACGACCAGGAGCAGCTTCTCCGGATCGTCGCTGGAGACGAACCGGGAGATCACGCGCCCGAAGCGCACGGCGAGGAACAGCACGGCGCCCGCGACACCGAGCGCGATGGCCAGCGTCACACTGCCCGCCGCCAGACCGGCCCCAGCCAGCAGAGCGGTGATGATGGGCAGGTAGACCGCCATCGCGAGGTCCTCAAGGACCAGGATGCTGAGGATGACGGGCGTCTCCCGGTTTCCGAGGCGACCGAGGTCGCCCATGACCTTGGCGATCACGCCTGATGAGGAGATCCAGGTGACGCCGGCGAGGACAACGGCCGCGACGGGGCCCCAGCCCATGATCAGCGCGGCGATCGCGCCGGGGACGGCGTTCAGGCCGAAGTCGACGAGACCGGCCGGGTATTGGGTCTTCAGGTTGGATACGAGATCGCTGGCCGTATACTCCAGACCCAGCATGAGCAGCAGCAGAATGACGCCGATCTCGGCGCCGATCGCGACGAACTCCTCACTTGCCCCCATGGGCAGCAGTCCGCCCTGCCCGAAGGCCAGACCGGCCAGGAGGTAGAGGGGTATCGGGGAGAACTTAAGCCGTCCGGCGATGCGGCCGAGCAGGCCGAGGCCCAGGATGATCGCGCCGAACTCGATCAGGAAGAGAGCGGAGTGCACAGGCGATCACGTCCGTCCGAGGATCGCGGCGGCGGCATCCACGCCTTCGCGGGTGCCGATCACGATGAGAGTGTCGCCGCCGGCCAGGCGAAAGTCCGGCGCGGGGGAAGGCCGGGCCTCCGTCTGCCGCAGGACGGCCACGATCGAGACCCCGGTCTCGGTCCGCATCCGGGTCTCACCGAGGAGCCGGCCGTTCCAGTGCGAGTGCGCCGACAACTCGATCCGCTCGGCGACGAGCCCCAGACCGGTGGTGTGCAGCAGGCTGGGGCTGTGATGCGCGGGCATGAGCGCGTCGATCAGCGACGCGGCCTCGGCGCCGGTCAGATGCAGCGACTGCGCGCACGCGTCGGGGTCGCCGTTCTCGTACAGGTTGACCGTACGGGTCCCGTCCCGGTGCGCGATCACCGACAGACGCCGATGCTCGCGAGTGGTGAGGTCGTACCGAACCCCGATTCCCGGTAGCGGCGTCGAACTCATCCGTGGAGCAGGCACAACGATTCCCTCCGTGTTCATTCCATGGGCGTCGCCGGTGCGGCATGCGGTGGGACCACAGGCAGGTGCCGCCCGCTCGGCGGGGGACATCGTGCCACTTCCGCAGCGTCCGGAATATGGGTGTCGGCACGGATGGACACACCCTCCAGGCGTGGGTAACGATGAGTCGGGGAGATAGGCTTCTTCGCAGGTCAGAGCCCCGGATCCCTCAGGTTCGGAATACGGGCCGTGGCTTGTCAACAGCTGGCTGGAAGGTACGACGTCATGTCGCTGTACTGGCGGATCTTCCTGATGAACGCGGCGGTCCTGGGAGTCGCCGTGGCCCTTCTGCTCGGCCCAGTCACGGTCTCCACCCCGGTCCTCGCCGGCGAGGCACTCGTCCTCCTCGGCGGACTCACCGCCATGCTGGTGATCAACGCCATCCTGCTGCGCATCGGGCTCGCACCACTCGACCGGCTGAACAAGGCAATGGCGGCCGCCGACCTTCTCAACCCCGGCGCCCGCCCCGCCATCACCGGCGCCAGCGAGATCGCCGAACTCACCAAGACCTTCAACGCCATGCTCGACCGACTCGAAGCCGAGCGGGCCACCAGCAGCGGCCGCGTCCTCACCGCCCTGGAAGCGGAACGCCGGCGGATCGCCCAGGAACTCCACGACGAGATCGGCCAGACCCTCACCGCGGTTCTGCTCCAGCTCAAGCACGCCGCCGACCGGACCGACGACCCCGTACGCGCCGACCTCCACGCCGCCCAGGAGAGCACCCGCGCAAGCCTGGACGACGTACGCCGCATCGCCCGCCGCCTGCGGCCGGGAGTCCTGGAGGAACTCGGGCTGCACAGCGCGCTGCGCTCCCTGACCGCGGAGTTCGCCACCACCCGCCTGAGCGTCACGGCCCACATCACTCCCGGCCTGCCGCACCTCGACCCGGCCATCGAGCTCGTCATCTACCGTGTCGCCCAGGAGAGCCTGACCAACGCCGCCCGGCACTCTGGTGCCACCCGGGTCAATGTCTACCTCCAGCCCATGCCGCGCGACGGCGTCAGCCTGCTGGTACGGGACAACGGCCACGGCCTCAACGCCAAACCCGAAGGAGCGGGCATCCAGGGAATGCGCGAACGCGCCGTACTCATCGGCGCCGACCTCCACATCGGGGCGAGCCCCGGCGGCGGCACCCAGGTCCGACTCGACATCACCGACCCGTCAAGGACCGCACGATGAACCATCCGGACACCACCCCCGCCCGGATCCTCCTCGCCGACGACCACACCCTCGTACGCCGCGGCGTACGACTCATCCTCGACGCCGAGCCCGACCTGTCCGTCGTCGCAGAAGCAGCCGACGGCGCCCAGGCCATCACCCAGGCCCGCAACCTCGACATCGACCTGGCCGTCCTCGACATCGCCATGCCCCGGCTGACCGGCCTCCAAGCGGCCCGCGAACTCGCCCGCATCCGCCCGGGCCTGCCGATCCTGATGCTGACCATGTACGACAACGAGCAGTACTTCTTCGAAGCCCTGCGCGCCGGCGCCTCCGGATACGTCCTCAAATCCGTCGCCGACCGCGACCTCGTCGAAGCCTGCCGCGCCGCGCTGCGCGACGAACCCTTCATCTACCCCGGCGCCGAGACCGCCCTCATCCGCAGCTATCTCGACCGCGCCCGCAGCGGCGAGGCACTGCCCGACCGCCCCATCACCGAACGCGAGGAGGAAATCCTCAAGCTCGTCGCCGAAGGGCACAGCTCCAAGGAAATCGGCGATCTCCTCGTCATCAGTCCCAAGACCGTCGAACGCCACCGAGCCAACCTGCTCCAGAAACTGGGCCTGCGCGACCGCCTGGAACTGACCCGCTACGCCATCCGCGTCGGCCTCATCGAACCCTGAAACCGATCCTCCCCACTGATCGGGCACGGTGCGCTCAAGCCCGCGCACAACATACGCTGCACCCATGAACAGGCACCGCTGGCTGGCAGAACTCAGGTCGATCGCCGCTTGGTGGGCGCTGGTGACCGGCGTTCTGTGGCTCCTCGGACTCCTCCTCGAACAGCGGACGAGCCTGGCGGGCTGCGCCGCCACCGCCCTCGTCATCATCGCCCTCGGCGAAGCAGGAAACTGGGCACGGCGCCGGTACACCTCAGGCCGAACGCACTGACCCCGTCTGACCAGGTGTCCTGGGTCTCCGCCTCGCAGATCCGCTTGCAGCGGCACAACGGTACGCCCGCGACCGGCGCGTGCTGCACTCATCGCCGGACAGCGCACCCGACTCGACATCGGGTTCCTCAGCAGCGACCGCTGCAGTCAGTGTGTGATTCTGCGATAGGCGGCGCGAGCGTGGACGAGCCTGGCGACGACCGTCCCTACGACGGCTGCTGCGAACAGACAGGCAAGGCGTCCGCCATCCTGCGAGGCCGTCCAGGTCAGCCGACCCATGGGTGGGATGGCGAAGCCGTTGAGGATGGTCCAGCAGAGCAGAGCGGTGCCGGGTGCAGCAGCGAAGCGCGCTCCCGTACTGACCAGGGCGGCTATCACGGACAGCGCGACGAGGTCGACAAGGGGGTCACCGCGGTTGTCGAGGAGGTTGAAGGACGTGACCAGCGTCAGCGCTGCAGCCGAGGTAACAACCCAGACGGACGGCGTCGCGACTCGGTCCGGGACGGGGCGAGGACCACTGCTCATCCGTTTCCATTCCAGCATCCGAGCCTCCTCCGCCCCTGACCCCGCCGTTGGGGCCCCCGCCATGGTGCACCACAGCGCGTGATCACCTGAACCGCGCGTGACGTCCGCCCTCCAGGCCTGAGCGAAAACGAACACGCGCTCTGGAGGATCCACGAACCCACGCCTCTCGTTGCCAGGCCTCCGCGATCCATCGCGGCCTTGACCAACTGCCTCTTCGAGGCGAGCTGCCCCCACGAGACACGAACCGATGACAACGGTTCACACAGGTCGATCCAGCCATCACCTTCCAAATCGAAGGCGATTCCTCGGTCATTGGCCTGTTTACCCAAGTCATCCCCTTTGTCATACGCTAAGATTCTTTACCGAGCCATTACGCTCTGCTGAGCGCATGGTCGCTCATCTTTACGGTCCGCCGCCGTCGGCGTCGGGCATCGATGTCCGGGGAACGGGGGGATGACGTGGACCGACACACCAGCGCCTCGAATCTGGCCCTCGCCCACACGGGCCACCGCTCCTCCGCGCCCGACACCAACCGAGCCGTCCGTGTCGACAATGCCCCTCGCGGCAGCGTGCCTGATACCGACCCCTGCGGCTCCGGCGCCCAGCGCCACTGACGCGTACGTGGCCGGGACGCGCACGCGTCCGGGACCTCGCGCCTGACGCTCCGTACGCCTCAGGGCGCCGCACAGGCGACTGACCTCCCCAGCCCACCCGGAGAGTCCAAAGACTCCGACCGGGTCGGCACACGCGTCCGCATGCCCCACAAGTCCGGCCCGATCCGCCGAACCGTCACCAGCACGTTCGTCACGCTTCCGCACTGGAGCACGCCATGGAACTCGCCACACCCTTCAGCAAGACCACCCGGCCGGGGGCAACCCGTGCAGGCGCGGATGACACCGCTGAACTCATCACCGGAGGTTAGAGGCCTGTGCACGACACGACAGCCATGCTCATCGAGCTCGGAGCGATCATCCTCGGCCTGGGACTCCTCGGACGACTCGCGGGGCGGGTGGGTTTCTCCCCCATACCCCTCTACCTGCTCGCCGGGCTCGCCTTCGGCCACGGAGGCGTGCTCCCGCTCACCGCGAGCAAGGAGTTCACCGCCACGGGTGCCGAGATCGGTGTCATCCTCCTCCTGCTGCTGCTCGGCCTGGAGTACAGCGCCTCCGAACTCGTCACGAACCTCAAGACGCAATTCCCCTCCGGCGCAGTCGACTTCGTCCTCAATGCCGTGCCGGGCGCGGTCGCCGCACTGCTCCTCGGCTGGGGACCCGTCGCGGCCGTGGCACTGGCCGGCGTCACCTGGATCTCCTCGTCCGGTGTCATCGCCAAGGTCCTCGGCGACTCCGGCCGCCTCGGCAACCGCGAAACGCCGGTAGTCCTCGGCGTCCTCGTCATCGAGGACCTGGCCATGGCCCTCTACCTGCCCATCCTCACCGCTCTGCTCGCCGGCGTGACCCTCCTGGGCGGCACCGTCGCCCTCCTGATCTCGCTCGGCACCGTCGGCGCCGTCTTTTACGTCGCCCTGCGCCACGGACGCCTCATCAGCCGTGCTGTCTCATCCGACAACACCGAGATGCTGCTCCTCGTCGTCTTCGGCCTGACCCTCCTGGTCGCCGGCATCGCCCAGGACCTCCAAGTGTCCGCAGCCGTGGGCGCCTTCCTCGTCGGCATCGCGCTCTCCGGCGAGGTCGCCGAGGGCGCCAGCACCCTGCTCACCCCGCTTCGCGACCTGTTCGCCGCGGTCTTCTTCGTCTTCTTCGGCCTGTCCACGGACCCGGCGGACATCCCGCCTGTCCTCGCCCCGGCCCTGATCCTCGCCGTCGTGACCGCACTCACGAAGATCGCAACGGGTTGGTACGCGGCACGCCGCGCCGGAATCGCGACCGCAGGCCGCTGGCGCACCGGAGGCACCCTCGTCGCCCGCGGCGAGTTCTCCATAGTCATCGCAGGCCTCGCCGTCGGCGTCGAGCCCGGCATCGGCCCCCTCGCCACCGCCTACGTCCTCATCCTCGTCACCGTCGGTCCACTCGCTGCCCGCTGGACCGAACCCCTCGCTCTCCTCCTCACTCGCCGCCGGCCCACTCACCTGACGCGAGTCCCCGCGCCCGCATCGGAACGTATCGACCGGGCCCGCACAGGCAGTTGAACGATCCGGGCAGTACCGAGGCGGCGTACCCCGCCGAAGCATCCCGGCCCAGACGACCTACAAACCCAAGACGACCAGGCGAAACGCCACGTCAACGAGAATCAAGAGGAGCAGGCCAGTGCAGGAGACGACATCGACGAAGTTCCTGGACGGCTACCGCCACATCATCACCGAGGCATCGTCAACCGGCCGCCGCCTCACACGAGCCGAGTTGGAATCACGCCGGGCGCTGGGTGCGCAGGCCGCCGAGGCCGGACACGGCTGGCGTGCCCTCGTTCGCGGGCATCTCGCGGCCAGCCGCAGCGGCAGACCTGCGGCAACCGGCCTCGACACCGTTCTCAGCACCATCGAACAGGCCATCGACGCCTTCGCCGAAGGCTACGAACACGCCCAACAACTCGTCGTACGGAAGGAAGAGGCCGCTCGGCGCGAATTCATCGACGACCTCCTCCACGGTCTGGGAGACGCCGGGCGCCTGTCCGCTCGCTCGGAGAGATTCGGCCTGCGACTGTCCCGCGCGCACGCCGTCGCAGTCGCGGAGGGCCCCGCGAAATACGAGGAGACCGACCCCGTGCCAAGAGAGGTGGAGGCCGGCCTGTTCGCCCGTTTCGAAAGGCGTCGCATCCTGTTCACCACCAAGGACGGCCGGATGGTGTGCATCGCGCCGGCCGACCAGGACGACGTACTCGTCCACTTCGCCAAGCGAGCGCACGCGGCGACAGGCGGCCAGGCCGCGATCGGTCGGGCCCGTCCGGGCGTCGGCGGCATCGGCCACAGCTACGAAGAGGCACTCAACGCACTCGACGTCGCCGGCCGCATGGGCTTCGAGGAGCCACTGTTGCGCGCCGCGGACCTGCTGGTCTTCCCCGTCCTCGCCCGCGACCGGCAGGCGCTGGTGGACCTGGTGGACAACGCGCTCGGCCCGCTGCAGCAGGCACGAGGCGGCCCGCAGCCCCTGATCCACACCCTCATCGCCTACTTCGATTCCAGCTGCGTCGCCACCGAAACCGCTCGGCGCCTCTCCTTGAGCGTACGGGCCCTGACCTATCGTCTCGGACGCGTTCACAACCTCACCGGCCTGGACCCGAACGACCCCATGCAGCGCTACACGCTGCACACCGCGGTCATCGGCGCACGGCTGCTCGACTGGCCGACAAGATGATCCACATGCTCATGACAGCCGCTGCCGCGACCCTGTAGGGCTTACGGTCCCGTCGGCGACCGGCGACGACGCAGCGTACAGCGATGATCTGATGGCAGATCCCCTGCACGAGACCTCAACCGGTCGGTACAGGGGGAAGGGGGGGGCAGCATGGTCGTGCTGCCGCAGCAGGGTGAGGTCGGCAACCAGGACGGGCACATGGTCGTATGCGGCGACGACGGACTCGCGCAACGGCTTGCCGACGAGCTTCGGGACGTCTACCGCCAGCAGGTCGTACTCGTGGTTCCCGGCGACCAAGAGGAGGAACGGTCGGCCCGACGGACGGCCCAGCGGCTCGGCACAACGGTCGGGGTCCGCTCCGGGGGTTTCTCACCCGAGGGCGCCGATGGCGCGCTGCTCCAGCCGCTGGAGGAGGAGTTCCTGGCGTCGGCACCGACCGAGGACGTCCTGCGGCTCGCAGGCGCGGACCGGGCCTCGGCGCTCGCGTTGCTGTACGAGGACGACGAGACGAACCTGCGCGCTGCGCTCGCCGCCCGGAGGCTGAGCCCCGGGCTACGGCTCGTGGTCCGTATGTACAACCGCAAGCTCGGGCAGTATCTGGAGGAACTCCTCGATCAGGCCGTCCTGATGGCCGAGCCCGGCATCGACCGGGCGGTCCTGGAGGCTTCCACGACGGTGCTGTCCGACGCGGACACCGCGGCCCCGGCACTCGCCGCCACCGCGACCGCCGGCACCAGCAGGGTCGTCCAGGCCGACGGCCTGCTCCTGCGCGCCGCCGAACGGACTCCGCCGGAGCGGGGTGAGGTGGCCCCCGCCGGATTGTGCACACTGGCTCTGCTCTCGTCCACGACCTCCGATCCGGCGGGTGCCGAGGGCTCCGACTCCAGCGGGCCGGCGGGGCCCGAACTCCTCCCGGACGACCGCACGGTGCTGCGTGCGGCCGGGCGGGGAAGCATCGTTCTGGAGACCGTCCACCACACCGGGCCCACGATGCACGCCCGCCGTCTCTCCCGTCACGGCGCTCCGCTGCGGAAATTGTTCTCCACCCGGCTGCGCTGGGCGCTCGCGGGCATCGTCGTCTGCGTTCTCGCACTGAGCGTCACGACCACCGTCCTCACCGACGCCGACCCCGTCCACGCCGCCTACCTCACCCTGCTCGACCTGTTCGCCATCAACGACCCCGCTGTCGAGGAATCCACCACCCGCCAGGTCCTCCAACTCCTGTCCGGTCTCGTCGGCCTCGCGCTGCTCCCGCTCCTCGTCGCCGGTGCGCTCGAAGCCCTCGGCACCTTCCGTGCCGCCGGCGCGCTGCGCCGACCGCCCCGGGGCCTCTCGGCCCACGTCGTGCTTCTCGGCCTGGGCAGAATCGGAACCCGGGTTCTCGCCCGGCTCCGCGAACTGGACATCCCCGTCGTCTGCGTGGAGGAAGACCCCGAGGCCCGTGGCGTTCCCCTCGCCCGCAGCCTCGGCGTCCCTGTCGTCCTCGGCGACGTCACCGACGAGGGCGTCCTCGAAGCCGCGAAGATCCACCGCGCCCACGCCCTGCTCGCCCTCACCAGCTCCGACACCACCAACCTCGAAGCCACCCTCTACGCGCGCACGATCAAGAACGACCTGAAGGTCGCCCTGCGCCTGTACCACGACGACTTCGCCACCGCCGTCTACCGCACCCTGCGCACCGCCCACCCCGACGCCCTCACCCGCAGCCGCAGCGTCACCCACCTCGCTGCCCCCGCCTTCGCCGGCGCCATGATGGGCCGCCAGATCCTCGGCGCCATACCTGTCGAGCGGCGGGTCCTCGTCTTCGCCGCCCTGCTCGTAAGGGGACATCCGCGCCTCGAAGGCCGCACGGTCGCGGAAGCCTTCCGTCCTGGCGCCTGGCGCGTCCTCGCACTGGACACCGCCGAACCCGCAGCCCGCCGCCCGGACCTCGCCATCCCCCATGACGACGGCGAGCATCCCCAACTCCTGTGGGACCTCCACCCCGGCTATGTCCTTCGTCCCCAGGACCGCGTCGTGATCGCGGCGACCCGCCAAGGCCTCGCGGAACTCCTCAGAGCGGCACCGTCCCGCCGCCCCGGTCAGGAATGACGTGGGCCGACGATCGCCTGGCCGGCCGACAGGTCCTGGGGTGTCCTGATGAACGGCAACAGCCGCGGCTCTCACCGGGGTGCAGGGCTAGAGCGTGTCTCTTTGATCGGTTGGTCAGTTGATCGGATGTGTCTGTCCGGTTAGTTATCACTGATGCGATGTGGGACCGGATCGAGCCGTTGATGCCGGCCGATCCGGTCCGTGGTCGGCGGTGGGCCGATCACCGCCGCACCCGGCCATCGCGTGGAAGTACCGCACCTGCTCGCCCTGGCGGGACCTGCCCGACGAACTCGGCTCGTTCCAGACCGCCCACGAACGGCTGCTCAGGTGGGCCGTGGACCGCACCTGGGAACGCATCCTCGCCGCGGTCCTGGCAGCGGCCGACGACGCTGACGACATCGGCTGGACCGTGTCGGTGGACTCCACCGTCTGCCGGGCTCACCAGCATTCCGCCGGCGCCAGGAAAAAGGGGCTCCAGGCCGGGCCGAACCCGACGACCACGCGCTCGGACGCTCCCGCGGCGGCCTGAGTACGAAGGTCCATCTCGCCAGTGACGCCCGTGCACGGCCCCTGGCCCTCCGCGTCACCGCAGGCCAGGCGGGCGACGCCCCGGCCTTCGAGACCGTCATGGCTGCCATCCGCGTTCCGCGAAGCGGCCCCGGACGACCGAGGACCCGCCCCGATGCCGTCCTCGCGGACCGCGCGTACTCATCCCGCGCGATCCGAAGTCACCTCCGCCAACGCGGAATCCGCGCTGTTATCCCCCAGCCCTCCGACCAGATCGGCCACCGTCTGCGGCGAGGCAGTGCGGGCGGTCGCCCGCCGACTTTCGACGCGGAGTCGTACAAGCAGCGCAACGCGGTCGAGCGATGCATCAACCGCCTCAAGCAGTGGCGCGGCCTGGCCATGCGGACCGACAAGCTCGCCATCGCCTACCAGGCCGCGCTCCACCTCGCCGCGATCCTCATCTGGGCACGGCGATAGCCCGCTCAGCGATCGACCACCCAACGTGCGTCCGCAGGCCAAGAGCCCGTGCCAACGATGTGCTCCACGAGCCTGAATGCCTCACGGATGGGGACGGTGTCCTCATCCGGATACTCGTCGCCCTGCCCGTTGGAGAGGATGAACCCGTCGCTCGACCCCGCAGTTCCGGGGTCCACGGCGTGCTCGCCGGGATCACCCTCGCCTTCGAGCAGCACCACCATCGCTCGCTCGGCATTCGTCACGAAGGCCAGCAACCGTCCAGACGAACTGGTCAGCCACGTCTCAAGCTGCCCGCTGTCGATCCTCGACCGAAGAGCCTCCACCACCCCCGCCGACGACACAGGGACAGGGCTGTCGTCATTGATCACCCAAGACTCGATCACGAGCACGACGATCTCACGGACGGATCCAAGAGACAGGCCCTAGGGCACCGTTTCGCGTTCCACGGCTTCATCGCGGCGCACAGCGACGCCCTGGGGCGTCGTCACGAACCAAGCGTCACGTCTCCAGCAGAGGCGGAGCCGCCGCACAGGTCGTCGGTCAGCCAACGATGGCGACCGGTGCGTCCCACACGTTGCGATCGACTGTGATGGTGTAACCGCCGCGGGTCTCCTTGCTGTTGGCCTTGTACTGGTGACCGCGGCTGTGGTCGGTGTACAGCTTCGGATCCCAGGGCCAGTCCTTGGTTGTGGTCTCCTGGCCGTCCCACAACGCGTACCACAGGTTGCCCGGGAGGTCCGTGCGGTCCCTGGCGCTGGCGATCGCCTTGGCGCTGGAGCTGCTGAAGCCGTAGAGGCCTGCGCGGTAGGTCTTGGCGCGCAGCGTCCTCGTGAAGGACCGCACATAGGTCAAGGTCGCGTCGTTGCACACCTTGTCAGCGATATCGTACGACTCCATGTTGAGGTAGATCGGGCTGCCGGCCTTGATGCCAAGCGCCGAGGCCTTGGCGATCGCGTCGTTGGCGTTGCTCGCCCCGACCGAGGCCGCGGTGGCTGCGGTGAACCGCTCCTTGTTCCCGCTCTTCTGGCAGGGCGGCTGAGCTCCGACGTAGAGGGGGATGATCCGCCAGCCAAGTGTGTCTACGGACTTCGTCCAGGACTTGGTCAGGTTGGGCTGGGCACAGCCACGGTTCTTACCGCCGATGTAGACAGCGACACCGCCGTAGTACGCGTCCTTCTTCCACGCCTTCATCGCACTGAACGAGGGCGCCGTGCACGCATCGAACGCCCGGCCTGTGTAGGTCCTTTGCGCCGGCCACACTGTTGCGGCCATCGAGGTCTGCGCTGCCACCCCCGCACCAACGACGACGAGGACCCCCGTCGTCGCCAGCGCAATGTGGCGCCCTCTTCTGGACAGCCGATGCTTCGGCATTTCCCATCCCTTCTCAATTGTCTTCCGGATTCCGCGCCACCCTAACGGGACACTGCAGGGGCGCAGCAGCCACGAGCCGTCCCCTCGCACGCCGACGTCCTGCGCTTCACAGACCCTCGGCGTTCTCCGTAGGTGCGCGCAGGAGGAGGTCCCCAGACCTCATCGGACACGGCGCACGACAGCGCGTGCTGGGCACACCGTGCCACGAAGAACCTTGTGGTCAGCTCGTACAGAAACTGCTCCGTTGATCTCTTCCTCCGCTGTGTGCGGCCGGCAGGCGCTGGGTGCGGTTGGCAAGGCTCAGCCCGAGCAGTCCAGGAACTTCTGGACGGCAGGCAAGTACGCCCCGATGAATGCTGTGAGGTCCTTCCGGCGCTGGGCCACGTCCTGGGGAGGGTCGCTCGGGATATGGGCCTCGACGATCACCTTCCTGTCCGCGCCCTGACGCTGGCAGGCGGCCGCGGCGAGCGCCCCGCTGTCCGCCACACGCCCCTGGTCGCCGACGTTGACCGGGGCCGGGTTGCCGTACCGGTCGAGCTCGCGCTTTCTCACCTCCACCGGGTCGGTGTCGGACGGGGCCAGGTCTGTCTGGAGGTACAGGGCGAGCTTCTTGTCGACGGAGATCTTGCATCGGGAGCTTCCCCCGCCCAGGTCCACCGGCTCGGCGCGCAACTCCTTGCCAGCGGGCAGCAGCGGACGGAGGACGTCCTCCGTGATGGTGATCCCGCAGAACTGTTCGGGCACGGCGTACGACGCGGGCTGGGCACACCCTGCCACGGAGAGCATGGCGAGCCCGGCCCCGGCGAGCGCGGCCGCGAGACGGCGGCGGCTGGCGTTCGTACGTCGGAGGGATGGACAGGTCGGCTCGACCTGCGGAGGTTTCATCCTTCACCTGCCAGAGCCGAGGCCCTCTTGTTGCCGTCGAAGGCGGCGCCGTTGATTTCGCCGGTGATCGTGTACCTGTTCTGGCCCTTGTGTTCGGGGTTCGCCTCGATCCAGGCGTCTGCGAGCGCCTGGAGCTGGCGTTCCCTCGCAGTAAAGGTATCCCCGTTCATCCGGGCGGTCTCATCGTTGATCCGGGCCTGCTCGTCCAGCTGCCACTGATAGGCGAGAGCGTCGATGCCGCGCTGTGCCGCGTCACCCACGACAGGGATGAAGTTCGCCGCGCCGCCGAAACCGTGATAGAGCCACTTGGCGTTCCAGCTCGGGTCTTCCTTGTCCGTCTGCAGCGCCTGGTAGCGGGCTTCCTCCAAGAAGCCGACGGTGGCTCCGGCCCGCTGCAACGTCTCCTTCTGGTCCGACGGTACTCCCGTGTGGATGTCGTTCAGCATCTCCCGGTTCATGGCCTCGTTGAGCATGCCGTACGCGTCCTGATCACGGGAGACCTGCTTGCTGACTTCCAGCAGCGCCGCGCGATCAAGGAGTCGCGGGTCCTTGTCGTCGTCGGCCAGCGTGCTCGCCGAGTGGTGCACCACGTCGCTGTGCCGGGAGAGGACCTTCGCCATGTCGTCGCGCATCTCCGCCGGGAAGTCGTCGCCGCGCGCCGACAGGTACTCCAGCGAGCGGTCGAGGACCTTGCGGTGCTCAGGAGTCAGGTCGACCTGCGGTGCCGTCGGGTCGTTCGGGTTCATGCCGGTGGCGGCGGCCGTCAGCGCGGCGCCGGTGGCGTTCGTGGCCGAGTTGCCGTCCTTGCTGTCCAGCGGCGTGTCGTCGAAGGTGTCGCGGTCGCCGAGGACGTACTTGGCGTTGTCCTCCGGCGCGGTGGTGTTGAAGAACTCGGTGGCGGCGTTGGGGCTGGCGGCGAGTGCCGTCATGAAGCCGGTCATCGGGTCGCGGCCGAAGTCCTCGCCGATGAAGTTCATCTTCGGCATCGGCGGCACCCCGGAGTTCCAGTAGTGCGAGGGGAGCTGCATCTTCTTCTCGGTGGCGACGAGCGCGTTGCCGTAGTCGTTGAGGAACCGGTTGTCCCAGTCGCCGGTCCGCATCAGGTTGCTCATCAGCTGGAAGCCGTACACCTGGGTGCCGCGGGTCTGGACGCGTTCCTCGCCGAGCTTCACCATGTCGTTCTCCCAGGTGCGCATGGCGGGGCTGTCGGACTGGGTAGCGCCGGCCAGGACGAGGGACAGGTTCTGCTGGAAGTCGCCGAGGTCCTTCAGCCGGGCCCGCTGGAGACCGCCGCCGTCCGAGGGGTCGGACAGGTCGGCCCAGAACTCCAGCACGCCGCGCGGGCCGAGTGTGGTGGCCAGCTTCTCCTGGAAGAGCCGGTCGTCCTTGTAGGCGGCGAGGTCCTTGTTGAGCCGGTCGAACTGCTCGGGGGTCAGGTCGTCCCCCTTCGTCTTCAGTAGGTTCGCGATCTCCTCCGCGTCCTTCATGGCCTTCGCGGCGCGGTCCCGGTCGTAGTAGGCGGCGTCGGAGAATCCGTACGGTGTCTGGCCGACGAGCATGGTGAGCGCCTGCGCGGCGGTGGTGTCGCTCTCGGTGGCCTGGGTCAGGATCTTCTGCACCTCGTCGCGCAGGGCGTTGACGTCGGCCTGGGTGTGTTCCGGCACCTCGTGGCCCTTGGCGGCACGGTCCGGATGGATGTTCATGGTCACGGTGAAGCCGCCGTCGCCGGTGGCCACGACGGTCAGGTTCCGCGTCAGGGCCTGTTCGATCGTTTCGTTCAACTGCTGCTTGTAGCCGACGAGTTCGCCGTGAGTGTCCTTGAGGATGTTGGCGATGCTGGTGGCCTGGGTGGCGGCGTCGGCGAACTCCTTGGCCGTCTTGCCGACGAACTCCTTGGTGACGGTGGCGTTCACCCCCTCCCAGTGGGCCTTCGCGGCCTTGCCGCCGAGGTCGCCGCGGGCGTCCGACTCCAGGTCCCACAGCTTCTTCGCCATGGCCTCCCAGTCGCCAGCCGCCGTGCCGAGCTGCGTGAAAACCCCGAACCTGAGGGCATCGAGATCCATCAGTGCTGCGCCCTCTCCTCGAAGCCCTTGTTGAGCTGCTCGAACTTGAACTGCGTGGCGATCACGTACTCGTCGTCCGCGTGGGCCTTCTTGGAGTACTCGAGATGGTTGGAGATATGCCCGCAGGCGTCCAGCAGAGTGGTCAGCTGCTTGCCCCACTTCTCGGCCACGGTGCTCAGAGCCGGGCCCAGCGCGAATTCCTGCTTCATCGCGGTGCCCGCCTCCTGGGTGCTGGCCCTGGCGTGGTTGCCGTCGGTGGCCAGCCGCTGGTGCAGCTTGAAGGCGGCGTTGCCGATGGCCGCGAGGTCCGACTGCTCCACCGTCAGCACAGCGTCGGGGTTCGAACCCCCACCTCCTCCACCGCCGCCGCCTCCGCCGTCGAGCTGGTTCAGACGCATCGCCGTCTGCTTCTCACGGACCGCGGCCTTGGCAGCAGCCCACTCTTCATCGAATGACACAAGACCCCCGTGTGATTCCTCAATCCGATGCAAGTGCGAATCGATCCTAGGTACCGGCACTGCACACGTGAGGCGTCTCACGAGCACACTTCCACGAAAGCGCACGTCAAAGGCCTGCACCCATTCGAAAGATGGGTGGCAGCATGTAGATGGAACGGCTGGCCGCCAACGACGGAACTTGCTCCTGCCGACTCCCCGTCCTGGGTGGCTGGTGGCGTGCCACGGGCACCCGACAGGCCAGCGCACCATGTTCGCGGTCTACGGCCTCATCGCGGTCGGCGGCGGCGCGGTGACCTCGTCTTCGCAAAGCTGGACGACTGGGCGGGCCGGTCATGAGTGGGGGCTCCGAGGCACGGCAAGCCGTATGACCGAGCCGCCGACGCCTGCAGTACGGGGTCGTGGGTCTGGCCGGCCTGGTGGTCCTCCTGGTGGGCGCCGCCCCCGTCGGCTCCGCGCGCGTGACGGATCCTCGCAGGCCTCCCGCCCCATTCGGCCAGGGGCGCGTCCTGGACGCGTTCCCACCCGGCGTTCGGCAGTAGCGGCTGCTGGGAATTATCGGACCCTCGAAGAGGCCCGCAAGCCGAGACGGCGGCCGTCGCCGGCTGCTCCGGCTAGGAGTAGCTGGGGGCGCCCGCTGTCGCGATGATGGGCAGAAAGGCCGAGGTTGGACGGCGGCCATGCCGTCGACTCCCGTGGGGCCCTCCCACCCGTGGGGTCGGGCCGATGCCGCGCTGCTAGGACGCTGTGCGTCCTCGGCCGGCGCGGAGGAGCAAGGAGGCGCTGTGAACGACTACCCCCCGATCGCAGACCACGGCATAATCGGCGATCTTCAGACGGCGGCGCTGATCGCCGCCGACGGAACCGTCGACTGGTGGTGTACCCCTCGGTTCGATTCCCCCAGCGTGTTCGCCTCACTGCTCGACAGCGATCGCGGCGGTTTCTGCCGCCTCGCCGCCGATGTTGGAGGCGACGCCGCCGTCCGCCAGCTCTACCTTCCTGACACCGCCGTCCTCATTACCCGCTTCATGACGCCCGGCGGCGTCAGCGAGGTCGTCGACTTCATGCCTCCCGACCCGTCGACG
Organism: Streptomyces sp. NPDC048623; assembly: GCF_040650755.1. Classification (NCBI taxonomy): domain Bacteria; kingdom Bacillati; phylum Actinomycetota; class Actinomycetes; order Kitasatosporales; family Streptomycetaceae; genus Streptomyces; species Streptomyces sp. NPDC048623. The sequence continues at coordinate 180,324 of NZ_JBEZHV010000003.1, forward strand.
AGGCCGTCGGCCCGGCACCGGCTGATTCGGGTCGCGCGGGTGGTACGCGGCAGCATGCCGTTCGAACTGATCTGCCGACCCCGTTTTGACTACGGTCGCGCACCACATGACCTTAAGCGCCTCGACGACGGATCCGTGCTGTTCCGGGGGCCCGGCACCGATCTGCACCTGCAGGTCACCGCTCCGATCGTCCTTCACCCGGACGGCTCCGACGTCTCCGCCCGCTTCACCCTTCAGGCTGGGCAACGCGCCGCCGTCGTCCTGACCAGTGAAACCAGCGACCTGGGCGACCTCAGCGGTCGGCCCGGTGGTGGAACGCCCTCCATCGACGCGATCCTTGCCGACTTCGACGCATGCAGCGCGTTCTGGCTGAACTGGCTACGCGCCTCCCGCTACCGCGGCCGCTGGCACGAGATGGTCACCCGCTCCGCGATCACCCTCAAGCTGCTGACGTACGCCCCCACCGGGGCCCCTATCGCCGCCGCCACCATGGGCCTGCCGGAACAGATCGGCGGCGAGCGGAACTGGGACTACCGCTACACCTGGGTCCGCGACGCCTCGCTGTCGGTGCGGGCGCTGATCGGCCTCGGCTTCACCATGGAGGCGAACGCCTTCCGCCGGTGGCTGCGTGAGCGCCTGGACGCCGGCGGCACTGCCTCCGGCGAGCCGCTGCAGATCATGTACCGCGTGGACGGTGAACCGCACCTGACCGAGGAGGTGCTGGATCATCTTGAGGGCTATCGCCGCTCCGCACCGGTACGAGCTGGAAACGCCGCCGCCGACCAGATCCAGCTCGACATCTACGGTGAGGCCGCCTACGCCCTCGCCCAGGCCGAGGACATCGGTGGCCTCCGGGGCTGGCGCGCATTCACCAACGTCATCGACTGGCTCACCGAGCACTGGGACCGGCCCGACGAAGGCATCTGGGAGACCCGAGGCGGCCGCCAGGACTTCACCTACAGCCGCCTGATGGCCTGGGTCGCCTTCGACCGCGCCATCCATCTGGCCACCACCCGCTCACGCCCCGGCGACCTGGACGGCTGGCAGGACGCCCGCGACGCGGTCTTCCAGCAGATCACGGAACGCGGCTGGCGCGAGGAGCGCCGCGCCTTCGTTCAGCACTACGACAGCGACGTCCTCGACGCCTCCCTGCTCCTGATGCCGAAGGTCGGCTTCCTCACCCCCACCGACCCCGACTGGCTGACCACGCTCGACGCCATGGACGCCGAGCTGGTCAGCGACAGCCTCGTCTACCGCTACAACCCCGCGGCCTCCCCGGACGGCCTGCGCGGCTCGGAGGGCACCTTCAACCTGTGCAGCTTCCTGTACGTAGAGGCACTCGCCCGGGCCGGACGCGTCAACCAGGCCCGCTACGCCTTCTCCAAAATGCTCACCTACGCCAACCACGTCGGCCTGTTCGCCGAGGAGATCGGCCCCTCCGGTGAGCAGCTCGGCAACTTCCCGCAAGCCTTCACCCACTTGGCCCTGATTGACGCTGCGCTCGCTCTGGACGAGGAGCTCGACCGCGTCGAGGGCAGGAGAGGCTGACCAGACGCGGCGTCGGCTGCCCGAGGAAGACTTTGGACCGTCGACGGGGCATGTGGTGCGGGGTCACTCCTGCGGCACCCCTGGCGGTGCAACCGTCCCAGCCCCGGTCGCAGGGGGCCGGCCGGTGCGTGGCAGCAGGGCCGCGGCAGTCAGCCCGCCCAGGCCGACGACCGCGGTCGCCGCCATCGCCGCCGCGTACGCGCCCTTGCTGAGTCCTGCCACCAGGATCGTGCCCGCGACGGCCGTGCCGAGCGAGGAGCCGAGGTTGGAGATGCTGCGCGACAGACCAGAGATCTCGCCCTGCTGCGTCTCGGGAAAACACGACTGCACCACGTTCACCGACGGGGTGAGCATCACCCCCAGCCCCAACCCGATCAACAACAGGCCGGGGGTGAACGCCCAGGCACCGGGCTTCCAGGCGACCAGAGCCAACAGCACGGCTACGCCAGCGATCGTCACGACGAAGCCCGCCATGATGAGGGTGCGCTGGGAACGGCGCTGGGCCAGCTTCTCGGCGGCCAGTGAGGAGGCGAGGATGCCGAGGGTCGCGGCGGTGAAGATGACGCCGGTCTCGATCGCGTCGTAGCCGCGGACTACCTGCAGGTATGCGGCGACGGTGAACGAGACGCCCATCAGCATCAGCCACTGCGTGTTCTGGGTGACCAGGCCCAAGTTGGAGGTGCGGTTGCGGAACAGGTCCGTCGACAGCAGAGCCTCCCGGCCGGCGCGCTCGCGGCCCCGCACCCAGGCGAAGAAGCCGGCCAGCACGAGCGCACCAGCGAGCAACAGGCCCAGCGCCAGCCAGCCGTTGTCGTCGACGGCCAGGATGCCGGTCACCAGCAGCACCAGGCCCGCCGCCGACAGTACAGCCCCGACCGTGTCAAAGGGCCGCGCGGGATCGGGCGGCAGCGGATCGTCGATTCTGCGGCTGAGCATCACGATCACCACGATCACGAGCGCCTGGAACACAAATGCGGCCCGCCAGCTGATCGCGCTCGTGATCAGCCCGCCAATCAGCGGACCGGCGGCCGCCCCGATCCCGCCCATCGCCATGATCGCGCCGAACGCACGCGCCCGGGACGCCGTGTCGGTGAACAGCAGCGTGGTCAGGATGTAGACCGGCGGGATCAGCAGCGCCGTCCCCACGCCCTCCAGAATCGAGTTCCCGAGGATCAGCACCCCCAGCCCCGGCGCGGCCGCACTGAGCACCGCCCCCACGCCGTACACCACTAGTCCCGTCAGAAGGCAGCGTTTGCGCCCCCACTTGTCGGTCAGCTTCCCGCCCGGGATCATCAGCGCGGCCATCACCAGCAGGAAGATCGTGATCGCGACCTGGACACCCTGCACGGTAGTGTCCAGATCTTCGCTGATGTCATTGATCATCACGTTCATGTTCGAGCCCGCAAAACTGCAGATGAACTGGGCCAACGCCAACGGGGCGAGAACCCGCCGCGCCGTCGGCGCAGGTCCCCGAGCTCTCGCAGCAGCCGATCCCGCCATATCGCCCATCCCATCCGCTCGCCTGCCTCGATGACCGCCGCGCGCTGCCACTCCCCGCAGAGCGCCACAGCGTCACCGCGACCGTCCCACGAACGCCTGCCGTCGTGACGAAGACGCGCAGTGAGCGACCGGGTATGTCACCACGACGAGGGTGCGGCACGGCAGACTGCGGGCCGGGACTCGGAGCGCAAGGGCACGGATGCCTGGCAGGTCCGCCAGGTTGGTGACGGCACCGCCTGCTCTGGCACCGGACTGGTCCTTCCGTCTCACAGACCGTGGCGAGCGAAGCGGATTGCGTGGCCCTGGGCTGGGGTTCCGTTTGACGGTATGGACGCGGTAAGCGCATCGTAGCCAGCCGGGATGCTCTGGCTGGGACGCTGCCACTTCGTCCCGAGAGCGGCATGCGCGGCGCAATGTAGCCGAGAGTCCCCGGTTAGCCCAACCGGGGACTCTCGGGATGGTGGATATCTCCACCGCCACCTTCTGCCGGCCCGTCGAAGGGCACACTCACCACACCGCCCTGAATGACGACACGACCGTGGATTCGCGTGCGCGTGGCACTGAACCCTCACGCCGCCGCGTAGCTGGCGCGGAAGAGGTCTTGAGCGCGCTCGAGGTCGCTTTCCGTCCGCAGTCGTACCTCCAGATCGCCTGTGCCATGGTGCCCCAGGCCCGTCACGTTCCTGGTGAAGTCAGGGACAAGGTCGACATCGGCCGGGTCAAGCGACAGATACACATGGACCTTGGTCCGCTGGGGCGGGCAGATGCTCGCGAAATTCTGCAGCCGCCGGTAGGCGCTGTAGTGCTTGCGCTGCACCTTGGTGATGCCGTCGCCAAGGCCGAGGAGCACTTCATCCGCCGCTGCCGCCAGCTCCACAAGACGCTCCGGTCCCATGCCGGCCAGTCCCGTGGGCTGTACTCGCCTGCCTTGCGTCGGCCGTCCTGCGGCCGTGGCCACGGTCTCAAGGCCAATAAGGTCCCTGCCGAAGAAGCGGTAGCGGACCAGATCGATGCTGCGCCGGTGCTCACGCACGGCGTGGAGGTCGTAGCGGGTGTAGTCGCCGGCCACACAGATCAATCGGGGTCCGCTCCAGAGCACCTGGGCCGCGGCGTTCGCCCCGAGCTTGTCACGGACCAGGTGCTCGAACTCGCTGCGGTGATCGACGAGCCAGCTCAGGTAGAAGAGCCCCTGGTTGATCACGCCCGGATCCGTGCCGCGCTTGTACTCGACCACGACGGGTGCCCCGTTCGCGTCGAGCCCCAGCGAATCGATTCGGCCGGCGTGAACAGGCCCCGTGCTGTATTCGGATGCCAGGAACCGGACGCCCAACAACGCCTCCATGCCTGTCTCGACAAGGCGCTGCACGTCCACTTCGGCAGCGGCGAGCCGGGGCGCGAGCTCGCTCACGCCCCTGTCCATGGTCTGGAACAACCGCAGTTCCCACACCTCCCCATTCCGTGGTCGGCTCCAACGCATAAGGCTGCAGGCATATTTCCAGGCCGACGTGCAGCTACGGAGCGTATTCGACCGCCGATACAGGCAAGCGAGGCGAGAGCGATGGCGCCCTGGGGCGCGCACAGCAGAAAGCCGCCCTTCCGACCGGGTTGTCACACCGGCTGGAAGGGCGGCTTTCTACTGCTGACGGGTAGTCAGCGTATGAGCCGGGCGTGCGTCAGATATGCGTCAAGATATCGCCCGTAACGCACGTAATGCACACTCGGCAAAGCCGCAGGTCAGCGGCCCTTTTCGGCGGGCTCAAGGATCGCGACGCACTCGACATGGTGGGTCATCGAGAACGGGTAAAGTCGCTGCCGTTCACCTTCCCCTGATGACACCAGAGGTCAGGCTCACTTCGTCAGTGAAGGGGCGATGTGGATGCCTCGCGACCGGGACTCGAGACGACGACCGCGTCTCCCCATCAGTGGCGTTGCGGGGACCTCCCGCACTGAGCGTCCAACCAGCGAAGCGATGTTACGCCGCAAGCTGTACCGAGTCCTCGCCAAAGCCCCGGTCGACGCCGACTCCTGGCCGCCGGAAGCTCACGGCGATCCCGGATCGGGTGGTGAACTCCACCAGCTCGTGGCACAGCACACCCAAGGCCGGCGTAGCCGCCACCTCCAGTGCAGCTGCCAACTCAGGCAGCTCCGCAGCGAGTTCCCATGAACTCGAATCGAAACAGAACACACCCAGATCGGGAAGAGCCGCCAGTCGAAAGCAGATGTTGACCTCCGGCATCGGCCCGCGACCAGCCTGGGCTGCTGCCTTGCGGTCAGCCAGGCCCGTCGGACAACCGCACAGCGATCCACGCGCCCCGGCCGGCTCCAGAAACCTGTTTCCGTCACAGACATGGAGAGTCCCGCCCTCTCCACGCATCACCATGCGAAACGAGACAGCCCGACTTCCTTCCAACAGGATACGAACGCGATCGCAACGTGTCTGGACCGCAAAAACCTGGTCGCCGTCGGTTTCCAACAGCTGTGGTACGCCTCCCAGGAGCCCGCCCAAGGCATCAGCCACCGCTCGGTCCTCAGTCGTAACGCGCCACGCCGACACTGCAATGGGCCTTCCGCCCTGCTGGCCCGCGACGCGGAACCACCCTACGGGGCGGCCTCCGGACGCGTGAGGAGCATATGACGCGTCCTCGGTAGGCTCCAGATCCGAGCCAGAACTCTGCGGCAGATGAGTGATGTGATTCCTCCGGTAGACAGCGGCAGTGCGCTCGCACTTGCCGGTGACGGCGTTCTTCTTGTTCATCGCACTGAAGCCGGGCGGGCCATGGCGGCGACGCCACCAGACGCACAGTGCCTGCGCCGTACTCGCGTCCGCACGCGAAAGACAACGTGCGGACAACACCGTCCGCATCCGAACCGCCGCCCAGCAGCAAGTGCGAACGGGATCCATCGTCCACAGAATCGCCGGTTAGGCTAACCGGCGATCACGGTGTATGTTCCGCGGACCACCGGGCCCGTCCGAGGCGACAGATCACCCTCAGCCCGTCAGGCGGGCCGCGTCTTCGTCATCCACGGTGGCCCAGTCGATGACTGCACGGGTCTCGCCGTTGAACGGTCGGCCATGCTCCGCTTCGCTGGCCTTGCGGACAATCACGCGGTCGATAGCCAGCCGCAGCAGGTCTCCCCTGTCACCCTCGCTGGCAGCCTCCCACATGTGCCGGAACACCTTCGGGTCATCGAACGCCGTCAGGTCGATGGAGGGTCCGCGCAGCTCCGCCAGCGACTCCTCGGCGGCGGTGAGCCGTTCTTCCGCCTCTCGCTTGGCGGGCATCCTGTAGCGCGCTGACCGGCCCTTATAGAACCCTGCGCGGTCGTCCGCGTGGAACTGGTCGAGCGCTGCCTCAGCGGCCTTCACGGCGGCCACGGCCTCCCGGATTCCCTCAGTCTCTTGCGGAGCCGTGAGGGCCTGCCAGCGCGCTGCCACGACGACCATGAGGGGGTCGCCCAGTTCCAGCCGTCCCAGACGTGCCGCCCACTCCCCGAACACATACCGTTCAATGGCGCTGCGGTACACGGACGCGGGTTCCGCACAAGCACCACCCTGCGGCTTGAGCTGGCATCGGTAGTTCAGACCGTCGGCCACCATGCGAAGGTTGCACGACGCGCAGTAGAGCAGGCCGGCAAGCGGGTACCAGCGGCGACCTTCGGGACGTTCCGCGGGCCGCACGGCGTGTCCGGCAAGGGTTGCCCGAGCCTTGTCGGCGGTCTCCTCCGGGATCATCTTCGGCACCGTCTCCGGCTCGACGCAGCGGACCGGGTTTCCCTTGTCGTCGAGGTACTTGGCGGGCTTGTGTCCATTGCCGGAAGCCACCGTGAGCCAACCGCAGTAGACGGGGTGGTGAACGATCCGGCCAATGGTGTTCGCTCGCCATGTCTTCCCTGACGGAGATGGGATGGCCTCTGCGTTGAACCGTTTCGCCAGCGCGCGCGACGACGTGCCCCCGGCGACGCTGTCGAAGATCCGCACAACGACCGCCCAGGGCGACCGCTTCTCTCCCTTGCGCCGAGTGTTGTCCGGGGACAACTTGCGGGTGACGGGGTCGACCACCAGGCCGTACGGGGCTTGGTTCAGCCACTTCCCCTCGCGCTGCTGCCGAGCCTTGGTCGTCCGTACGTTGTGGCTGAGCCTCTGGGAGTACTCGCGGGCGTCCTCAGCGCGCTGGATGATCCAGCGACGATCGCGCTCGATGGAGCTGTCCAGCTGTTCGTAGTCGAAGATCACACGGGCCCGGCCGAGGATCGGCACGATGGCCTCTACACCCTTCCGGGTGAATCGGTCCAGTGCGTACACCCACAGGGCGGGTACCTCTCCGTTCAGCACGGCGTCCATGGCGGCGTCGTACTTCGGCCGCTGGATGTCGGACCACGCGGACAGGTTCTCCTTCCAGACCTTGCGGACCCGGTACCCTTCCTGGTCAGCCCACTGGCGGCCTCGGTCCTCCTGCGCCCGGATGGACAGGGCCCGCTCCCCTTCCCGGACAACCTTTGACTTCCTGAGCAGGAGGTCGACCTCTGGTCTGTCGTCCGTGCTGCCTCTGTGCATGTGACCAGCCTCTGACCTGCGGGTACGGCCCGCATCCCGAGTGGTAGCAGGGTGTACCACCGACCTGGGTCGCGGAGCACCACAGTGTGCCCGGGGTGGCCGGGTCGGCGCCGACCGTGCTTGCGGCGGCCGTGGCCGGGGCGACCTCGCGGATCCGGGTCGGCACGGGTGGGGTGATGCTGCCGAACCACCAGCCGATGGTGGTGGCGGAGCAGTTCGGTGTTCTGGAGTCGCTGTTCCCGGGGCGGATCGACATGGGGCTCGGCCGTTCGGTCGGATTCACCGACGGGATCCGGCGGGCGCTCGGCCGGGACAAGGAGGACGCGGACCGTTTCGCGGAGCAACTGGACGAGCTGCTCGGCTGGTTCACCGGTACGCAGCGCGCGCATCCGCAGGTGCACGCGCGGCCCGCGGAGGGGCTGCGCGTGCCGCCGTACGTCCTGGCGACCGGCGAGGGCGCGGCGATCGCGGCGGCGGCCGGGCTGCCGTTGGTGATCGGCGATCTGCGGGGCCGGGCGCGGCTGCGGGAGGCGGTCGGGACGTACCGGTCCGCGTTCGTCCCCTCGGTGTGGTCGGCCGAGCCGTATGTGATGGTCGCGGGCACGGTCGTGGTGGCCGGCAGCGAGGAGCGGGCGCGGCGGCTGCTGATGCCGGAGGCCTGGTCGATGGCGTGCGCGCGGACGGTCGGTGTGTTCCCGCCGCTGCTGCCGCCGGAGCGGATCGAGGCGCTGCCGATGTCGGAGAAGCAGCGCGGTTTCTACGAGGCGGGGCTGAGCGGGCATGTGTACGGCACCGAGGAGCAGGTCGCGGAGCAGCTGGCGCGGGCGGTGGCGGAGACGGGCGCGCAGGAGGTCCTGGTGACGACGAGCACCCACGACCGGGACGCGCTGCTCGACTCGTACCGCGCGCTGGCTCGACTGGCGGGCCTGACCAGGGCAAACGAGGCAAGCCGGGCCTAGAATCAGCGGATGCGCGACACCGGCACCGACCGCACCGACCCGTTCCCCCTCGGCTCCGCCGCCGCCCCTCACGACCCGTTCGTGCGGGTGCGGGGCGCCCGGGAGCACAATCTGCGCGGGGTCGACGTCGACATCCCGCGCGACGCGCTCACCGTGTTCACGGGGGTGTCGGGCTCGGGGAAGTCGTCGCTGGCGTTCGGCACGATCTACGCGGAGGCGCAGCGGCGCTACTTCGAGTCGGTCGCGCCGTACGCGCGCCGCCTCATCCACCAGGTCGGGGCGCCGAAGGTCGGGGAGATCAGCGGGCTGCCGCCGGCGGTGTCCCTGGAGCAGCGACGGGCGGCGCCGAACGCCCGTTCCTCGGTGGGCACGGTGACCACCCTGTCCAACTCGCTGCGGATGCTGTTCTCCCGCGCGGGCGCCTATCCACCGGGCGCCGAGCGGCTCGACTCGGACGCCTTCTCCCCCAACACCGCGGCCGGGGCGTGTCCTTCGTGCCACGGTCTGGGCCGGGTGCACGAGACGAGTGAGGAACTGCTCGTGCCGGACCCGGGGTTGTCGATCCGCGAGGGCGCGATCGCGGCGTGGCCGGGGGCCTGGCAGGGGAAGAACCTGCGGGACGTGCTCGACACCCTGGGCCACGACGTGGACCGGCCGTGGCGGGAGCTCGACGCGAAGGACCGCGAGTGGATCCTGTTCACGGACGAGCAGCCGGTGGTGACGGTGCACCCGGTGCGCGAGGCGAACCGGATCCAACGTCCGTACCAGGGCACGTACATGAGCGCCCGGCGCTATGTGATGCACACCTTCTCCGACTCGAAGAGCGCGACGCTGCGGGCGAAGGCCGAGCGCTTCCTGACCAGCGCGCCGTGCCCGGTGTGCGGGGGCAGCCGGCTGCGGCCCGAGGCGCTGGCGGTCACCTTCGCGGGCCGGACGATCGCGGAACTGGCTGCCCTGCCGCTGACCGGGCTCGCCCGCACGCTCGCCGCGCACGACGGCTCCGAGACGGCCCGGGTGCTCACCGAGGACCTGGTGGCGCGGATCGCCACCGTCACCGAGCTGGGGCTCGGTTATCTCAGCCTCGACCGGGCGACGCCGACGCTCTCCAACGGGGAGCTGCAGCGGCTGCGGCTCGCCACCCAACTGCGGGCCGGCCTGTTCGGAGTGGTGTACGTGCTCGACGAGCCGTCCGCCGGTCTGCACCCGGCGGACACGGAGGCGCTGCTCGTGGTCCTCGACCGGCTGAAGGCGGCCGGGAACACGGTGTTCGTGGTCGAGCACCATCTGGATGTGGTGCGGCACGCCGACTGGCTGGTGGACGTGGGGCCGCGGGCCGGTGAGCACGGCGGCCGGGTGCTGCACAGCGGACCGCCTGAGTCCCTCGCGGAGGTGGCGGAGTCGGCGACCCGCCGTTTCCTCTTCGATCCGGCTCCGGTTCCGGTACGGGCGGTGCGCGCCCCGTCCGGGGAGCTGAGGGTCGGCCCGGTGACCCGGCACAACCTGAGGGCTCTGGAGACCGCGTTCCCGCTCGGGCTGCTCACGGCGGTGACGGGTGTGTCCGGGTCCGGCAAGTCGACGCTGGTCGGGGCGCTCACCGAGGTGGCGGAGGAGGGCGGCGGTGTGGCCCGGGTGGTGACGGTCGATCAGAAGCCGATCGGCCGGACCCCGCGCTCCAACCTGGCCACCTACACGGGTCTGTTCGACGTCGTACGGAAGCTCTTCACGGAGACCGAGGAGGCACGCGCGCGCGGCTACAAGGCGGGCCGCTTCTCCTTCAACGTGCCGGGCGGACGCTGCGAGACGTGCCAGGGCGAGGGCTTCGTCTCGGTGGAGCTGCTGTTCCTGCCGAGCACGTACGCGCCCTGCCCGGACTGTCACGGGGCCCGCTACAACCCCGAGACGCTGGAGGTACGGCTGCGGGGGCGGACGATCGCCGAGGTCCTCGACCTCACGGTGGAGGCGGCCGCGGACTTCTTCGCCGGCACCCCGGCCGCGGCCCGGCCGCTGCGCACTCTGCTCGACGTCGGCCTCGGCTATCTGCGCCTCGGGCAGCCGGCCACGGAGCTGTCCGGCGGCGAGGCGCAGCGCATCAAGCTGGCCGCCGAGCTCCAGCGGCCGCGCCGCGCGCACACCCTGTACGTCCTGGACGAGCCGACGACCGGGCTGCACCCGGCGGACGTGGAGGTGCTGATGCGGCAGCTGCACGGGCTCGCCGACGCGGGGCACACCGTGGTGGTGGTCGAGCACGACTTGGACGTGGTGGCGACCGCCGACCGGGTCCTGGACCTGGGGCCGGGTGGCGGGGCCGAGGGAGGCAGGATCGTGGCCGAGGGGACGCCCGCGGAGGTGGCCCGGACGCCGGAGAGCCGGACCGCGCGCTTCCTCGCGGCCCGGCTCGGCATCTGAGCCGGGACCGCATCACCGCCCCTCGGCCCCTGTACGGTGCCGGCCCCGGCCCCCGTACGGTTCCGGCACCCGGGCGTCTCCCCGCCGGACCCGCCTCGACCCACCTCTCCCCCCACCCCCCCCGGAGCCGCTACCGCGGGTCGACGAACTGCATCTCCAGCGTGACCTTGATGACGTCACCGAGGACACCGGGCGCGAAGTCCAGGCCGAAGTCGCTGCGCCGGAACTCGCCGGTGGCGTCGAAGCCGGCGTGCCTGTGCCCGTCCACGGGGTTGTCCACGACCCCGCCGAACTCGACGTCGAAGGCGATCGGCCGGGTCACGTCGCCGATGGTGAGCTCGCCCTCCAGGGTCCAGTCCTCGCCGTCTCCGGAGATCCGGGTGGAGCGGAAGGTCATCGTGGGCCGCTTCTCGACGTCGAGCAGATCGGCGGCGCGGACGTGGGCGTCGCGGTCCGGGTTGCCGGTGTCGACGGAGGCGAGCCGGACCGTGGCGGTGACCGAGGACGCGTCGAGGGTCTCGCCGACGGCGAGCTCGGCCTCGAAGTCGTTGAAGCGGCCGCGGACCTTCGAGATCCCGAAGTGGCGGATGACGAAGCCGACGGAGGAGTGCAGCGGGTCGAAGGCCCAGCGGCCCGGGGTCAGCGGGAGGGCGGTGGGGGCGGTGGGGGCGGCGGGGACGGTGTTCTGCGTTTCAGCGGTCATGGGCTCCACGCTCGCGCGGCGTGGCACGGCGAGGAAGGCCGTGCCGAGACGGGTAGTGGGGAGCCTGGTAGTCGCGGAGCCTGGTAGTGACAGGGCCACCCTCACCCGCGCCCGCGCTCGTACGATCGACGGATGAGCGACAACGAGCTGGGGGCGTTCCTGCGCGCCCGTCGTGAGGCCGTGACCCCCGCCGAGGCCGGGCTTCCGGCCGGTCCCCGGCGGCGGACCCCGGGCCTGCGCCGGACCGAGCTGGCCATGCTGGCGGGGATCAGTGTCGAGTACCTGGCCCGGCTCGAACAGGGCCGGGACCGCAATCCCTCGCCGCAGGTGCTCGGCGCGCTGAGCGAGGCGCTGGGGCTGCCGCTCGAAGCCCGGCTGCATCTGCGGAACCTGATGAAGTCCGGCACCCACCATCACATGTGCACCCGGGCGCCCACCCCGGCGAACGAGGTGCGGGCCCCGGTCCGGGCGCTGCTCGACCGGCTCGGCCCGACCCCGGCGTTCGTCCTGAACATGCTGGGCGAGATAGTGGCGCACACCGACGGCTACGCCCGGCTCGCGGGCCCGGTGGGCCTCCTCGACGGCGAGCGGCCCAGCCTGCCGCGCTTCGTCTTCACCGACCCCCGCGCCCGTGAGGTCTATCCGGACTGGGACCGGGTGGCCGACCAGCAGGTGGCCGGCCTTCAGCTCTCGCTCACCCGCAGCGACCCGCACATGGCGGAGCTGGTCCAGGAGCTGACCGTGACGGCGGGACCGGCCTTCTCCTCCCGGCTCGGCGGGCCCGCACCCGTACCCTCCCGCTCCGGTGTGGACCGCTTCGTCCACCCGGAGGCGGGTGAGCTGCGCCTCGCGTACGAGGTCCTGGAACCGACCGAGACGGACGCCCAGCGCCTGGTGGTGTACCTGCCGGCGGACGAGGCCACGGAGGTGGCGCTCGACGGACTGATGGGCCGCCGCCCGGGCACCCTGCGCGCCGTCGGAGCCTGACCACCGCCCCCGTACACGGACCGGGGGTGTACCCAGGTGCACCCCGGTCCGGTATCTGGCCCCAGTGGCCCGGCCCGCTCCGAGCGGCAGAGTCGACGGCGACGGATCAGGAGCCGAACGACGGGGAGGCCGGCGGGATGCGGGTGTGGAAGGCGGAGACGGGGGTGTTCCTCGCGGTCGCGTTCGTGGCGGCGGGGCTGCTCGGGGCGGTGCAGCCGGGGACGGGGATACCCACGGAGGTCGTGCAGCTGACCCAGTTCGGGCCGGCGCTGGGCGTCCTGGTGGTGGCGCTGCTCTGGCGGGGGCGGATCCGGGCGCGGCTCGCCGGGGCGCTGCCTTCGCCCGGGGGCACGGAGCACGAGCGGGGCCCCGGGCTGTGGCTGCCGCTCACGGCGCCGCTGGTCATCGGGCTCGCGGCGGGCGGGTACGGGCTGTCGACCGGCGATCCCGGGTTCACCGATCCCAGGACCCTGGACCAGCCCTTCGCGCTGATCGTGGCGGCCCAGCTGGTGGGTGCCTGCGGGGAGGAGATCGGCTGGCGCTGCTTCCTCCAGCCGCTGCTGCGCGTCCGGTTCGGTCCGTGGACCGCCTCGCTCCTGGTCGGTGCGGTGTGGGGCGTCTGGCACGTGGGGGTGTTCGCCGAGGCACCGGCGTACGCGGCGGGATTCCTGGTGGCGACGATGGCGCTCTCCGTGGTGCTCGGCCTCGGTCTGGAGCGGGTCCGGGCCAACCGGCTGCTGCTCGCGGGCGGCTTCCACGCGCTGGTCAATCTGGGGATGCTGCTCTTCATGGACGAGGAGTCGGGCGCGGTCGCCCCGATGGTCCTGTTCGGAGCGGCGGCGCTGCTCGCCGCGGTGCCGTGGGGGCTGCGGCGGCCGGCGGATACCATCGGCGACGCGGCGCGACGGGGCGCGCTCTGACAGGGGTCGCGGGGGAACGGGCGATGGGAACAGTAGGTGACGTGCGGCCGGCCGACGGCCCCGGCCGCACGTCAGGCCGGTCGGCCCGGTCCGGCCTGCCGGTCCGGGCCGCGGCACGGAGCCTCCGGCGCTGCCAGCTGCTGTCCCTCGCCGCCCTCGCGTTGCCCCTGACGGGTGCTCTGGTGGTGGGTGCGCTGCTCCTCCTTCCCGTCGGCCTGGGATTCCCGCTCCTTCCGCCCGCGGCGCGCATGCTGCGGCGGCGCGCCGACCGGGCCCGGGCCCGGGCCCGGGCCCTCCATGCCGTCCCCACCGCACCCCTCCCCCGCACCGCGCGCGGAATCCTGGGAGACGCGGGCTTCTGGCGGGAGCTGCGCTGGGCGTGGCTGGAGCCGGTGACCGGTGGACTGCTCGTCGCGGTGCCGCTCGCGCTGTTCTGGTACGGGGTGTTCGGAGCCCTCGTCCAGCCCTTCGTGTGGCGGTGGTTGGGCGACGGCAACTGGTACGCGTTCGTGCCGGTGGTCTCCCCCGCCACCATGGCGGCGGCCCTGCTGCTGGGGCTCGGCTTCGCTGCGACGGGGCTGCTCCTGGCGCCCTGGGCGGCCGCCCGGCACGCCCGCTGGACCGGGCGCGCGCTCTCGGAGCCGTACGAGACACGACTCGTCCGCCGGATCGATCAGCTGACGGGCACCCGGGCCGACGCGCTGGACTTCCAGGCGGCGGAACTCCGGCGTATCGAGCGGGACTTGCACGACGGGGCGCAGGCCCGCCTGGTGGCGCTCGGGATGACCCTGGCGGAGACGGAACGGCGTCTCGACAGCGATCCGGCGGCGGCGCGTGCGCTGCTCGCGGACGCGCGGGAGGTCTCGGAGCGGGCACTGGGGGACCTGCGGGAGCTGGTGCACGGGATCCTGCCGCCGGTCCTCGCCGACCGGGGGCTCGGCGACGCGGTGCGCTCGCTGGCGCTCGACAGCTTTCTCGATGTGCGGGTGGACACCGCCGGTCTGCCGCCGGGCCGGCTGCCGGCGGCCGTGGAGTCCGCCGCCTACTTCGCGGTGGCCGAACTGCTCGCCAACGCGGGCAAGCACTCCGGCGCCCAGGAGGTCCGGATCGGCCTCGCCCACACCGGTGGTCTCCTGCGGGTCACCGTCGCCGACGACGGGCACGGCGGCGCGGCCCCGGCCGCCGCTCCGGCCGCCGCTCCGGCCGCCGCTCCGGGCGGCGGCGGGCTGCACGGGGTGCTGCGCCGGCTGCGTGCGTTCGACGGAACCCTCGCCCTGGACAGTCCGCCGGGCGGTCCCACTCTCGCGACCCTGGAGATACCGTGCGTGTCGTCCTCGCCGAAGACCTCTTCCTCCTCCGGGACGGGCTGACCCGCACCCTTCAGGAGCACGGCTGCGAGGTGGTCGCCGCCGTCGACAACCATCCCGCCCTGGTCCGGGCGCTGCGCGAGGAGCGCCCGGACGTCGCCGTGATCGACATCCGGCTGCCGCCGGGCTTCACCGACGAGGGGCTGCGGGCCGCCCTGGAGGCCCGCCGGGAGCGGCCGGGCCTGCCGGTCCTGATCCTCTCGCAGTACGTGGAGCAGTTGTACGCCCAGGAGTTGCTGGCCGGCGGCGAGGGCGCCGTCGGTTATCTCCTGAAGGACCGGGTGACGCACACGGCTCAATTCGTGGACGCGGTACGGACGGTGGCCGCGGGCGGCACGGTGCTCGACCCTCAGGTGGTGGCCCGGCTGCTCGCCCGCAGCGAGGCGCGCGGGAACACGGCGGCGCTCACCCCGCGCGAGCACGAGGTGCTTCGGCTGATGGCCGAGGGGCGCTCGAACGCGGCCATCGCCACCGCCCTCCACTTCAGTGAGAGCGCGGTGGCGAAGCACACGGCGGGCATCTTCGCGAAGCTGCGGATCGAGCCCTCGGCCGACGACAACCGCCGGGTGCTCGCGGTCCTCGCGTACCTCCGCCGCTGAACCCCCTTACTTGCTACGCGACGTGCGCCGTGCCCGCAGCCACTCCTTGTTCATGGCGGAGATCGACGGCAGCGGGATGCCCTTGGGGCAGGCGGTGGCGCACTCGCCGGTGAGGGTGCAGCCGCCGAAGCCCTCGGCGTCCATCTGGGCGACCATGTCGAGGACCCGGGTCTCCCGCTCGGGCGCGCCCTGCGGCAGCACGTTGAGGTGGTTGACCTTGGCGGAGGTGAACAGCATCGCCGAGCCGTTGGGGCAGGCCGCGACGCAGGCGCCGCAGCCGATGCACTCGGCGTGCTCGAAGGCGTAGTCGGCGTCGGCCTTGGGGACCGGGGTGGCGTGGGCCTCGGGCGCGGAGCCGGTGGGGACGCTGACGTAGCCGCCGGCCTGGATGATCCGGTCGAAGGCGGAGCGGTCGACGACCAGGTCCTTGACGACCGGGAAGGCGGCGGCCCGCCAGGGCTCGACGTCGATGGTGTCGCCGTCCCGGAAGGAGCGCATGTGCAACTGGCAGGTGGTGGTGCGCTCGGGGCCGTGGGCGTCGCCGTTGATGACCAGGCTGCACGCGCCGCAGATGCCCTCGCGGCAGTCGTGGTCGAAGGCGACGGGGTCCTCACCGCGCAGGATGAGATCCTCGTTGAGGGTGTCCAGCATCTCCAGGAACGACATGTCGGGTGAGACGCCGTCCACCTCGTAGGTGGCCATGGCGCCCTCGGTGGCGCCGTTCTTCTGGCGCCAGACGCGCAGGTTGAGCCTCATGCGTAGCTCCGCTGGGTGGGGTGGACGTACTCGAAGGTCAGGTCTTCCTTGTGGAGGACGGGGGCGTCGCCCGCTCCGCCGAACTCCCAGGCGGCGGCGTACGAGAACTCCTCGTCGCGCCGGGCCGCCTCGCCGTCCGGGGTCTGGGACTCCTCGCGGAAGTGGCCGCCGCAGGACTCGGCGCGGTGGAGGGCGTCGAGGCACATCAGCTCGGCGAGCTCCAGGTAGTCGACGATCCGGTTGGCCTTCTCCAGGGACTGGTTGAACTCCTCACCCACACCGGGGACCTTGATGCGGCGCCAGAACTCCTCGCGGATCCCGGGGATGCGGCGCAGCGCCTGGCGCAGGCCGTCCTCGGTGCGGGCCATGCCGCAGAACTCCCACATGAGTTCGCCGAGTTCGCGGTGGAAGGAGTCGGGAGTGCGGTCGCCGTCGATGGCGAGCAGGAGGCGGATCCGGTCCTCGGTCTCGGCCAGCACGTCCTGGACGGCGGGGTGGGCGTCGGTCACGGGTTCGGCGTGCGGGTGGCGGGCCAGGTAGTCGTTGATGGTGGCCGGGAGCACGAAGTAGCCGTCGGCGAGGCCCTGCATGAGGGCGGAGGCGCCGAGCCGGTTGGCGCCGTGGTCGGAGAAGTTGGCCTCGCCGATGGCGAAGAGGCCGGGGACGGTGGTCTGGAGGTCGTAGTCGACCCAGAGCCCGCCCATCGTGTAGTGCACGGCGGGGTAGATCCGCATCGGCACCTCGTACGGGTTCTCGGCGGTGATCCGCTCGTACATGTCGAAGAGGTTGCCGTACTTCTCCTCGACCTTGGCCCGGCCCATCCGCCGGACGGCGTCGGCGAAGTCGAGGTAGACCCCTTGTCCGCCGGGGCCGACGCCGCGGCCCTCGTCGCAGACGTTCTTGGCGGCGCGGGAGGCGATGTCGCGCGGGACGAGGTTGCCGAAGGAGGGGTAGATGCGCTCCAGGTAGTAGTCGCGCTCCTCCTCGGGGATCTCGTTCGCCGGGCGGGTGTCGCCCTGCGCCTTCGGCACCCAGATGCGTCCGTCGTTGCGCAGCGACTCGCTCATCAGGGTCAGCTTGGACTGGTGGTCGCCGGTGCGCGGGATGCAGGTGGGGTGGATCTGGGTGAAGCAGGGGTTGGCGAAGTACGCGCCGCGCCGGTGGGCCCGCCACACGGCGGTGGCGTTGGAGTTCATGGCGTTGGTGGAGAGGTAGAAGACGTTGCCGTAGCCGCCGGTGGCGAGGACGACGGCGTCGGCGTAGTGGGTGGAGATCTCTCCGGTGATCAGGTCGCGGGCGACGATGCCGCGGGCCCGGCCGTCGACCACGATCAGGTCGAGCATCTCCGTGCGGGGGTGCATCTCCACGTTGCCCGCGGCGATCTGCCGGGACAGCGCCTGGTAGGCGCCGAGGAGGAGCTGCTGGCCGGTCTGGCCGCGCGCGTAGAAGGTGCGGGAGACCTGGACGCCGCCGAAGGAGCGGGTGTCGAGGAGTCCGCCGTACTCGCGGGCGAAGGGGACGCCCTGGGCGACGCACTGGTCGATGATCTCGACGGAGATCTGGGCGAGGCGGTGCACGTTGGACTCGCGGGCGCGGAAGTCGCCGCCCTTGACGGTGTCGTAGAAGAGGCGGTGGACGGAGTCGCCGTCGTTGCGGTAGTTCTTCGCGGCGTTGATGCCGCCCTGGGCGGCGATGGAGTGGGCGCGGCGCGGAGAGTCCTGGTAGCAGAACTGGACGACCTGGTAGCCCTGTTCGGCGAGCGTGGCGCCGGCTGAGCCGCCGGCCAGGCCGGTGCCGACGACGATGATCCGGTGGCCGCGGCGGTTGGCGGGGTTGACCAGCTTGGCCTGGAAGCGGCGGGTGTCCCAGCGTTCGGCGATCGGCCCGGCGGGGGCGGCGGTGTCGGCGAGCGGCTCGCCGACCGTGAAGTCGGTGAAGTCGGGGGAGGACATGGTCAGTTCACCACTCCGGTCATGACGGCGACGGGGACGGAGACGAAGCCCGCGGTCAGGACGAGCGCGAGGGCGTCGGCCAGGAACTTCAGCGTGCGCTCGCGGCGCGCGTTGCCGACGCCGAGGGTCTGGGCGGCGCTCCAGAAGCCGTGCCGGACGTGGAGGCCGACGGCGAGCATGGCGACGATGTAGATGACGTCGCCGTACCAGGTGGAGAAGGTGTCGACGACGTTCTGGTACGGCATGCCCTCCTGGAAGCCGCCGGGGTGGACGGTGCCGGTGGTGAGGTCGAGGAGGTGCCACACGATGAACAGGCCGACGATCACGCCGCCCCAGCGCATGGTGCGGGTGGCGTAGGAGGAGCGCCTGCGGCGGTGCACGTACGCGGTGGGGCGGGCCTTGAGGTCGCGCCTGCTCAGCTGGTACGCGGAGACGGCGTGGGCCACGACGGCGGCGACCAGCACGATCCGGACCAGCCAGAGCGCCCACTGGTGGTGCAGGACCGGGGCGCCCATGACGCGCAGCCAGTGGCCGTAGGCGTTGAACTCCTCGGGGCCGAAGAAGACCTTGAGGTTGCCCGCGACATGGGCGACGAGGTAGCCGAGCATGATCAGGCCGCTCGCGGCCATGACGGTCTTCTTGCCGATGGTGGATGCCCAGAAGCCGCGGGTGGGGGCGGCGGGCGGGGGTGCGGACTTCTGTCCGGGCTGTCGTCCGGGCTGTCCGGGTTGCCGATCGGACTTGGTTGCCAGAGCCATGGGGGCGACGGTAGGGCCGAATGGCCTAAGAGGTCCAAGACATGGTTCAGCTGATCTCAATAGGCGGGACCTATGAAGGCCGGTAGAGTCTGGGTCATGCAGTTCCAGCAGCTCCTGTATTTCGTCGCCGTCGCCGAGACCCTTCACTTCACCCGGGCCGCCGAGCGGGTGCATGTCTCGCAGCCCTCGCTCTCGCAGCAGATCAAGGCCCTGGAGCAGGAGCTGGGGGCGGAGCTCTTCAGCCGGGCCCGGGGCAACATCGCGCTCACCGACGCGGGCGAGGCCCTGCTGCCGCTGGCCCGCCGGATCCTCGCCGACACGGACACCGCGCGCCACGAGGTGCAGGAGCTGGTGCAGCTGAGGCGGGGGCGGGTGCGGCTCGGTGCGACGCCCAGCGTGTGCACCGGGCTGCTGCCGGACGTGCTGCGCGACTTCCACGAGCTGCACCCGGGGATCCGGCTGCTGATCGAGGAGGGCGGTTCGCACGATCTGGTACGGGAGCTGGCGCGCGGCTCGCTCGACCTGGCGCTCGTGGTGCTGCCGCTGCCGACGCCGTCGCCCGCGCTGACCACGGTGGAGCTGCTGACCGAGGACCTGGTGGTCGTCTCCTCGGCCTCGGCGCCCGCGCCGCGCCGGCCGGTGCGGATCTCGGATCTGCGCGACCAGCCGCTCGTGATGTTCCGGCACGGCTACGACCTGCGGGAGCTGACCGTGGCGGCCTGCCGGGCGGAGGGCTTCGAGCCCTCATTCACGGTGGAGGGCGGCGAGATGGACGCGGTCCTCGGTTTCGTCCGCGCGGGTCTCGGCCTCGCGGTCGTCCCGGCCATGGTGGCCGCCCGCGCCGGCCGCGACCTCCGCATCACGGCCCTGGCCCGCCCGGGCCTGCGCCGCACGATCGCCCTGGCCCACCGCAGCGACGTGGCCCCGCCGCGCGCGGCGCGGGAACTCCAGAAGCTTCTGCTGCACCGGAGGTGACGGCCGCGGGCGCAGCCCGCGGGAAGAGGGCGAGGGCCTGATCCGCCGGACAGGCCCTACACCGCGTCCACCAGTGCCAGCGACCGGATGCGGTCCGGGGCGCCGGGGCGGGCGTAGTACCAGCCCTGGGCCGTGTCGCAGCCGAGGTCGCGGAGCTGCTGGGCCTGGGCGCCGGTCTCGACGCCCTCGACCGTGACTGCGAGTTCCAGGCTGTGGGCGAGCTGGACGATGCCCTCGACGATCTTGATGTCGACCGGGTCCACCGGGTGCTGCTGCATGCCCTGGGTGAAGGAGCGGTCCAGCTTGAGGACGCTCACCGGGAGGCGGCGCAGGTTCGCCAGGTTGGAGTAGCCGGTGCCGAAGTCGTCGAGCGCGATGTCGACGCCCATCTCGGCGAGCTGGCGCAGCGGCTTGAGGAGGTCGTCGTCGGCGCCGATCAGCGCGGACTCGGTGACCTCCAGACACAGCGCCCCCGGTGCGAGCCCCGAGCGTTCCAGGACGTCGACGGTCTCGGCGACCAGGCCGGGGTGGTGCAGCTGGGTCGGCGAGAGGTTGACGTTGATCCGCAGCGGGCCGGTGGCGGGGTGGCCGCCGGGCGCCTCGTCCTGCCAGAACCGGGCCTGGCGCACGGCCTCCTGGAGCACCCAGCGGCCCAGCGGCACGATGAGCCCGGTGTTCTCGGCGAGCGGGATGAAGCGGTCCGGGCCGAGCACCCCGTGCTGCGGGTGGCACCACCGTACGAGCGCCTCGGCGCCGTGCACGCTGCCGTCACCGAGGTGCACCAGCGGCTGGTACTCGATGAAGAACTCGCCGCGCTCCAGGGCCGCCGGCAGCGCCGTGGTCAGCCCGTGCCGGGTGATGGCCCGTGCGTCGGCCTCCTCGTCGGCGTACTCGAAGCGGTTCCCGCCCGCGGACTTGGCCCGGTACATGGTGATGTCGGCGCTGCGCAGCACCTCGGCCGCGGTGCGCTCCCCCGCCGGTCCCTCGACCACGCCGACGCTGCCGCGCACGGTGAGCTCGCGTCCGTCGATGCTGATCGGGGTGGCGAGCGAGGCGAGCATCCGGTCGGCGAGCTCGCCGACCTTGCGCTCGCTGACGGCGCCGGTGGTCAGGGCGACGAACTCGTCGCCGCCGAGCCGGGCGACCATCTCGCCGGGCGCGGTGACACAGCTCTGGAGCCGGTCGGCGACCTCCACGAGCAGCCGGTCGCCGGTGGAGTGGCCCAGGCTGTCGTTGATGACCTTGAAGCCGTCGAGGTCGAGGTAGCACAGGCCGAAGCGGCTGTCGCCGCCCGGCCCGAGGGTCTTCTCCAGGCGTTCGAAGAACAGCGTGCGGTTGGGCAGCCCGGTGAGCGCGTCGTGGGTCGCCTCGTACCGCAGCCGCAGGTTGAGCAGCCGCCGCTCGGTGGTGTCCTCCATCAGCGCCAGCTGGTAGCGCGGGACGCCGTTCGCGTCGCGCAGCAGCGAGACGGTGAGGTTGGTCCACAGGACCGTGCCGTCGCCGCGGTAGTACGGCTTCTCCACGCGGTACGACTCGCGCTCGCCGCGCACCAGTTCGTCGTACAGGCGCCAGACGTGCGGTCCGTCCTCGGGGTGCACCCACTCGACGATGTTCTTGCTGGTGACGGTCCCCTCCAGACCGCCGAACATGCGGGTCAGGGCCTCGTTCACCTCAAGGATGTTGCCGTCGAGGTCGGCAACGCCGATGCCGATGGCGGCACCGTCGAAGACGGCGCGGAAACGGCTCTCGGTCGCGTGCAGGGCGAGTTCGGCGGCGCTGCGCGCGGAGAGCGCGGAGTGCGCGATGGACTCCTGCTCGGCGAGGGTGCGTTCGCGCAGCGCCTGGGCGAAGCCGGCGGCCATGGCGTGCTGGAGGCGGGAGCAGCGGGCGCGCAGCTCGTCGGTGCCGATGCCCTGTTCGTCGCCGTAGTACAGCACCAGATACGCGTCGACCACGCCGAGGCTGCGGGCGAGCGCGTCCGGGTCGGTGCAGTGCGCGGCCACCAGGGCCTGCCCGGCCCGGTGCGCGGGCGCCGTGTCGAAGGGCCGGGCGTGCAGCGCGTCCCACAGCTCCCGGGCGGGCGGCAGCAGATGCCGCTCGAACTCCTGGCGGGTCATCGAGGTGGCGGTGACCGGGAACACGGCGCGGCTCCAGATGGTCACGAACCGCCTGAGTCTGTCCTCCGGTCCGTCGGCCACGGAACCGGCAGGCTGGGACGGCACCTTCACGCCTTGCGCCCCACCCCTGCGAAGCCGGAGAAGGCGAAGGGATCCTCCTCCTCGTCGGGGGTGCCGGGCCGCCACAGCGGCATCGGCACGACGCCCGGTTCGACGAGCTCGGTGCCGTCGAAGAAGCGGGTGATCTCCTCGTGGGAGCGCATCACCAGCGGGTTGCGGATGTCGCGGTAGACGCCGACGGCCCCGCCGGCCCGCTCCTCCGGCACCGGGATGCCCTCGTACGAGGCGTGGGTGAGGATCAGCATGCTGCCGGGCGCGAGCGCGTCGACCAGCTCGGCGACGGCGGCGTACGGCTCGTCCGAGTCCTCCAGGAAGTGCAGCACGGCGACCAGCAGCAGGGCCACCGGCCGGTCCAGGTCGAGGAGTTCGCCGACCTCGGCGCTGTGCAGGATCTCGCGCGGCTTGCGCAGGTCCGCGGCGACCACCGCCGCGCGGTCGACGCCTTCGAGGACGGCGCGGCTGTGGGCGACGGCGACCGGGTCGTGGTCGACGTAGACGACCCGGGCCGTGTCGCTGGCGGCCTGGGCGACCTCGTGGACGTTGCCGAAGGTCGGTATCCCCGAGCCGATGTCCAGGAACTGCGTGACGTCGTTGTCAACGGCATGCCGCACGGCGCGGCGCATGAAGGCACGGTTCGCCTGCATGATCTTGGGCAGGCCCGGAAGGAACTCCATGGCCTTGCGGGCCGCTTCCCGGTCCACTTCGAAATTGTGCGAGCCGCCCAGATAGAAGTCGTACATACGGGACACGCTCGGCACCGAGATGTCGATGCCCGGCGGAGCCCAGGCGGGACGCTCCATCAAAGTCTCCAACAAGTCGCCGTGGTCTGCGGCCAGGTGTACGCCGCCTGTGTTCGAGCAGAGGCTACTGATCGACCGCCACAAGAGCGAGTAGAAACGGAAATTCGCGATCCGTTCTTGGTCACACTCCATTGGCACATGCGCGCGGTAAGGAAGAGTTCACGCCTTCAGGTCGTGCAAATTCACGTGCATATGGTCGTGCGCGCCGCTGACCTGGCCTCCGTCCGAGGCCGCGAGCCGAAGGAAGCGCCCGCCGCGCACAACCGGAGTCGACAACCGGCCAGTTCGGGGAATCGGGCCCGCGCGGCGCCGCGCGCCGCTCCCGCACCACCCTCGCACGCCGTCCCCGCGGGCTCGGCCGGATCGGTGGGAATCCCCCACCGGAGGGTGACTTCGCGGCGACGGGACCCACGCGGGGCGACAGAGTCGGCGGAATCGTCAAGTCCGCACACTTCCGGATCCGCTCCATCCGGCGAATCAAAGTCCGTTCCGGTCCACCCGGGCCGTCCGGGTGATCAAGCTGCACTGCGTGTCTCTCTTGTCTCAGTTGTCTCAGTACCGCTTCACCCGCTATGGAACGCGGCTCGCGCGCCCGCTGGCGGCAGGGGCGCTGATGTGGCTGCTGACGGCGCCCGCCCTACCCGCCACCGCGGACGCCTGCGCCTGGGCCTCGACCGGGCCCGGCGGATCGACCGGGGTGTCGATCGCGGGTGACGGGCCCTGTCATCCGGCCCATCCGACCCATCCGCCGCACCCCACGCATCCCCCGCACCCGACCCATCCGCCGCACCCCACGCATCCCCCGCACCCGACCCATCCACCGCATCCGTCGCACCCGCCGCATCCCTCCAAACCGCCGAAGCCGACGCCCAAGCCCACGCCCAGGCCCGAGCCCCCGCCCACGCCGGCCCCGAAGCCGCCGCCCCCGGTGCGCACCACACCACCGCGGCCCGCCCCGCCACCGCCGCCGCGTCCCGCGCCCCGGCCGCCCGAGCCGGCACCGGCGCCGGAGCCCCCGAGCCCGTCCCCGGCCCCCACGGTGCGCCCCCGGCCCGCCCCGGTCGTCCTGCCGCACTACCGGCGCACGGCCCGGGTCAAGCCCAAGAGCACGCCGAACGTGCTCACCGCGACCCTGCTCGTCACGGCTCCCGCGGTGCTCGCGACCGCGATCCTGCGCCCCCGCTCCCGCTAGCCGCCCCAGCCGTCCCACCGGGCCCGTCCGGCCCGACCAACGGAGGAACCCCTTGTCCGAATGGGTAGTGCTCACCCTCGCGATGGCCGCCGCGTGCGCCGTCGTGCTCGCCATCGTCGTCATGAACAACCGGCGGATCGCCGAGGACGACGACCCCAGCGAGACCCCCGACGTCATCGAGTACATGACGATGATGATCGGCGTGGTGTACGCGATCGTCCTCGGCCTCGCCATCGCCGGCGTCTGGGAGGCCCGCAGCGCGGCCCAGGAGACCGTGCGCCAGGAGGCGCAGGCGATGCACGAGATCTCGGAGCGGGTCGAGGTGTACCCGCTCGCCACCCGGGAGCGGATCCGCGCCGACGTCGACGCGTACGTCCGGTACGTCGTCGACGACGAGTTCCCGTACATGGCGGAGCACGGCGAGCTGAGCGACACCGGCACCGAACTGCTCGGCAAGGTGCGCCGCAGCGTGACCGACTACCAGCCCGCCAACGACTTCGAGGGCCAGGCCTACCAGCCGCTGGTGGACCAGGTCGCGGTCGCCGACGACGCCCGCAACGCGCGCGGCGAGAACGCGGGCGCGACGATGCCGGGGGTCGTGTGGTTCGGCCTGATCACCGGCGCGCTGGTGACGGTGGGCCTGATCTTCACGCTCCAGATCCGGCGCACCGGACGGGAGTTGCTGCTCGCCGGCCTCTTCAGTGCCCTGATCGCCTTCCTGCTCTTCCTCATCTGGGACTTCGACGCGCCCTTCAGCCGGGGCCTGGCGGCCACCGCCGCGCCGTTCACCGATCTGTTCCCGCAGGTCGCAGGCTGATCCCAGGGCACACACTGGGCCGAGCGGGGGACATCGGTGCCCCATTCGCACGTCTGGGATCGCGGCTGTGGTAAAGGGCTCCTAGCGTTTCGGGCATCGAGGTGCATGTCCCGTCTGTTGCGCGGATACCCCTTCCGCGGCTGCTCCTCGGGGACCCGGAGGATTGACCATGCGCGCGATACGTGCCGCGTCCACCGCTCTGCTGGGGGCGGCCGCCCTCGCCCTGGCCGCCCCCCACGCCGTCGCCGCCGACGGCGCCCCGGCGCCCGCCCGTCAGGCTCCCGGAGCCAAGGCACCGGGCGACTTCGTCGTGTCGCCCGGGGTCGTCGCACCCGGCGGCCGGGTCACGCTCAGCGCCCCCGGCTGCGCGAGTACGGCGACGGCCTCGGCCGGCATCTTCGACACCGTCACCATCGCCCCGGGCTCGGCGGTCACCGCCACGGTGGACGCGGACGCCAAGCGCGGCGCCGTGTACACGGTGGCGTTCAACTGCACCGGCGGGATCCAGGGCACCGTCGACCTGACCATCAGCGGCGGGACGACGGCGACGCCGACGGCCCGCTCGACCGTGCTCACCACCCCGCGCGGAGTTGCGGGCGGCCTCGGCGGCTCCTTCGACGCCACGAACTCGTGGACCTTCGCGGCCGGCGGCGCCCTGGTGCTCGCGGCGGCCGGCGGTCTCGTCCTCGTGGTGCGCCGCAGGTCGTCGTCGACCGACGGCCGGCGTCACTGACGGCGCGGCCGCGGCCGTGCCCGGCACGACCACCGCCCTCTCCGCCCGCGGCACCCGCGGCGCGGAGTCCGCAACGCCCGTCGCCCCCGAGCCCTGACTGCGGACTCGGGGGCGACGGGCGTTGCGGGCCGACCGGGAGGTTCGGCCGGTCAGACCCCCGCGCCGGTCATACGGCGCCGGCGGGCGATGAACAGCGACCCGCCCAGCGCGGCGGCGGCGACGAGGCTGCCGCCCACCGCCATCTCGGTGGAGCTCGGGGCGAGCGAGCCGCCCAGCCCGCCCGCCGCACCCTGGCCGGCCAGCACGCGGAACTGCGTCGTGAGCTTCCGGCCGTTGGTGCACGTGGCGGTCACGGTGTAGAGGCCGGGCGTGGCGTTGTCGAAGATGCGGACGCTGACCGTGGAGAACCCTTGGTTGGAGCCCGAGAGGGTGCCGGACGGGAAGGCCGCGGACGAGACCGTGCCCGCGGCGCAGTCCCTGGTGGTGACCAGGAGAAGCGCGCCCTGGTGGACCGCGAAGGGGGAGACGGTGATGTTGGAATTGGTGACATTGGAATTGTCGCCACCCTTGGGGGCCTGGAAGGAGCCGACGGTCACGCTGCTGGGCCCGTTGGTGGCGGTGGCGAGGGGGGCCGCGAGCCCGAGCGCCGCGAACGCGGTCGCCGTCACCGCGAGAGTGCGTGCAACACGCATGGTTGAACCTCCAGTGGAAGACGCCCCGAAGCCGTGCTTCGGGAGATTCGACGAGTACGCCTCCCATGACGAACCATCACAAGTCGGGAAGACCTTCGCATGTCGGCCTTGGGCCGGTCCGGTGAGGGACGGCACCGGCCGAACGAGTGGGGAATCTGACGGATCCGCAGGTCACACAGCGTCAGAACGATGATCTGACGATTACTCGGATGGCTGATCACCCGTTCCCCCGCGGGACCGCCGGGGCGGGGTCGCTCCTCCGGCGGACACCCGTTCGCCCCGCCCGGCGCGCCGGATCGCCTCGGCGCCCTTACGGTTCCCGTGACGCCACCAAGGGAGAACCATGAGCCCCAAGGACTTCAGCCTCTTCGACGCCGCCAGGAGACGCCAACCCTGGGGCGCGCTGGCTCTCGTCATGCTGTCCGGCCTGGCGATAATGCGCAACGGCGTGGGCTTCGAGTCCGGCCCGCCGCAGCCCAGCGCGGCCGCGCGCCCGGTCGCCCGGCCGGTCGCCCCCGCCCCGACGGCCGGCGCCGTCCCCGAGCTGCCGTTCGCCCCCGCCTCACGCATCAGGATCCCGGCCATCCGGGTGGCGGCCCCGCTCATGGACGTGGGTCTGGACACCAACGGCTGGGTCGCCGCCCCGCCGCCCGAGGAGGCCAACCTCGCCGGCTGGTACCAGAACGGCATCGCGCCGGGCATGCGCGGCACCTCCGTCATCGTGGGGCACGTCGACAACCTGGCGGGGCCCGCGGTGTTCTACGGACTCGGCTCGCTGCAGCAGGGCCAGCACATCGAGGTCGACCGTTACGACGGCCACGTGGCCGTGTTCGAGATCTACGGGGTCGAGGTCTTCGCGAAGAACGACTTCCCCGGAGCCCAGGTGTACGGGGACACCGGCCAGCCGGAGCTGCGGGTGATCACGTGCGGCGGCGGCTACACGCGCGCCCACGGCTACGACGGCAACGTGGTGGTCTTCGCCCGGATGGTCAGCTTCCGCTAGGCGGTCCGTACGGCGGAGGGCCCGGCACCCACGAGAGGTGCCGGGCCCTTCGCTTACGCCCGCGCCGCCGAACCGGCTCAGCGGCGCGGCACGGTGATGGCGTAGCCGGCGTCGAGCAGGCGCGGCAGATAGCGCTTGAGGGCGGCGACGCTGTGCGAACGGTTGCCGCCCGCATCGTGGTTGAGCACGACGACGCCCTCGCCCGCGCCGTCCAGGACCCGCCGGACGATGGTGTCCGCGGGCGGCTCCTGCCAGTCGAGGGTGTCCACGGTCCAGGCCAGCGGTTCCATGCCGAGCTCGGCGCCGATCTCGAACGACAGCTTGTTCCAGGCCCCGTAGGGCGCGCGGTACCACAACGGCGGTGCGCCCAGGGCCTGTTCGATGACGTCGCTGGTGGAGCCGAGCTCCTTGCGGATCTGCGAGGGGCGCAGCTTGGGGACGAGCGGATGGGACCAGGAGTGGTTGCCCACCAGGTGCCCGTCCTCGGCCATCCGCTTGAGCAGGTCCTGGTTGTCGACCGCCATCTCGCCGCAGACGAAGAACATCGCCCGGCAGCCGTAGCGGCGCAGGGTGGCGAGGATCTCGGGGGTGTAGCGCGGATCGGGACCGTCGTCGAAGGTGAGCACCATCGAGCGTCCGACGCCGGTCAGATGGAGGAAGGGCCGGGTGCGCACCGGCGGGAGCGCGCGGCGGAGGGCGGGGGGCGCGTAGCCGGTCATCGGCTGGAGGCGGTACGCGGCGGGCCGCAGCCGCGCGGCCTGGGCCCGGGCCTTGGCCTCTGCCTGTGCCTTCGCCTTCGCCTGGGCTCCGGCCGCGCCGGGTGCCGGGTGCTCGGGCCGCGTCCCGGCCGCCTCGCCGCCCGTCGCGCCCTCGGCCCCGCCCGTCCCGCCCGTCCCGTCCGCCCCGCCCAGGCGGTCCACGGCGAAGACTCCGACGGTGGCGGTGGCGCCGAGGGCGGCGGCGAGGCGGAGCAGCGACCGGCGCCCTGTGGTCGTCTCATCCTTTTTCATGACCAATAGTGCGAACGGTGGACGGCACCGGCCGCGCAGCGACACCGACCTCCCGTCGGAAAACACCTGATGAGCCGATAACCTCGGAGGGTGAATGGATTCGAACGAGGTACGGACGGCCCGAAGGTGATCGTCGCCGGGGTCGACTGCTCGGCGTCCTCGCTCCGCGCGGCGGCGTACGCGGCGGGGCTCGCCAGGCGGCAGGGCGCGCTCCTCGCCCTCGTCTACGTACAGCCCGTCCTTGCCGCCGGTGCGGCGATGGGGGCGCCGGTCACGGGCGTCACCGAGGAGATCGCCGAGGGTCTGGCGGCCGAGATCCGGGAGTCCGCGGAGCGGGTGCGAGAGGTCTGGAAGGTGCGCTGGGAGTTCCACACCTTCCACGGGGACGCCTACGCGGGCCTGGTCTCGGCCGCCGACGAGCTCAAGGCGGACGCGGTGGTGGTCGGAGCCTCGGAGTCGGCCGGGCACCGGATCGTGGGTTCGGTGGCGGTACGCCTGGTGAAGGCGGGCCGCTGGCCGGTCACCGTGGTGCCGTAGGCAGCACGGACCGGGCGGCTACTCCCCCATCACGAGTCCGTCCCGGGCCGCGCCCCGGCCGAGGACGACCGAGCGGATGGCGTCCCGGGGCTCGGTGTACTGCGCCTGGCCCTGCCTGATCGCCGCGTTCAGATCGGTCACCCGGCCGCGGGCGGTGTCGAACAACTGGGGGACGAACTCGGCCTTGGACACCTCCCAGCGGCGGCCCGGGGCGGTGGGCGGGGCGAAGGTGAAGCGGGCCAGGGTGCCCATGTTGCCGCGCCGGTCGTAGGCGCCCTCGTAGTTGATCATGTCACCGGCGATCTGGTCGCCCATGCCGTAGACGATCCAGGTGCCGTTGACCTTCTCGTACGCCTGCGGCACATGGGCGTGGGTGCCGATGATCAGGTCGATGTCGGGCCGGTCGCCGGTACGGGACGCCGTGAGCGTCCGGCCGAGCGAGAGCTGCTTCTCGTCGGGCTCGGTCTGCCACTCGGTGCCCCAGTGGACGGAGACGACCACGACGTCGGCGCCTGCCGCGCGGGCGGCCCGGGCGTCCGCGACGATCTTCTGCTCGTCGATGAGGTTCACCGCCCAGGGCTGTCCCTCGGGGAGCGGATAGCCGTTGGTGTCGTACGTGTAGGCGAGCTGCGCGACGGTGGCCCGGCCGGCCTTGAGCAGGGTGGGCCGGGCGGCCTCCTCGGCGCTGCGGGCGGAGCCGGCGTGCCGTACACCGGCCTTGTCGAGCGCGTCGAGAGTGCGGCGCAGCCCGGCGGCGCCGTCGTCGAGGGTGTGGTTGGAGGCGGTGGAGCAGGAGTCGTAACCGGTCGCCCTGAGCGCGGCGGCGACCTCGGGCGGCGACTTGAAGGCGGGGTAGCCGGTGTAGGGGCCGCCGGGCGCGCCGTACACCGTCTCCATGTGGCAGATCGCCAGATCGGCCCGCGAGACCACGGGTTTCACGCCGGAGAGCATGGGGCGGAAGTCGTAGCCGTCGCCGCCCGCGTCGGCGGCGGCCTGCCGGATGATCGAGTCGTGCGGGAGGACGTCGCCGGAGGCGACGAGGGTGAAGGGGGTGGGGGCGGAGGCGCCCCCGGGGGCGGCGGGGCGCTCCGGCGTCCCGCTCTGCGCGGCGCCGCCGCCGGGGCGGTCCGGGGCGCGGCCGGCGACGGCGCAGCCGGCGGCCGCGGTGAGCAGGACGGCGGCGAGGGCGGCCGCGCCGGGTCTGGTGCGTGGGGTCATCTGCCGGGCTCCACGGGTTCGGGGTTCGGAGTTCGAGGATTCATGGGTTCATGAGATGAACAGCTTTTCCTACGAATTCACGGTGGCCGATAAGCCTCAGTCAAGGGCCAATGCCGTAGCTCGCCGTAATCCCGCTGAATCGGACGCACGGCGTCCGCCGGTCCGTTCGTCGCACCATTCACCGCTCGGTGCGACCGTTCGTCGCACGCCGCTGTCCCTTCCCTGTCGCCCGGGCGTCCGGATGCGTTCACATACGGCGCATGACGACGGCACTGACGCCTCCGACCGCAGCGGCGGCGACCACCACCGACGAGTGGGCCCTGAAGGAGCTCCAGCGCGAGCACGGACCGGCCCTGCACTCCTTCCTGCTCGGGCTGACCGGGGGCGACCGGCAGCGGGCCGAGGACCTGGTGCAGGAGACCCTGGTCCGCGCGTGGCTGCACCCGGAGGCCTTCGACTCCCCCTACGAGTCCATGCGGCCCTGGCTGTTCACGGTGGCCCGCCGGCTGGCCATCGACGCGCGCCGCTCCCGGCTCTCCCGGCCCACCGAGATCGGCGACGAGCTGCTCGCCGTCACCGCCGACCCGGCCGACGCCACCGAGTCCGCCGTCGCCGCGCTCGACGTCCGGGCGGCGGTGCGCGGACTGCGCCCCGAGCACCGGGCGGTGCTCGTACGGCTCTACTTCCACGGACTCACGGTCAACGAGGCCGCGGCGGATCTCGGCATCCCGGCCGGCACCGTCAAGTCCCGCTCGCACTACGCGCTGCGCCAGCTCGGCCACCGGCTGCCCGGGTACCGGCCGCGCCGTCGCGGCCCCGTTGCCCGGTCCTCGGCCGCGGCCCCACAATGACGCCCGTGACAACGACGCCACTGACGCTGACTCTCGCCGCCGCCGAGAAGATCCTCGCCGACAACTTCGCCCCCTGGGTGCTCGACCTGGGGCTCTCCGTGGCCTCCGTCGACGGCCAGGAGGCCGTCCTCCGGCTCCCCTGGTCCGAACGGCTCGCCCGGGAGGGCGGCGGGCTCTCCGGCCAGGCTCTGATGGCCGCCGCCGACACGGCGACCGTGATCGCGGTGGCCGCCGCCCGCGGCGGCTTCGTCCCGATGACCACCGTGCAGCAGTCCATCAGCTTCCAGCGGCCGGTGGCCGGCGCGGACGTCCTGGTGCGGGCCCGGCTCACCAAGGCGGGGAAGCGGATGGCCTTCGCGGACATCACGATGACCGCCGAGGACAGCGAGGAGACGGCCGCGCACGCGACGGCGGTCTACGCGCTGCTCGGCTGAGCCGCCGCCACGGCCGGCCGCCGGCCAGCCCTCGGCCGGACCACGGCGGGTCCTCGGTCCGGCCCTGGGCCGGCTCCCGGTCAGGCCTCGGCCGGACCACTGCCGTCCCCCGCGTTCACCCCCGTCACACGGCGCCCACCAGCACCGATGCGGCGGGGCCGGACAGCCGAATCCGCCCGGCCCAGTTGGGCGAACCGCCCCCGCGGACGCCCTTCTCGGAGGAGGCTCGTCCCCGGGGCGAACAGGACCTGGGGTCCGGAGAACCGGGAGAAGGTGGGAACGGTGCTGCCCGAGAGCACGAACGGCGCCGGCGGAGGCGGACTCGCCGTGCCGATGGACTGGCTGTGCGCCGAGTACGTCGCCGACGACGTGATGCGGATCAGCGGGCTCGTCGCGCCCGGCTCACTGGAGTTCCGGGCCGGGGTGCGCACCCTCGCCCTGACCGTCCTGCTCGACGGTCCCGGCGGGCCGGGCCCGGACGGCTGGCTGCGCCGCACCGCCCACGACCACCCCTGGGACGCCTGGGTCACCGCCCGGCTCGCCGCCCCGTCCGCCGCGACCCCGGCAGCCGATCTGGCACTCGCCCGGGACACCTGGCGGCTGCTGCGGAACACCGAACTGCGCGCCGCCGACCTGGCCGGCCTCGCGGGCTTCGGCGGGCCGGGACCGGTCGACGAGGAGCGCCAGGTGTGGCTGCCCGCCTGGCAGTTGGGCGTGGCCCTGAGCCACCTCGCGCTGCACCTCTGCTGACAGACGCACCCCTGAGGCCGCCGTGCCCGGTCAGCCGCGGGCGCGGCGCATCAGCAGGTCGCGGAGCTGGCGGGCGTGGCGGCGGGAGACCGCGAGGACGGCCTCGCCGACCCGGACGGAGGTCGCGCCGCCGTCCAGGCGCAGCTCGTCGATCCGGCCGAGCGCGACCAGATGGCTGCGGTGGATCCGGACGAAGCCACGGGCGGCCCAGCGCTCCTCCAGGACCGACAGCGGGATGCGCACCAGATGGTTGCCGTGGTCGGTGTGCAGCCGGGCGTAGTCGCCGTGCGCCTCGACGTACGCGATGTCGTCGACGGCCACGAAGCGGGTGACGCCGCCGAGTTCGACCGCGATCTGCTCGGGGGCGGGTGCGGGCGCCCCCGGGGCACCGGAGCCGGTGGCACCGGCGGAGGCGGGTGCGGCCTGGGCGCCCGCGTGCACGAGGTCGCGGACCCGGCGCACCGCCTCGGCGAGGCGTTCCCGGCGTACCGGCTTGAGCACGTAGTCGACGGCCTCCAGGTCGAAGGCCTGGACCGCGAAGCCCTCGTGGGCGGTGACGAAGACGATGAGCGGCGGGCGGGCGAGGCCGCCGAGCACCCGGGCCAGGTCGAGGCCGCCGAGGCCCGGCATGTGGATGTCGAGGAAGACGACGTCGATGCCCTCGGGCCCGTCGGGCCCGGACTCGACGGCCCGGCCGATCCTGCGCAGCGCCTCGGTGGCGTCGCCCGCGCCCTCGGCGGTGCGCACGCGCGGGTCGGCCCGCAGCAGGTAGAGCAGTTCCTCGAGGGCCGGCGCCTCGTCGTCGACGGCCAGTACGCGCAGCATGCCGGGAGTCTATTTCAGGCCGTGTCGCGGCCCGTCGCGCAGGCCGCTCCGCGCTACTTCAGGAGCTTGGACAGGCGGCGGTCGGCGAGCGGCTTCCCGCCGGTCTGGCAGGTGGGGCAGTACTGCAGCGAGGAGTCGCTGAAGGAGACGCTGCGGACGGTGTCGCCGCACACCGGGCAGGGCTCGCCGTCCCGGCCGTGCACGCGCAGCCCGCTCTTCTTCTCGGCCTTGAGCCGGCCGGCGGCGAGCCCGTGGGAGCGTTCGACGGCCTCGCCGAGGGTGGTGCGCATCGCCTCGTAGAGGCCGGCGGTCTCCTCGGCGGTGAGGTTCTGGGTGGGCTTGAACGGGGACATCCTCGCGGCGTGCAGGATCTCGTCGCTGTACGCGTTGCCGATGCCCGCGATGAGGCTCTGGTCGCGCAGCGCGCCCTTGATC
Organism: Streptomyces sp. NPDC048623; assembly: GCF_040650755.1. NCBI lineage: Bacteria > Bacillati > Actinomycetota > Actinomycetes > Kitasatosporales > Streptomycetaceae > Streptomyces > Streptomyces sp. NPDC048623. Next base: position 213,843 of record NZ_JBEZHV010000003.1, read on the forward strand.
TGGCGCCGTTCGCCGGCCAGGAGGGCGGTGAAGGCGGCGAGGTCGAAGTCCGGGGCGAGCGGGTCGGGGCCGAGGCGGGCGACGCCGGGCACCTCGGCGGGGTCGCGGACGACGTACACGGCGAGCCGCTTGGTGGTGCCGGCTTCGGTGAGGTCGAAGCCGTCGCCGCCGGTGAGCGCGATCCTGAGCGCGAGCGGCCCCTTGCCCGGCTTCGGCGGCCCGGACGGCAGGACGTCCTTCCAGTGCAGCCAGCCGGCCCGGGCGAGATGGGTGACGAGGTGCAGTTCGCCCGCGGCGCCGTCGGTGGCGAGGTCGAGGAACTTGCCGTGCCGGGCCACGCCGGTGACCCGGGCGCCGTCGAGCGCGGTCACGGGCGGGTCGTACGTCTTGAGCACGCTGATCGCGGCGGGCAGCACGCGGGCGATCTCCTTGCCCACGAGGTGCTCGCCGAGGAACTCGCGGAGGGCTTCGACCTCGGGCAGCTCGGGCATGCCCCCACCCTGCCGTACGGGCGGGGCGCCCGCCCGTCGGACGCGCGCGCCGGTTCCGTACGAACCCGGCCCGTACACCCCCGGGCCGTACGCCCCCGGGCAGGGTGCGCGGTCAGGTCGGCTCGGTCGTCCACTCCCCCGGCTGGTCGGTGACGAACTCGCACCACACGCACTTGCCGCCGCCACGCGGCTCGACGCCCCACAGGTCGGAGATGCGGTCGACGAGCAGCAGGCCGCGCCCGGAGACGCCGGCCTCGCCGGCCTCGCGGCGGCGCGGGAGGGCGCTGGAGCGGTCCTCGACCTCGACCCGGAGGCGGCGTTCGGGCCCGGCGAGCATCCGCAGGGTCACGATCGCGCCGCCGTCGGTGTGCATCAGCGCGTTGGTCATCAGCTCGTCGGCGACCAGCTCGATCTCGAAGGAGCGGTCGCCCACGCCCCAGGCGCGCACGGCGGCGCGGATCATGTGGCGGGCGGAGCTGAGCGCCTCGGGGTCGTTCTGGCCGACGTGCTGCTGGAGCCGTCCGCCGGTCTGCGCCGTCCGCTCGCCCTCGCGGCGCAGGAGCAGCACGGCCACGTCGTCCTCGCCGCCGCGCTCGTCGACGACGTCGCAGAGGTGGTCGGCGAGCCGGCCCAGGTCCCGGGGCCCGCGTTTGACCAGCGAGGAGAGCCACTGAAGGCCCTCGTCGAGGTCGGCGCCCGGCTTCTCGACCAGGCCGTCGGTGTAGAGCAGCAGGGTCTGGCCGGGGTCGAGCTCGACGGTGGTGACCGGGTAGTCGAGGCGCGCGAACTCGGCGGAGAGACCCAGCGGCAGGCCGCCCTCGACGGGCAGCCTGCGGGCGCTGCCGTCGCGGTCCTGGAGCATCGGGTCGACATGGCCGGCCCGCACGATCTGGACGAGTCCGGTGCCGGGGTCGGCCTCGGCGTAGGTGCAGGTGGCGAAGCGGTCGGTGTCGAGCTCGTGGAGGAAGACGGAGGCGCGGGCCATCACGGTGGCGGGCGTGTGGCCCTCGGCGGCGTAGGCGCGCAGCACGATCCGCAGCTGGCCCATGACGGCGGCGGCGTGGGTGTCGTGGCCCTGGACGTCGCCGATGACGGCGCCGACCCGGCCCCCGGGCAGCGGGACGATGTCGTACCAGTCGCCGCCGATGTCCCGGCCGAGCCGGGCCGAGCGGTAGCGGACCGCGATCTGGGCGCCGGGCACGTCGGGGATGCGGCGCGGCAGCATGGCCTGCTGGAGGCCCTCGGCGAGGTCGTGCTCCTGCTCGTACAGCATGGCGCGTTGAAGGCTCTGGGCGATGGAGCTGCCGAGGGCGACGAGCAGGTTGCGCTCGTCGGCGCTGAACCCGGTCCGGTCGCTGTAGAGCAGACCGAGGGCGCCGATGGGGCGGGCCTGGGCGATCAGCGGGAGGTAGACGGCGGAGGTGATGCCGAGGCCGCTGATGTGCGGCCACAGGATGGGGTAGGAGGCGGCGAAGTCCTCGGGGGTCTCGATGAAGCGGGGGCTGAGGGTGCGGATGACCTCGCTCATCGGGTACGGCTCGTCCACCCGGGTGAACCGGGTGCCCGGCACGAAGGCGCCGACGGGTCCCTCCGCCACCAGATGGATGCGGCCGGCCTCCAGGAGGCCCATGACGAGGCTGGCGGCGCCGAAGTGCTCCAGGCCCTGGGAGTCGTTCAGGAGGTCGATGATGTCCTGCACGGTGCGGGCGTGGGCGAGGGCGGCGGTCATGCCCTCGACGACGCTGGTGCGCTGCCGCCGGCCCTCGTCGAGGCCGAGCCGGGCGGCGGACTCGGTGAGTTCCGCGGAGGCGTCCCGGAGGATGCCGATGATGCGCACCGGGCGCCCGTCGGGGTCGCGGCGGACCACGCCCTGGGTGTGGGTCCAGCGCTGGCCGCCGTCCCGGGTGCGGATGCGGAAGTACGCGCCGTAGGTCTCGCTGCCGTCCTTGAGCGCCTGGGCGACCAGGGCGTCGAGGCGACGGCCCTCGTCGGTCAGGACGCGGGATCCGAGCGTGGCGGGGTCGCCGTCGTAGTCGGCGGGATCCAACTCGAAGATCTCCAGGGCACTGTCGTCCATGACCATCCGGCCGGTGAGCAGGTCCCAGTCGAAGCTGCCCATCCGGAATTCCCGGCCGAACTCGTGGAAGAAGCAGGCCGACTCCGCCGTGCCCGCCGCGCAGCGGCACCGCTCGGCCGCCTCCCCGCCCCCTCTGCCCGCAGTCATGGGGCCACGCTAGGCGCCGCACCGGCCGCGCGCACGGCGAAGATCGGCACAGCTTCGCAACAACATGCGCGGCAGGATTCGCGGCAGGATTCGCGACGGCTTGCGCACGGCGGCTCAGCCCTCGAAGGTCTCGGGCTGCCCGGGCCCGGTGTCGGCGGGGAAGGGGTCCGGGAAGACCGGCGGCGGCTCGGGCCGCGGGTGCTCGCCGGGACCGTCCGGAACGGTCGGAGTGCCGGGCTCCATCGGTACGTCGGGGGTGGGCGCGGGGCTGCCGCCGTCGGGCACGGGCGGGGCGACCGGGTCGCGGGGCAGCTCGTTCTCGCGGGGCGCGGAGGGGGTGTGCGGCACGGTCGGCACCGAGGGCGGGGGGGACGGCGCCGGGGGGTCGGTGGGGGCGGCCGGGGCCTGGCGGTCCGGCAGCGGCCGGGGCGGGTCGCTGACCAGGTCGCAGGAGGCCGGGGCGCAGGAGGGCAGGACGTCCGGCCTGCGGTCCTGGTCGCCGTCGGTGCCGGTACGGCGTTCGAGCCAGGTGTTGTCGGCGGCGCTGGCGATCACCAGGCTGCCGACGACGCCGCTGGTTGGGGTGATGACGACGACCCGGTCGGGGCGGTAGCCGGGCCAGGCCTCGCCCTTGTGCACGGCGCCCTCGGCGGCGGCCGGGGAGCGCAGCGGGTTGCCGCAGGCGCAGCGGACCCTCGGGGTGCCGTACTGGTCGACGAGGACGGCGGTGCCGGCCTGGAGCACGGACTGGAAGGCGGTGGCGCGCCCGTCCTGGAAGCCGTGGCTGGTGACGCGGGTGTCGGCGCGCAGCAGCACCGGGGTGAGCTCGCGCACCCAGTCGGGGAGCCTGCTCTCGGGGATGCCGGCGGCCTCGGCGAAGGCGCGGGCCTTGGCCGGTTCGGCGGTGAGGTAGGAGACCTGCTGCTCGACGTTGCAGCTGGCGACGGCGCGGGTGCCGCCGTAGAGGCCGGGGGTCGAGCCGGTGAGGGCGTGTCCGGCGGGGGCCGGGTCGGCGACGCCGGTGACGGGCGGCGCGTCCTGCTGCACGGGGGGACCCTCCTGGGCCGTGGAGGCGGTGAAGGGGGCGGGGCCCTGGGCGCCGGCGGGCTGGAGCAGCACCTCGCGGGCGGGTCCGGAGGCGCTCTGTTCGGCCCCGGGTTCGCCCGGGTCGCCGCCGGAGCAGCCCGCGAGGAGCAGGGCCGAGGCCAGCGCGGCGAGCAGGCGCGCGGTCCGGGGGGCGTGGCCTGGTGGTGTCGGGGGCCGTCGTCTGGATGCGTCGCGCACTGGGTCTCCCGCCTTGTCACCTTGTCGCCCCGGGTCGTTCCTTCATGTCTGCCGCAGGCCCCGGGGGCCCGCAATCCGGGCGCGTCCATCCGGCGTGGCACCCACCCCCACCCCGCCACTTGAACACGTTCAAGCAAGGCTCTAGGCTCACCACCGAAGGATTGAACGCGTTCAATGACCTCGTCAGGGGGTGCCGGTGCCATGTCCGTGCTCGTCGGACTGATCGTGATGCTTGGCATGCTGGTCGTCGTGCCGCTCGGGCTCCGCCTGCTCGACGGACCGCAGCCGGTCACCCTGCGGCTGCTCCGCCGTGCCTGGCCGCTGCTCGCCCTGCCCGGCGCCGTCTCGCTCTGGCTCCCGCGCTCGCCGCTCGCCGTGCTCCTCGCCGCGGTCTACGCCCTGGCCACCCTGGCACTCGCGCTGCACGCCCCGGTCCGCCTGGCACTCACCCGGTCGCTCGCCCCCGCCGAGATCGCCGCGCTCACCGCGCTCACCACCCCGGCCGTCGCGGGCCTCGCCCTGGTCGCCGAGCGCGCCGGACACGAGCTGCTCGGCTTCGAGCTCGGCATCCTCGCCCTCACCGTGCCCCACTTCCACTTCGCGGGCTTCGCCGCAGCGCTGGTCGCGGGCCTCGTGTGCCGTACGGCCCCGGGACCGGCCACCCGCTTCGCGGCGCTCAGCGTGCCGCTCGGCACCCTGCTCGTCCTGCTCGGCTACTTCGTCGACGACTGGGCCGAACTCGCCGGGGCCCTCGTGCTCACCGCCGGGATGTGGGCGGTCGCCCTCGCCACCTGGCGCGAGCTGCGCGCGGACGCCCCCGATCCGGTCACGCGGGCGCTGCTCACCACCTCGGCCGCGGTCCTGGTCGCGACCATGCTGCTCGCGCTGAGCTGGGCCCTCGGCGAGGCCACCGGACTGCCGCACCCGAGCCTGACCTGGATGGCCGCCACCCACGGCCTGGGCAACGCGCTCGGCTTCGCCCTCTGCGCGCTGCTCGCCTGGCGCCGGCTCGCCCCGGCCCGTACCGGCGGCGCCACCCCGCCTCGTACCGCCACCGCTGTCCCCGCCCTCCGAACGGAGCTCCCGGCATGACCCGCCTGATCCGCAGCCTCTCGGACGTCCTCGCCACCGGCCCCGCGACCGGCTCCACCGCCGACGCCCCCACCGGCGACGCCTCCGCCACCGACGCCTCCGCCACCGGCCTCAGCTACCCCGAGGTCGGCGCCACCCGCACCGGCCCGCTGCCCGCCGGCTACCACTACCTCCACCACACCGTCCGGGTCGGCCACGGCCGAGCCGCCTACGAGGCCGCGGGCGCGGCTGTCACCACCTGGGCGATGCACCGGGCGACCGGCGCCCGGGTGGCCACCTCGGCCGAACGGGCCGTGCCCGGCGTCACCCTGGAGGTCTCCCTCGGCCTCGGCCCGGTCCGGTTCACCGCGCCGTGCCAGGTGATCTGGACGACGTACACCGAGGCCGAGACCGGTTTCGCGTACGGCACCCGCGGCGGGCACCCGGAGCGCGGCGAGGAGTCGTTCGTCGTCGATCTGCACGAGGACGGCAGCGTGTGGTTCACGGTGACCGCGTTCAGCCGGGCCGCCGCCTGGTACACCCGGCTCGGCGGGCCGGTCGTACGGGCCCTCCAGCACGCGTACGCCCGCCGGCTCGGCCGCGTGCTCGGAGGTCTCGTCGCGGGTCACGTCGCGGGTCACGTCGCCGGCCGCACCACCGGCCGCGCCACCGGTCTCGCCGCGGGCCGATGAGAGTTACGCTCGCTGTGTACTCACCCGTGCTCCTCCGAGGAGGCGGCCATGAGCCAGTACGACGAGTACACCAACCCCTCGCAGGCCGAGGGCGAGCGCCTCGACGAGGATCTGGACGCGCAGCAGAAGGCGCAGGTCCATCCCCAGGTCACGCGCACCACTCCCTCCCAGGCGGAGGGTGAGCGGACGGCGGACGACGACGAGAACCAGAAGCGCTGACCGTCCGCACCGCCGTACGCGATGGACTGGTTCAACGCCCCCGACTACTGGCTGAGCCGGATCGTCTTCCAGCGGGGGCTCGCCGGCCTGTATCTCGTGGCGTTCCTGTCCGCCGCGTTCCAGTTCCGGGCGCTCATCGGCGAACGGGGCATGCTGCCGGTGCCCGACTTCGTACGGGTCGTGCCGGCCCGGCGGGCGCCCAGCCTCTTCCAGTGGCGCTACTCCGACCGCCTGTTCGCGGGCGTCGCATGGGGTGGCGCCGCTCTCGCGCTCGCCCTGGTGGCGGGGGCCGGCGACGCGGTGCCGCTGCCGGTGTCGATGCTGCTCTGGCTGCTCGTGTGGGCGCTGTATCTGTCCATCGTGAACGTGGGGCAGACCTGGTACTCCTTCGGCTGGGAGTCCCTTCTCCTGGAGACCGGCTTCCTCGCCGTACTGCTCGGCAACGACGACGCCGGGCCGCCGGTGCTCGTGCTCTTCCTGCTGCGCTGGCTGCTGTTCCGGGTCGAGTTCGGCGCCGGGCTCATCAAGATCCGCGGGGACGCGTGCTGGCGGAATCTGACCTGCCTCTACCACCACCACGAGACCCAGCCGATGCCGGGACCGCTGAGCTGGTTCTTCCACCACCTTCCCCGGCCGCTGCACAAGGTCGAGTGCGCCGCCAACCATGTGGTCCAGCTCGGCGTCCCCGTGCTCCTGTTCACCCCGCAGCCGGTCGCCACGATCGCCGCGGGTCTGATGATCACCACCCAGCTCTGGCTGGTGCTCTCCGGCAACTTCGCCTGGCTGAACTGGCTCACCATCGTGCTCGCGCTCTCCGCCGTCGACGGCTCGCTCCTCGCGGGCCACGACCACCCGCAGCCCGGGGCGCCGGTCTGGTACGTGGTCGTGGTGTGCGCCGCCACGGCCCTGATCCTCGTCCAGAGCCGGCACCCGGTGCGCAATCTGCTCTCCCGGCGCCAGGCGATGAACCGGTCCTTCGACCCGCTGCACCTGGTCAACACGTACGGCGCCTTCGGCACGGTCGGCCGGGTGCGGGACGAGATCGCGGTGGAGGGCACCGCGGAGCCGGAGGAGCCGCACGCGGGGACGGTGTGGCGGGAGTACGGGTTCAAGGGCAAGCCGGGCGACCCGCGCCGGATGCCGCGCCAGTTCGCCCCGTACCATCTGCGGCTCGACTGGCTGATGTGGTTCGCGGCGCTCTCCCCCGGCTACGCCCGCGACTGGTTCGGGCCGTTCGTGGAGCGGCTGCTCACCGGGGACCGGGACACCCTGCGTCTCCTCCGGCACAACCCCTTCCCGGACGCGCCGCCGGTCTACGTACGGGCCCGGCTCTACCGCTACCGGTACACGAGCCGGCGGGAGCTGCGGGAGACCGGGGCGTGGTGGCACCGGACGCTGGTGCGCGAGTATCTGCCGCCGGTGCGGCTGCGCGAGCCCGCCGGGCGGCGCTGAACCCTCGTCGTACGCCCTGCGCGTCCCCCGGTCATGCCCATGCATGCCCGTGCCCCCGGCCGCGCGGGGCGGACGGAGGCACGGGGGGCGGCAGATGCCGGTCGGTCGATGCCGGTCGCTCGATGCCGGTCAGTCGATGCCGGGCAGGATGTGCGGCTCGGCGAGGTCGTCCTCGTAGCCGGCCAGACGGATCGGGGCCGAGCGGGCCCACACTTCGAGGCTGCCGAGCTCTCCGGAGCGCCGCTTGCGCTCCTCGGGTTCGGCCGGTCGCTCTTCCTGCTGGGTCAGTTCCGGTGTCACCGCGTACTCCTCTGGGTCGCGAAAAGGGGGATTCTGGGCCGTTCGGTCGCGGTTGCGCCGTTCCTTCCGGGCGGGACCGCGGCCTTGGTGGCAGGCCAGTCCCCCGGCCGACCGTGGAGGTTCGGTGGAACCCCGGATGGCCGACCGTGGACATCACATTAACCAGATGAGCGCCTCAGCGCTCTATGGGGCACGAAAGTGTGACGCGTTCGAGTGAAACTGGCTCGTTCAACGCGTTTACCGAGGTCAAACGCCCGATCATCGATCAAACGCGGGGCGCTGAACAACGCTTCGATCGATCATCGGGCGCGGTGCTCGTCACCACTTGCCGGGCGCGTAGTCCTTCATGAAGACGCCGTACAGGTCCTCGCCGTCCTCGCCGCGCACGATCGGGTCGTAGACCCGGGCCGCGCCGTCGACCAGGTCGAGCGGGGCGTGGAAGCCCTCCTCGGCGAGCCGCAGCTTGTCGAAGTGCGGACGCTCGTCGGTGATCCAGCCGGTGTCGACCGAGGTCATGAGGATGCCGTCGGACTGGAACATCTCCTGCGCGCTGGTCCGCGTCACCATGTTGATCGCGGCCTTGGCGGCGTTGGTGTTCGGGTGCCCGGCGCCCTTGTAGCCGCGGTTGAAGACGCCCTCCATGGCGGAGACGTTCACGACGTACGCGCGCCCGCTCTTCGCCCGCGCGGCGGCCTCGGCCATCGCCGGGCGCAGCTTGCTGATGAGAATGAAGGGCGAGGTGTAGTTGCAGAGCTGGGTCTCCAGGAGCTCCACCGGGGAGATCTGGTCGATGGTCTGCACCCAGGTGTTGCTGTCGACGACGTCGGGGACCAGGCCGCCGGCGTCGATCGCGGTGCCGGCGTGGTGCCGCTCGATGCTCGCGTTGCCCGCGACCAGGGCCAGGTCGGCGACCTTCTGGGCGTCCAGGCCGCTGGTGCCGAGCGGGAGCGCGGCCAGGCCGTCGACGGCGCCGGAGTTGAAGGCGCCGATGACGTGGTGGGCGGGCAGCTCGCCGGCGGGCAGCGGCGCGGTCTCGCCCTCGACCAGGGCGGCGTACGCGGACGGCAGCCGGCGCACGGTCTGGGTCGCGTTGTTCACCAGGATGTCCAGCGGCCCGGCGGCGGCGAGCTGGTCGGCGAGGGCCACGGACTGGGCCGGGTCGCGCAGGTCGATGCCGACGACCTCCAGGCGGTGCATCCAGTCCGCGGAGTCCTCCATCGCCTTGAAGCGGCGGATGGCGTCCTTGGGGAAGCGGGTGGTGATGGTGGTGTGCGCGCCGTCGCGGAGCAGCCGCAGCGCGATGTACATGCCGATCTTGGCGCGGCCGCCGGTGAGCAGCGCGCGCTTGCCGGTGAGGTCGGCGCGGGCCTCCCGCTTGGTGCGGTTCAGCGCGGCGCAGTCCGGACAGAGCTGGTGGTAGAAGTAGTCGACCTCGACGTACCGCGCCTTGCACGTGTAGCAGGAGCGCGGACGCTGGAGTATCCCGGCGATCCGCCCGGCCTCGGTGACCGAGGAGGGCAGGATGCCCTCGGTCTCGTCGTCGATGCGCTGCGCGGAGCCGGTCGCGGTGGCCTCGGTGACCGCCTTGTCGTGGGCGGTCTTGGCGGCCCGGCGCTCCTGGCGGCGGCGCTGCTTCACCGTCCGGTAGATGCCGGCGGTGGCGCGGCGGACGGCGATGGCGTCCGGGTGGTCGACGTCGATCGTGTCGAGTTCGTCGAGCACGCTGAGGCAGACGGCAAGTCGCTCCGGGTCGATGCCCGGCCCGTACTCCTGGGACTCTCCGAGGTCCTGGGTCTCCCCGAGGTCCTGGGTCTCTTCGGTCACCGTCATGGCCTTCGTCGTTCCTCGATCGCTCGCGCCTGCAAGTACTCCCGAAGAGGCAACTTTACGGAGCCGGGGGCCGTCGCTCCAAACCCTTGCGGGGCGGGTGGTCGAACACACAGTCGCCGCACAGGCCTCCGGACGGGGAGCGGTAGTAGAGGCAGCAGGTGGTGCGGCGCAGCGCGGGGCCGTGGACGGTGGGCGCCAGGTCGGAGTGGGCGAGCAGACCGCGGGCGAGCCCGACGGCCCGTTCGGCGGCTCGTTCGGCGGCCCGGTCGGCGGCCCGGCCTGCGGTCTCGGGCCGGTCGTGGGCGCGGGGCCGGCGGAGCAGCTCGCGCAGCGCTCCGGCGAGCGCGGAGCCCGCGTTCCCCCACAGCAGCCGCGGGGAGATCCTGCCGTCGCGGGCGAGGGCGGCGTGCAGCGGGACCAGGTGGGCCTCGTGGACGGCGGCCCGCAGCTCCTCGACGGTGGCGGGACGGCTGCCGGTGCCGGACCACCACAGCTCGTCGGGGGCGGACAGCGTGCCGCTCCAGTGGAGAGTCTCGGGCGTGAGGTCGGGGAAGCGGCCGAAGAGCGCGGCGGGACCGAGGGTCACGGACCAGAGGCGGGCGGCCAGACCGAGGTGGGCGGCGGAGGCGGCGACCCGGCGCTCGGAGGTGCGGAGGCCGGCGGCGACGCGGTCGATGCGGGCGGCGAGGGCGGCGTCGGCGCCCTTGTCGCCCGCGTACAGGAGCGCGAGGGGGACGTGGTCGCCCTGGGGCGCGGGCGCCGTGGGCGGAGTGGGCGGAGTGGGCGGCGGGCTGGTGCGCAGGGCGAAGAAACCGCCGATCCGCGCGCTCTGGTCGAGGTCCACGGCGCACACGGTACGGGTGGGGCCCGGTGGGGTCCCGGTGCGGGCCAATGTGGACCGGGCGGGGGCCGCGGTGGCTCGGAATGCGGGGCGGCCGAAGCGGGTCCCGCGGCCCGCCGTGCGCCCGAAAGATCCCGTTCCGCCCCTCCTGACCTGGGACGGCGTACAGCCTGAGGTGTACGAGGAGCCGTCGTACTCCCTCCGCGGTATGTCCGATCGTGTTCCCTGGTACGACGACGCGGACGCCCGGAAGAGAGATCGTGGAGGTATGAGCCCCCTCGCGCTTTCCGTGCTCCTCGCCCTGGTCTCCGCGGTCGCCTACGCGGCCGCGGCGATCGTGCAGGAGCGGGTCGCCGCCGCGGCCGACGGCCCGCGCTACGCGCCACTGCGCCGCCCCGCCTGGTGGGGCGCCGTCGCGCTCAACGGCGTCGGCGCGGCGCTGCACGTGGCGGCACTCGCGTACGGCCCGCTGAGCCTGGTCCAGCCGCTCGGCGCGCTCACCATCGTGTTCGCGCTGCCGATGGCGGCGCTGTTCGTGGGCCGCAAGGTCGGGGGCACCGCCTGGCGGGGTGCCCTGATGGCGACGGTGGGCCTGGCCGGACTCCTCAGCCTGACCGGCGGCCCCGGGTCCCATCCGCTGTCCGACGCCGACCGGCACCTGCTCACGGCGGTGACCTTCGGCGGGGTGGCGGCGCTGTTCGTGCTCGCGCAGCTGGTGGGCCGGTCGGCGCTGCGCAGCGTGATCCTGGCCGCGGCGGCCGGGGTGTCGTTCGGTCTCGCGTCGGTGTTCACCAAGACGGTGGCCGAGCAGTGGTCGCCGGACGCGCCGCTCGCCGAGTGGACCAGCCTGCTGATCCTCTCGGCACTCGCGATCACCGGTCTGCTGCTCTCGCAGGCCTCCTACCGGGGCGCGGGCCTCGCCGCGCCGCTGGCCACGGTCACCGTGGTCAATCCGGTGATCGCGGCGGCCGTGGGCCTCACCCTGTTCGGCGAGTCGTTCCGGTACGGCGCCGCCGGCACCGTCGCCGCCCTGATCTGCGGCGCGGTGGCGGCGGGCGGCCTGGTGCAGCTCACCCTGGACCGGCTCGCGCGGTCCGAGGACTCCCCGGCGGTGTCATCGGGCCCGGCGGCGACGCCGGGCGGGTCAGATCGAGACGCCGCGGGCCCTGAGGTACGCCAGGGGGTCGATGTCGGACCCGTACCCGGGACCCGTCCGCATCTCGAAGTGGAGGTGCGGTCCCGAAGCGTTGCCGGTCGATCCTGAGCGGGCGATCCGCTGGCCGGCACCGACCCGCTGCCCCTCGCGGACGGAGAGCGCCGAGAGGTGCGCGTACTGGCTGTAGCGCCCGTCCTCGTGCCGGATGACGACCTGGTAGCCGTACGCGCCGCCCCAGCCGGCCGAGACGACCTTCCCGTCGGCCACGGCCCGTACGGAGGTGCCGGTGGGCACGGGGAAGTCGACGCCGGTGTGGTAGCCGCTGGACCAGGAGGAGCCGGCCTTGCGGTAGCGGGTGCCGATGTCGGTGTCGGCGACGGGGGAGGCGAAGCGGGCGCGCTCGGGGGCGGGCTTGTGGACCGGATTCGGGGCAGGCTTGGCGGCGACCGGCTTGGTGACGGGCTTCGGGGCGGGCTTGGAGGCGGTCGGCCGGGGCGCGGGGCGGGCCGGGGTTTTGGTGGCGGGCGGGGCCGGGGTGGGCGGCGTGACCGGGGTCTTCACGGTCGGCGGCTTCGCGGTCGGCGGCTTCGCGGTCGGCGGCTTCGGGGCGGCCGGCTTGGTCACGGGCCCGGGCTTCGGCGGCGCGGCGGGGGCGCTGATCCGGAGGGTGAGCCGCTGGCCGGGGAGGATCAGGTCGGGGTCGTCGCCGACGACCTCGCGGTTGGCCGCGTAGAGGCGGGGCCAGCCGCCGCGTACATGCTCGTCGCGGGCGATCTTCGAGAGCGAGTCGCCGCGGGCGACGGTGTACATCTCGCGGACGGTCGGCACGGTGGTCGGGCTCGCCTGGCTCGTCGGGCTCGCCTGGCTTGTCGGGGCGGCGGTCCGCTGGGCGGGTAACGCGGCCTGGCGCGCCCGCGGGGCGTCCGTCAGCGGCCGGGTGCGCTCGGTCTGGGTGGTGACGGAGGGGGCCGCGTCCCCGCGCTCCAGCCCGGCACGGGGCGCGCAGGCGGGCCAGGCGCCGGGGCCCTGGCCCTTGAGCACCCGTTCGGCGATCACGATCTGCTGGTCCTTGGAGGCGAGGTCGGCGCGCGGCGCGTAGTGCGTGCCGCCGTACCGCTCCCAGGTGGACTGGGTGAACTGGAGTCCGCCGAAGTAGCCGTTACCGGTGTTGATCTGCCAGTTGGACGAGGACTCGCAGGACGCGAGCTTGTCCCAGACGTCCAGTGAGGCGGCCTGCGCCGCGCCTGCGCCGACCAGCGGCAGGGCGATGCCGGCGCCGCCGGCGGTGACGGTCAGCGAGGCACGGTTGATCCGGCTCGGCTGGTACCGACGGTGCTTCCCGCGATTCCCGCGTACGGCCATGGGCCCCCCTCGAAGGCATCGGCAGTCGCCCACGGTAGGGGCTGACAACCGTGCGTGACAAGGCCTTCCGGCCGATCCCCCGCCCCTTCCGTCACGTCCCCGGCCGGGTCAGCGGCCGGCTGGCCCGGGCTGCGGCTGGGGTTCGGGTTCCGGTACGGGTACGGGGTTGGGCGGCGGGACCGGCGGGGGCACCGGGGAGGGCGGGGCGGGCGGCACGGGGCCGGGCGAGGGCAGCGGGTCGGGGATCGGGGGCTGGGTCATGACGGACTCCCGGGCGGCGGTACGGGTGGGGTGCGGGCGCCGGGCCCCAGGCCGTGTCACGGCGCGGCGGGCCCGGATCCCAGCCTCCCCCTGTGCGGGTGCCCCGGCGCGCCGGACCCATTCCTTCGGGTGGTGACGCGCCCGGGCGCCGTCACCAGAGTTCCGGCGTGGCCTTCAGCTGCCGTTTGGCCGCGCGGGCGACCTCCGGCGCGGGCGGCGGGGCCTCCTCGGGGTGCCGTTCGGCCCACTTGGCGGCGTACGGGCAGAGCGGCACGACGGGGACGCCCTCGGCGGCGGCGATCCGGTAGAACTCCTTCACCAGCGCCCCGGCGACGCCCCTGCCCTCGTGCGTGGCCTCGACAACGGTGTGCACGGCGACAAGGGCGTGCGGTTCCTCGTCGAGGACGAAGTAGACGACGACGCCGGCGTAGTCGCCGTCGTCGAACGCCTCCAGGCGCCCCTTGTCCCGGTCGTCGCGGATGGTCAGGTTCAGCTCTGCCATGCTCCGGGCCTCCTCGGCCGTCGTCAGACCTGCGCGGGTACCGCGTGCGGCGGGCGCACCGTGTCGGTCCCCGGCACGGGCGCCGACGCGTCGCCCCCGAGCTCCACGATGCGGTTGCCGGCATCGACGTGCACGACACGCGGCACGAACGTGCGCGCCTCGGCATCGTCGATCTGCGCGTAACTGATGAGGATGACCAGGTCCCCGGGGTGCACCAGATGTGCGGCCGCGCCGTTGATCCCGATCACTCCGGAGCCGCGCTCGCCCTCGATGACATAGGTCTCCAGCCGGGCCCCGTTGTCGATGTCGACGATGTGGACGAGCTCGCCGGGCAGCAGATCGGCCGCCTCCATCAGCTCGGCGTCGACGGTCACGGATCCGACGTAGTGGAGATCGGCCTGCGTCACGGTGGCGCGGTGGATCTTCGACTTGAACATCGTTCGTATCACTGAGGTACTCCTGGACATAGGCTCCCTGCCTGCGTTTTTGCAGGTCAAGGGCTGTTTCCACACCTTACAACGAGTCGCATGTCCGGGCAGCATTCCCCAGGTTTCTCAGGACTCATGCTGACCACGTGCTGACTTTCCTGACGCATCATTCAGACAGTGATGGAGGACCTCGCCCACTCTCCCGACCTCCACTGCGACGACCCTCACAAGGGTACGCAGCACCCGCCCAAGAGCCCTCGTGACCGTCGTCACCCCGACACCGATCTTCGGGTCGCTCGGGCTCCTGGTCGGTTGCAGTCATCAACCGGCCAGTCAACGGTCCGGGTCCAGCCAACGTCGTCACCGCCTGGTCTCCTTGATGCTGAGCAGGGTGTTCGCAGGCGGCGGAGGCACATGAGGCTGCAGTGTCTTCACCGGCCCCCGGGCGAGTCCCTGTTCGGTGGCTGCCGTGTTCGCGGATCGTAAGATCCGATACGCCGATTCCGGGCCGGATGGTTCCTACAGTTGGCCACACGCGCCGGTACGGGAGAGGTGGGTCGGGTGATGGTCGGTCGGGGTGGGCTACGCGCCGAGGTAGGGGTGATCGGCGGTTCGGGGCTCTACGCGCTCTTGGACGATGCCGTGGAGATACGGGTGGAGACGCCGTACGGGGAGCCGAGCGACGTGCTGGTCGTGGGTGAGGTGGCCGGCCGCTCGGTGGCGTTCCTGCCGCGGCACGGTCGAGGGCACCGGCTGCCGCCGCACCGGATCAACTACCGGGCGAACCTGTGGGCCCTGCAGGCGCTGGGGGTGCGTCAGGTGCTCGCTCCCTGTGCGGTGGGCGGGCTGCGTCCGGCATACGGTCCGGGCACGCTGCTGATTCCCGACCAGTTCGTCGACCGGACCTCCGGGCGGGTGCAGACCTTCTTCGACGGCCTGCCGCTCCCGGACGGGACGGTGCCCGAGGTCGTGCACGTGTCGATGGCGGATCCGTACTGCCCGCATGGGCGGGCGGCCGCTCTGGACGCCGCCGGGGCGGCGGCGTGGGGGCCGGTCGACGGCGGGACCCTGGTGGTGATCGAGGGGCCGCGTTTCTCCACGCGTGCCGAGTCGCGCTGGTTCGCCGCGAGCGGCTGGTCGGTGGTCGGCATGACAGGCCATCCGGAGGCCGTCCTGGCCCGTGAACTCGGCCTCTGCTACACCTCGTTGGCCCTGGTGACCGATCTCGACGCGGGAGCGGACACCGGGGAGGGTGTCACGCACACCGAGGTACTGACGGTCTTCGCCCGCAATGTCGAACGGCTGCGCACCGTGCTGCTCAAGACGATCGGACTGCTGCCCGTGGTCCCTGACTGCCCGTGCGGGCACGCGCTGGACGGTCTTGCGACAGGGCTGCCCGGGGTCTCCGGTAACTGACCCGCAGCCTCGTACCGGGAGTGCGCCTGGGAACCCATGCCCGCGGTGGACCGAGATGACGAAAGTCTGACGGAGCGGCGTCGGGCCTGGTCGTGCGCGGGGAGAGCTGGTCGTATCGGGGGTGTGAACAGCACAGTGGAAGATCCCCGAGATCCCCGAGGCACCCCCGTGGGCCGCCGCGTCGTGCTCGGTCTGCTCGGGCTCGGCGTCGCGGGCGTCGCGGCGGGGCCGTACCTCCAGCAGGCGCAGAGCACCGTCGCCGCCAAGGATCCGACCGGGCTGACCGGTCTGCTGCCGGGCAGTGGCGGTTTTCGGTACTACTCCGTGGTCTCCTCGGTGCCCGCCCGCACCGAGCAGACCTACGCGTTGAGCGTGGACGGCCTGGTCGAGCGCCCGGCCCGCTACCGCCTGGCCGACCTGCGGGCCATGCCGCAGCGCCGCATCGTGCGGGACGTGCAGTGTGTGACCGGCTGGCGGGTGCCCGACACCCCCTTCGAGGGCGTCTCCCTCGCGCACCTGCTGGACGTCGCGGGTGTCCGGGCGGGGGCCGGCGCGGTCCGGTTCACCTGCTTCGACGGCGCGTACACCGAGAGCCTCACGCTCGACCAGGCACGTCGTGACGACGTCCTCGTGGCGCTGCGGATGCGGGACACCCCGATCTCCCATGCCCACGGCGGGCCGGTGCGGCTGTATGTGGCGCCGATGTACTTCTACAAGTCCGCCAAATGGCTGTCGGGCATCACCGTCACCTCGGCGGTGCGGCCGGGTTACTGGGAGCGGTACGGATACGACGTCGACGCCTGGGTCGGCCGGTCGAACGGGCGGGACGATGCGCCGACCGGCTGACCCCGACCCCCGCCTGCTCCGCTTCGCCCGCCCCGTGCGCTGGGTGCATCGCACCACCGCGGCGCTGATGCTGACCTGCCTGGCCACAGCCGCCTGTCTGTACGTGACCCCCCTGGCCGAACTGGTCGGGCGCCGCCGGCTGGTCGTGACCGTGCACGTGTGGTGCGGTCTGGCCCTGCCCGTGACCCTGCTGCTCGGACTGCTCTTCCGGTCCCTGCGCGCGGACGCGGCCCGGCTCAGCCGGTTCACCCCGTTCGACCGGGCGTGGCTGAGGGCTGTGCGGTCCCGTGCCCCGTACCGCCCGGCGGGGAAGTTCAACGCCGGACAGAAGCTCTACGCACAGTGGACGCTCGGGGCGATGCTGGTGATCGTCGGTACGGGACTGCTGATGTGGCTCACCCATCTCGCGCCCCCTTCGCTGCGGACCGGTGCGACGTTCGTCCACGAGTGGCTCGCCGCGGCCATCGCGGGCGTGACGGCCGGGCACGTCTGGATGGCGGCACGGGATCCGCAGGCCCGGCTCGGGATGCGGACCGGCCTGGTGGACCGCGACTGGGCCGCACGCGAACACCCGCACTGGAGACGGGAGCGGGAAGCTCTTACGGAAGAGTGACGGGAGGCCGTGGTGGAGCCGGACCGGGGCCTCGGCCCTCTAGCGTGGGGCGGTATGCGGGTATTGGTCACCGGCGGAGCCGGTTTCATTGGCACCCAGATCGTCGACGCGCTCCTCGTGCGCGGCCATGACGTCGTCTCCTACGACGTCCTGCTGCCGTCCGCGCACTCCGGTCCGCCTCGCGTGGCGCGCCCTGGGGAGGAGCTGGTCATCGCGGACGTGCGGGACGGCATGGCCGTCGCGGAGGCCCTGCGGGGCGTGGACGCGGTGTGCCACCAGGCGGCGATGGTGGGCCTGGGCAAGGACTTCGCGGACGCGCCGGCGTACGTCGGCTGCAACGATCTGGGCACGGCGGTGCTGTTGGCCGCGATGGCCGAGTCAGGGGTGCGGGAGCTGGTCCTGGCCGGGTCGATGGTGGTCTACGGCGAGGGCCGCTACGAGTGCGGCCGGCACGGTGCGGTACGGCCGGCTCCAAGGCTTGAGGCGGATCTGGCGGAGGGCCGGTTCGAACCCGGCTGCCCGCTGTGCGGAGCCGCGCTCACGCCGGGGCTCGTGACCGAGGACGCGCCGGCGGACCCGCGCAACGTGTACGCGGCGACGAAGCTCACGCAGGAACACCTCGGCGCGGCCTGGGCCCGCGCGACCGGCGGCCGGGCGGTGTCGCTGCGCTACCACAACGTCTACGGCCCCGGCATGCCACGGGACACGCCGTACGCCGGGGTGGCGTCGCTGTTCCGTTCCGCGCTCGCCCGCGGCGAGGCCCCCCGCGTCTTCGAGGACGGCGGCCAGCGACGGGACTTCGTCCACGTCCGGGACGTGGCCGAGGCGGCGGCGCTGGCCCTGGAGGCCGCGAACGGCCTGGGCGCGGGCTCGTTCACCGCGTACAACACCGGCAGCGGTGATCCTCGTACGGTCGGGGACATGGCCTGGGCCCTCGCCCGGGCGTACGGCGGGCCGCTGCCGGTGACCACGGGCGAGTACCGGCTGGGGGACGTACGGCACGTCACGGCGGACTCGTCCCGGCTGCGCCGGGACCTGGGGTGGAAGCCGCAGGTCGGATTCGAGGCCGGGATGAGGGAGTTCGCGCAGGCCGAGCTGCGCTAGCGGCCGGGTCGCCAGGGCCGCACGAGGCCGCCGGCCCTGGCGGGCCTCGAAGGGGTGCGGGGCGTCCGGCCTGACGGCCCGCGTCGGATCCTCCGCCGCGGTCAGTTCGACGCGGCCGGCAGGGTGACCTCGAAGCGGCAGCCGCCCGGGACGTTGCGGACCTCGGCGCGGCCCGCGTGGGCCTCGACGATGCCGCGGACGATGGCGAGGCCGAGCCCGGCCCCGGCCGGTGGGGTGCGGGCCTCGGTGCCCCGCCATCCGGTGTCGAAGACGCGGGGCAGGTCCTCGTCGGCGATGCCGCCGCAGCCGTCGGTGACGGACAGGACGACGGCTCCGGCGCGCCGTTCGGCCGCCACCGCGACCGTGCCGTCGGCCGGTGTGTGGCGGATGGCGTTGACGAGGAGGTTCGCGAGGACCCGGGTCATCTCCTTGCCGTCCACCTCGACGGGGACCGCTTCGACCTCCTCCCCCACCAGGCGCACCCCGTGCTCGCGGGCGAGCGGGTCGGCGCCGCTCAGGGCGTCGCCCACGAGGTCGTACACGGACATGCGGCTCGGGCTGATGGCCAGCGCGCCGGCGTGGATGCGGGAGAGTTCGAAGAGGTCGGTGACCATGGTCGTCAGGCGCTCGACCTCGGTGCGGATCTGCCGGTGGTAGCGGGCGGGGTCGGCGGCCATGCCGTCCTCCAGGGCCTCCGCCATGGCCCGCAGGCCGGCCAGTGGGGTGCGCAGGTCGTGGGAGATCCACGCGACGAGTTCCCTGCGGGATGCCTCAAGGGATCGCTCGCGGCGGCGGGAGGCGTCGAGTTTCGCGCTGGTGGCGGCCAGTTCCCGGGTGAGCGCGGCGAGTTCGGCGGTGGCGGCGCCGTCCGGTGCGGCGAAGCTGCCCCCGTCGCCGAAGTCGCGGGCGGCGCGGGCCAGGGCCCGGCTTCGGGCCACCACCCAGCGGCCCAGGAGCAGGGCGGTACCGAGCGAGACGAGGGCCGCCATGGCGACGACGACGGTCACCACCCACAGGTCGTGCGCGGACAGGAACATCGCCTGGGCCACGGCGAGCGTCCCGGCGAGCATCGCGGTGACCGTGACGGCCGCGACCACGGTCAGGGAGACGGCGACCGAGCGGCGGCGTACGAGGCGGAGCACCAGCGCTCCGGCGAGACCGGCGCACACGGCTCCCGCCAGTGCGAACCCCGCGATCAGCAGGACGTCCTTCATGCCGCTCCTCCACCCGTCGCGTCCGTACCGTCCCGCTCGGGTTCGAAGCGGTAGCCGACGCCCCATACGGTACGGATGAGCCGGGGCCGGGCCGGGTCGTCCTCGATCTTGGCGCGCAGGCGCCGGACGTGGACCGTGACCGTGGACAGGTCGCCGAAGTCCCAGCCCCACACCCGCCGCATCAGTTCCTCCCTGGTGTGCGCGGCGCCGGGGTGCTCCAGGAAGTACGCGAGGAGGTCGAACTCCCGGAGTGTGAGCGCGAGTTCACGGCCCTCTCGGGTGGCGCGGCGGGTCACCGGGTCGACGGCGAGACCGGCGGCGCGCAGGATCGGCCGCGGGGCTGCCGGACCGGCGGCCGCACGGCTGCGACGCAGCACGGACTCGACCCTCAGCACCAGCTCGCGCGGGCTGAACGGCTTGGTGACGTAGTCGTCCGCACCGACCTCCAGGCCGGTGATCCGGTCCTCCTCGTCGCCGCGCGCCGTCAGCATGATCACCGGTACGGGCCCGGTCTCGCGCAGTCTGCGGCACACCTCCAGGCCGTCGATGCCCGGCAGCATGAGGTCGAGCAGAACGAGGTCCGGCCACCGCTCCCCGGCGCGCAGCAGGGCGTCGGGGCCGTCGGCCGCGTGCTCCACGGCGAACCCCGACCGGTCGAGGTAGCCGGTCACCACCTCGGCCACGGTCGGGTCGTCGTCCACGACCAGGATCCGGGCCGTGGGCCGGGCCACGGGCGGGACCGTGGGCCGGGCCGCGGGCCCGGGGGCGCTGTACTCGTTCATGCCGCACAGCGTCGCATCCGCCGCGCCGGGGGTCACCGCCACCCGGGCGTACGCACCTCGACGTCCGCGTTTCGTAAGGACTTCCACGCCCCCGATCCACCAGGTGCTTCCTACGGTGGGAGCCGTGACCCTCCTGACCGTAGATGTCGTTCTTCCTTGTCTCGACGAGGCCGAGGCGCTGCCCTGGGTGCTGTCCCGCATCCCGGCCGGCTGGCGGGCGATCGTCGTCGACAACGGCTCCACCGACGGCTCCGCCGGTATCGCGGCGGGCCTCGGCGCCACCGTCGTGACCGAGCCGAGGCGCGGTTTCGGTGCCGCCTGCCACGCCGGGCTGCTCGCCTCCGACGCCGAGTACGTCTGCTTCTGCGACTGCGACGCCTCCCTCGACCCCGGCCTCCTGCCGGGCCTGGTCGGTGCCGTGGCCGACGGCTCCGCCGACCTCCTGCTCGGCCGCCGCCGGCCCACCGCGCGCGGAGCCTGGCCGGTGCACGCCCGGGCCGGCAACCTGGCGTTGTCCTGGCTGCTGCGCCGCCGTACCGGGCTTCGGCTGCGCGACCTGGGCCCGCTGCGCGCCGCCCGCCGCGAGGCGCTCCTCGGCCTCGGGCTGTCCGACCGACGCAGCGGCTACCCGCTCCAGATGGTCGTCCGGGCGGCCGACGCGGGCTGGCGGGTGCGCGAGGTCGACGTGCCGTATCTGCCCCGGGCCGGACGGTCGAAGGTCACCGGCACCTGGCGGGGCACCTGGCAGGCGGTCCACGACATGCGCAAGGTGCTCGACGAGCCGACGCCGGTGTCGGCGCCGACGACCGGAGTACGCCCGTGACCGCCCTCCTCGTCATCGCGAAGCAGCCGCTGCCGGGCCGGGTGAAGACCCGGCTCACTCCCCCGTTCACCCCCGAGCAGGCCGCGGCGCTCGCCGAGGCGGCCCTCGCCGACACGCTGACAGCGGCCGCCCGCGTTCCTGCGGACCGGCACGTCCTCGTGCTCGACGGGGAGCCCGGCCCCTGGCTGCCGCCGGGATTCCGTGTCGTTCCCCAGGCGGCTGGAGGGCTCGACGCACGGCTCGCGGCCGCCTTCGCGGCCTGCGACGGGCCGGCGCTGCTCATCGGCATGGACACCCCGCAGGTCACGCCCTCGCTGCTTGCCCCGGCCCTGTGCTGGGACGCGTACGACGCCTGGTTCGGTCCGGCGGCCGACGGCGGCTTCTGGGCCCTCGGTCTGGCCGAGCCCGATCCCGCGCTCCTGCTCGGTGTGCCGATGTCCCGGCCGGACACCGGCGCCGTCCAGCACGCGCGGCTGCGGAAGGCCGGGCTGCGCGTCGGCCGGTTGCCGGTCCTGCGGGACGTGGACACCGCGTCGGACGCCCGGGAGGTGGCGGCCGCCGTGCCCGGGAGCCGCTTCGCCGGCCGGTACGCCGAGTTGACCGGCGCGACGGCGGGAGCCGGCCGTTGACCACGACCACCACATCCGAGACCACCACGGCGTGGCGGGCCGATCCGTACACCGACGCCCTGCGCACCGGTCAGGGGCCCCTCTTCCTGCGCCGGCACGACGGCTGGCTGCTCCCCCTGGAGGTCGAGCGCTGGTGCGAGGCGCCGGACGTCGCCGACCGCACCGTGCTCGACCGCTGCCGCGGCACGGTCCTCGACGTCGGCTGCGGGCCGGGACGGCTCGCCGCCGCGCTCGCCGCCGAAGGCCGGCGGGCCCTCGGCATCGACATCAGCCCGGCCGCGGTGGACCGCACCGCACGACTCGGCGCCACGGCGCTGTGCCGGTCGGTCTTCGACCCGCTGCCCGCCGAGGGACGCTGGGACACGGCGCTGCTGATCGACGGCAACATAGGCATCGGCGGTGACCCGGCCGCCCTCCTGCGCAGACTCCGCCAGGTCGTGTCGCGTTCGGGGCAGGTCATCGCGGAGTGCGCGCCCGTCGACGTCGACGAGTGCTGCGAGGTGCGCGTCGACGACGGCCGGGGCGGACGGGGGACGCCGTTTCCCTGGGCCCGGGTGGGCGCCCGCGCCCTGGCCGCGCACGCGCGGGACTCGGGCTGGGCCGTCCGCGAACAGTGGGCCGTGGCGGGGCGCCCCTTCCTGTGCCTCGCCCCTCAGTCGTCGGCGGCAGGACTCCGCTGAGGACGAACCCGCCCGCGTCGTACGCGATCCCGCCCCCGCCGTACGAGATACAGCGCCCCCGCCGACGCGGCCACGCCCGCCAGCACGATCGCGAGATTCCGGCCGTACGGGAGGGGCAGCGCCGACGGGTTGGGCGGGACACCAGGGCGTACGAGCAGGGGCAGGGCGATCAGGACCACGCAGCCCGCCACGAGCAACGCCCCTCGCCACAGGCCCCGTTGACGCCGCCCCACGAGCAGCAGCCCCACGCCGAACACCAGCGGGGCGAGGATCCCGTCGTGCAGCACGAGCGCACCGGCCAGCCACACGAGCACCCCGAGCGGATCCGGCTCGGCCACCACGAGCCATGCCCCGAGGCCGATCAGCACGAGACCGAGCCCGCCGACCGCGAATCGCAGCACCTGAGTCGTGCTCACCGTTCTCACAACACCTCCAGTCTGTGCACCCACTTGGTCTGCAGGACCCCAGGCCGGCCGGGGGCGATGATCCGGGCCGGGAAGCCGTGGTCCAGCGAGAGCGGCTGCCCGTTGAGTGTCAGGGCGAGGAGGGTGAGCGGGTCGTCCGCGTACTCCGCGCCCATCTCCATCACCCGGTAGGCGCCGCTCACTTCGAGCGAGGTCACCCGCACCGCATCCCGGCCCGGCCGCCCACCGGCCCGCTCGACCAGGTCCCGTACCCGTACGCCGCCCCAGTCGGCGTCGACGCTCCAGCCCTCGACGCAGGCGATCGGCAGCCGGGCCCCGGAGTGGGGCATGGCCCGCAGGGCGTCGAGCGTGAGGAGGTACGGCCGGGGCCCCGCGACCTCGAGCCGCCACCCCGCCAGGCCGCGCGCCGTGACACCGGCCGCGGCGGCGGTCCGGTTCACCGGCAGCCCCTGCGGGCCGTGGTCGGGGTGCCGGGGCGCGAGCAGGTCGAGCGCCTTCAGCGGGGTGAAGGACTGCCCGACGGTCGTCAGCGTGACGACACCGACGGCCGCGCCCGTGGCGAGGAGCAGCGAGCGGCGGCCTGTGGCGTCCTCGGCCGGCAGGGCGCGCGTCCCGGCCGAGCTCCTCCCCCAATGGTCCCTGATCTCGGGGGTCTTGACCGCGATGTGCAGCAGGATCGCTCCGGTGACCACCCAGGCCACGGCGAAGTGGACGGGGACGAAGGCGAAGGGCCACGGGTACCACTCGACGATGTTGAGCAGCCCGGTGAGAACCTCGAAGAGGGCGGCGGCCACCAGGACCGCGACCGACAACCGCTCCAGGCCGTGCCGCACGGAGCGCACCGGCGGCCACTCGAACAGCCGGGGATAGACCGCCCACAGCTTCACGAGAAGCAGCACGATCGCCGCGAGTCCGGTGGCGACGTGCAGGCCCTGGGTGAGCGCGTAGCCCCACACCGGCCGGGCGGGCAGCCGGTCGGCGAGCCAGTCCGGCGGGTGCTGGAGGTAGTGACTGACGAGGCCGGTCGCGAAGCAGACGGCGAAGGCCGCGCCGAGCCACCGGCCGACGGCCGTCGCCGTTCTCGCGTCGTGCAGGCGCCCGGTGAAGGCGGGTGGCCGGACGGCCGGGGGCCGGAACGCGGGGCGCGGCAGGTGCGGCCGACGGGGCAGGCGCGGCAGCCTGGGCTTGCGGAACGTCATGCCGTCCATGACACCGCCGCGAGCGGCCGCGCGGAGCGCCCGACACCTTACGAAACCCGAACGCCTCGCCGGGTCTCCTCCTCGTCCGTCGCACGCGCTGCCAGTCTGCGGCCATGACCCGCGCCCGCCGTCTTCCGCTCCCTGTCATCGTCACCGCCCTCCTGCTGTCGCTCCTGGCCGTCTCGCTGATCCTTCTGCTCCGTGGGGACGCCGGCGGGGCCGGTTTCCTGGCCGGGTACGCGGGCGCGTGGGCGGTGTTCGCGGCGGCGGTGGTCGCCCTGCGCCGGGTTCCCCGCCGGCACGTCGTCCCGCTCCTCCTCGCGGGGGCGGTCGCGGTGACGGCGACGGGCCTTGCGGCGGCCCCGCGGACGAGCACGGACTCCTACCGTTACGCGTGGGACGGGCGGGTGCAGGCCGCCGGCGTCTCGCCGTACGACCACGCGCCCGCGGACCCGGCGCTCGCCGGGCTGCGTGACGACTGGCTCTTCCCCGGCCCCGCGGCCTGCGGGCGCGGCGACGCCGACCTCGCGCCGCTCGACGCGGGCGGGTGCACACGGATCAACCGGCCCGCCGTCCACACGATCTACCCTCCCGTGGCGGAGGGCTGGTTCCTCCTCGTCCACGAACTCTCACCGGACGACGTCCGCCACAAGGGGCTCCAGACGGGCGCGGCGCTGCTCTCGCTGGCCGTCACCGGCCTCCTGGTCGGCGTGCTGCGCCGGCGGGGCGACCCGCGCCGGGCCGCGCTGTGGGCGTGGTGCCCCGCGGTCCCCGTCGAGGCGGTCGACAACGCCCATGTCGACGTCCTCGCCGTGCTGTTGTCGGTCGGCGCGCTCGCCCTCGTGGCCCGCCGCCGTCACCTCACGGGCGGGGTGCTGCTCGGTCTGGCGGTAGCCGCCAAGCTGCTGCCCGCCGTGCTTCTGCCGGGCGCGCTGTCCGGCGTCCGGCGGCCCCGTACGGTCGTGGCCGTGACGCTGTCGGCCGCGGCCACCGTGGCGCTGGCGTACCTGCCGTACGTGCTCCTGTCCGAGGGTTCCGTCCTCGGCTATCTGGGCGGCTACGCGCGGGAGGAGGGCTACGACGACGCGGGCGCGGGCGGGCGGTACGCCCTGTTGCGGCTCGTGCTGCCGGACGCGTGGGCGCTGCCCGCGGCCTTGCTGGGCATGGCGGCGGTGTCGGTGACGGTGTGGTGGCGCGGCGACCCCGAACGCCCGTGGCACGGCGCCCTGTCCACCCTCGGCACCGGCTTCCTCCTGCTGACGCCCGGCTACTCCTGGTACGCCCTGCTGCTCATCGCCCTCGTCGCCCTCGACGGGCGCTGGGAGTGGCTCGGCGTCGCCCTCGCCGGCGCGGTGGCGTATCTCGCAGGCGCGGCCACCGGCACCGCCGCGTACGGAGCGGCGGGGGCGGTGGTGTGCGCGATGTGGTGGACACGGCAACGAAGCATCGGACGATCCGCCCGGACGCGGAGCGAGGCCACCACCCCCACGAAGGACCCCGCCGACACCTCCGAGCCGCGACCGGCCGCCCGTAGGTCCAGTTCGCCGGCCGACTGGCCGAGGCCAGGCAGGTCGACGGCGATGGGCCGCAGCCCCGCCGCCGCCAGCTCCGTCAGCACCGGCAGCCAGGTGGGCGGCCGCTGTACACGGGAGGTGGGGATAGTGCGGCTGTCACAGTTGCGGATCTTGCTGGCCGTCGCCGAGCACGGCGGGTTCACCGCCGCAGCGCAAGAAAGTCTTCTATTGGTCCGGAGGAAGGTGGGCCGAGCCTGGTCGGAGCGTCAGTGCCCCCGGCGGTATGGGCCGGTGAGGGGGCGTTAGGGGAACACTAGGCCCGCGTTAGCGCGGTGTTCGAGACTGTACGACGACCTCCGTCACCCCAGGTGACCCGGGCACGTGGAAGGTGATCGTATGACGACAAGGCATCCCCAGGGCGGACCGGCCCGGGAGACCGGCGACCAGGCGCGGCCCGCGTCCCACAAGGCCGCCGAGCCGGGGCGGGGGGCGGCGACGGGCTGGCTGCCGGCCCTTCAGTCCGTCGCGGGCAACGCGGCGGTGGTGCAGATGCTGCGCCAGGCGGGCCACGCCTGGGTCCAGGAGCAGCACCAGCACGGCGCCGGCTGCGGGCATCAGCAGGCCGTGCAGCGTTCGGCGGTCCACGATGTCCTCAAGGCCCCCGGCCGCCCCCTGGACGAGGCGACCCGCACGGACATGGAGTCCCGGCTGGGGGCGGACTTCTCCGACGTCCGTATCCATGACGACGCCGCTGCCAAGGCTTCGGCCGGCGAGGTCGGGGCCCGTGCCTACACCTCGGGCAGTCATGTCGTCATCGGCGAGGGCGGCGCGGACAAGCACACCCTTGCCCATGAGCTCACGCATGTGATCCAGCAGCGGCAGGGGCCCGTGGCGGGCACGGACAACGGCAGTGGCCTCAAGGTATCCGACCCGGGGGACCGGTTCGAGCGGGAGGCGGAAGCCAACGCGCGGCGGGCCATGGCGAGTTCGCCGGTGCAGCGGGACGCCGTGGAGACCGCGCAGGAGCGGACGCCCACGCTTGGTCCGGCGGTCGTCCAGCGGTATCACCTGGGCGTTCTCCGTGCTCCGGGCAATGAGATGCTGAACCTGAAGGTGTCGCAGACCGGTCAGTACTTCATGATCGTCAACGAGTATGACACCACCACCATCTGGGGCAGAGCCGAAGCGGCCGCGCCGCGATACTGCAGGCCCACCAACCAGCAGAATGTTCCCCTCACCCTCCAGGTGGGAAGCGAGACGCTCATCGGCGTCTACACGGAGTACGAGCCGGAATCGGCGTTCCTGGCGGACTGCTCGCACACCGCCGAGGAAATCATGCACCGCAAGCGGCTCCAGATGGGGCAGGACGCCAGCCGGATTCGCGGCCGTGGGGTGTTCGGGGGCGCGGGGCACAACGGCAACGTCCGGCAAGCCCTCGCCTACGCGCGGAACCGGGGAGTGGGGAACGGCGAGGAACGACCGAATCCCGGTGAGGCGTTCGCCATCATCGAGACCCGGTGGGACATGGCGGACGCCGACCACGACGACGCCTCTCCATGGAACGAGTCCGGGTGGCCCTACCACGTTGCCGCGGTCGTGGCCAGGGACGGCGACGACCGCATCACGATCGAGCAGACCGCGGGGTCGAGCGACGCCGTCCAGAACCAAGGCTACGAAGGGATCATCGACATCTATACGTCGGGAAGCCTCGCGGGCGGTGCGGCGCTGCCGGCCAGCTTCCACGGGCGGCACGCCGGAGCGTTCTCCGAGGGGGCCGTCACCGTCACGCTCGCCCCGATCAACGAAGGCCGGCTGCAACAGGAACACGGCGCCCGGCGGTACATGGAGGACTAGGAAACACCGTGCGGGCGGTCGGCCACCCGCGAGAAACCCGGCACGGGGCGCGGGAGCCGCGCTCCCGGGCCGTGCCGTGGCGCCTACTGAGGTTGAACTCGTGATGTCGCCGGGTCGCTCAGGCAGGTCGGTAGTAGACGGTCAGCCAGTCCCGGGCTTCGGCGAACTCCCGCAGGCCGGCGGCCTTGTGGACATTCAGGTTGTCCCAGACGAGAACGATCGGGCCGCCGAGCTGCTCATTTCCGGCCCCAGCCAGGCCGATGACGCGCATCAACTGTCGTTTCCAGTGGTGACACTTGGCGGGCGCCGCCCAGGACCGGAAATCCGGCTCCCCGCCCTGGCCACCTCCCCGACGGCGCCAGCGCCAGGATGATGCTCGCCACGCGGCACCGGCGACACGGGAGCCCCGTCCGAGCGGCAAGGACCGGGCGTTGCCCTGGGACGCACGGTACGACGTACACGCCGACCGGGCTTCGGTCGGCTCTGTGCGGCGCTTCCCCGAAGGCGAGTCAGCGGGAGGCGTGACGCGGGTGATGTCGAGGCCCGTGGGCGGGTCCGTCCTCGTCCGGGGACCCCGCAGCCTCGATGGCGTGACCCGCGGGCCGGAGCCCGGCCAGGGTGACCGCGACGAGTCGCCGGACCGCCGCCTTCGACGGGAGGCCCGCCGCCGCGCCGAGCGCGTGGAGGCAGTACGCGGCGAGTTCGTCGGCCTCGACGTCGGCGCGCAGGGCGCCGGCCGCGGCGCCCTCGGCGACGAGGTCCCGGACGAGCGCCAGGAGCCGCTGGTGGGCCTGGGTGATCGCCGGGCTCTGATGGAGCAGGGCGGCCATGTCGGACCCGTGGTGGCCGTGCCGCTCGTACGCGATGAGGGCGTACGCCTCCAGTACGGCGCGGAGCCGCTGCCCCGTGTCCGTGACACGGTCCCGTACGGCTGCCAGCTGTTCGAGGTGGTGGGCGACCTGGCGCTCGTGCCAGGCGACAAGGATCGACTCGACGTCAGGCCGCCGGCGCCCCGGCCCCGCTGGGTGACCGCCCTCCTGATCGGTGCGGCCGTCCTCGGCGTGGCCTTTCTCGCCCTCCATCTGGCGGGCGGCGGCATGCGGGGCCACGGCTGATGGCGATGTCGCCGCGGCTTCGCAAGCTCGCCCTCACCGCCCATGTGACCGTCTCCGTCGGCTGGTTCGGCGCGGTCGCCGTCTTTCTCGCCCTCGCCGTGACCGGGCTGACCGCACAGGACGCCCTGACGGTGAGATCGGTGTACGTCACCCTGGGTGTGACCGGCTCGTACGTCATCGTGCCGCTCTGCTTCGCCTCGCTGGCGACCGGCGTCGTCTGCTCCCTCGGCACCACCTGGGGCCTCCTGCGGTACTGCTGGGTGACGGTGAAGCTCGCGATCACGGTCCTCGCGACCGGCGCACTGCTCCTCCACATGCCGCCCATCAGCCACATCGCCGACGCGGCGGCCGCACCGGACTGGACCGCCGGCGCGCTCACCGGCCTGCGCGCCCAGCTCGTCGTCCAGTCCGTCGCCGCTCTCGTCGTCCTCCTCGTGGCGACGGCCCTGTCGACGTACAAACCCCAGGGCCGGACCCGCTATGGGCAGAGAAGGCTGCTGCGGACGCCGTGAGGTGCGCCATGAGGTGTGCCGTGAACGGGGTGCTCCGCCGGGTGACGCACACTCACTCCTCCTTCGGTGTCCCGGACGCCCGTCGGTTCCTCTGCCCGGAGAACCGACGGATGGGGGCCGGGGCGGTGAGCGCGGCCAGGATCCGGGCCGCCTGGACGAGCGAGCCGATCAGCAGGAGGGCGCTGCCCAGGACGAGCAGTCCGGTGGCGGGCCCGGGCTCGGCCCGCAGCCCGTCGTACAGACTGCCCGCGGAGAACACCGCGGCCGCGGTGAGCGCCCAGAACCAGCGCCGGGCGCGCCGGGCGCCGGCCGGGGCCATCAGTGGCCCTTGGGGTTGGCGATCCACACCTGGATGGTGATCGCGACCAGGGCGAGCAGCAGCACGGCGGCGATGCCGAGGGCGAGCCTGCGCTCGCGCCATCGCCGCTTCGGGCTCCGGTCGAGGAACGGCACGAGGAAGATCAGCCCGAACACACCCGCGATGACGTAGGCGATCGAGGCGACCCCGAACCACTCCTCCATGGGGAAGAACCACCAGAACATCCACAGCGGGCGGGTGACCTCGATCCCTTCGACGGGCGTCGGCCCGACGACCGGCGGCAGCAGCACGCCGAGGATGGACAGCACGCCGAGCAGGACCAGGCCGAAGGCGGCTACGCGCTGGAGGTGTGCCGTGAACGGCTCCGGCGTCTCCACCTCCGGGACCGGGATCTCGGGATGCGGTGAGATCCTGTGCCGCTTGACCAGCAGGGCGTGCCACACGAAGAGCAGCAGGACGAGGCCGGGGATGATCACCGTGTGCGCGCTGTAGAGGCGCAGCAGGATCGACACCCGGTCGGTGAGCTCCTCCGTGAACCAGATCCCCGCCCCGCCGAGCAGTTCCGCCACGTCCAGGTTGTGGATCAGCGCCTCGTAGCCCTCCTGGTCCCACTTCAGGACCGTGCCGGTGAACACGGCGAGGAAGGTCAGCAGGAACATGGCCGCGCCCAGGACCCAGTTCCCCTCGCGGGGCTTCTTGTACGAGGCGTGGAAGAACACGCGCAGCAGGTGGAGCAGGGCGAGGACGAACATCGCCTGCGCCGCCCAGTAGTGCAGGGCGCGGGCGAAGCCGCCGAGCCAGGCGCCGGTCACCAGCTCGCGTACCGACTGGTTCGCGTCCTCCGGCATCGGGTCGTAGTACTGCGCGATGTAGATCCCGGTGGCCAGAAGGATCACGAACGCGACCGCGGTGATGCCGCCCAGGCTCCAGGACAGGTTGTTCGCGTGTTCCGGAACCGGGTAGGCGAGCGCCTTGATCCCCATGCGTTCGTCGATCGCGTCGACCGTGCGGTGGAACCAGCCGCGCCGGGCGGGGGCGGCGGTCTCGCTCTCGCCCGGCGCGTCCGAGTTCGGGGCACTCGGGTTCGGGGCGGCCGTCATGGCTTCTTGCCCTTCTGCGCGGCGGCGGCTCGGCGTTCGAGTTCACGGATACGGTGCGGGGGCCGGAGCCGTACCGACAGCCAGAGCCCGACGGCCACCGCGCACACGGCCAGGGCGAACAGCACCGCGTCCTGGGTGCCGGAGATGCCGCGAGCGGGCCGGAATCCGTCCAGCACCCTGCTCGTGCCGGTCTCGGTGCCCGTCGCGAGGCGGCCTCCCTCCGGGGCGGACGGCAGCTTGCCGCCGAGCGAGTCCCACAGCAGCACGCGTGCCCGCCGTAGCGCCGCCTCGTCCTCGCCCGGGGCTTCGACGGCATCGAGTGCCCGCCGCACCAGAACGAGGTCGACGCCCTCCTTGTCGGGTGCGTCCAGGGCGTCCTCGATCCGTTCGGCCACCCGTTCCTCGCCCGCGTCGTTGGCGATCAGCGCGATGGCCTGTGCGACGAGTTCGGCGGATTCACGGCTCTCCTCCTCATCCGCCCGGGCCGGCCCGGAGAACACCGCGGTGAGGGCCAGAACGAGCGCCATCACGATCAGCGGTGCCGCGATCAGCCCGGGGAAGCGGTGGCGTGCGCTCGGTCCTCCGCCTCCCCTGCCGGCCGACGGGACCTCACTCATCCATGCCTCCCTGCTGCGGCTACCCGGCACAGCACCGCGATCTCCCTCAGAGACTGGCGGGTGCCGGGCGCGCTCCCTGGCCCCGACCCGCCGGACCGCCGGGAGCGTCACTCCTTCGCGCACCGGCGGTGCACGACGATCGACCCGTGGGAGAGTGGAAGGCGGTTCACGCGGAACGGCTCCTCGCCAGGGCGGGGGCCGACGCCGAGTCCGACGAGACACCCACGGACACGTAAGGACGTCGAGATGAGCGAGGGCCCGGTCGCGGCGCCGTCCCAGCGTGCCCTGGTGGTCGACGACGAGGTGGAGCTGGCCCGGCTGGTCGGTGACTACCTGTCCCGCGAGGGGTTCGCGGTCGACGTCGCGCACGACGGGGAGCACGCTCTCGAACTGGCCCGGGCCGCGGCGCCCGACGTGGTCGTGCTCGATGTGATGATGCCCGGCATCGACGGTGTGGAGGTGTGCCGTCAGCTGCGTACCTTCACCGATGCCTACGTCATCATGCTGACCGCGCGCGCCGAGGAGGTCGACAAGATCGTCGGCCTGTCGGTGGGCGCCGACGACTATCTGACCAAACCGTTCAGCCCCCGGGAGCTCGTCGCCCGGGTCAAGGCGATGCTGCGCCGGCCCCGGACCTCGCCGTCAGGAGCGGACCACGCGTCGCCGGTGCGCCGGTTCGGCGAGCTGACGATCGACCCCGAGGCCCGGGAGGTGAGCGTCGCGGACCGTCGGGTGGAGCTGACCCGGCTGGAGTTCGACCTCCTTGAGGCGCTGTCGGCCCGCCCTCGTCTGGCCTTCAGCCGCCGCCGGCTCATCGAGCAGGTATGGGCGAAGGACTGGGGCGGCGACGAGCACATCGTCGACGTCCACATCGCGCACCTGCGGCGCAAGCTCGGAGACGCCCCGGCCGCGCCCCGCTATGTGCTGACCGTACGCGGCGTCGGCTACCGGATGGGGCCCGGTTGATGCCCCGGCTGATGCCCCGGCGCCCGGGCCTGACAGGTCAGCTGGTTCTCGCCCAGCTGCTCGCGGTCCTGGCCGGAGCCGCCGCCCTCGCACAAGTGGGGCGTGACCGCGCCCGCGGAGCAGGGCACCACGCTGCCGGTCCGGCAGGGCGAGCGGATCAAGCTGGTCCTGGAGAACCGGAGCATGATGTGGCACCCGATGCACCTGCACGGCCACACCTTCCAGGTGGAAGGCGACGGCGCCCCGGGACCGCGCAAGGACACGGTCATCGTGCCGCCCATGGGCAGGGTCACCGTCGAGCTCGACGCGGACGACCCCGGCCAGTGGCCGCTGCACTGCCACAACGCCTACCACGCGGAGGCGGGGATGCAGACCATGCTCTCCTACGTGAAGTAGCTCCCTCCGCGGTGCGGGAACGGGCGGCGGGCCCGCCCGCACCGCCCCCGTCCGTTACGGAACCGGCGCCCAGCGGGACCGGGGTTGCGGCCCGTACGACGGCACTGGAGCCTGAAGGTGTCCGCCCACGACATCGCCTGGCCGGTGCTTCACCCGGCCGAGAGGAGGCGGGCCGCGATGACCAGCATCACCCGCCGCATCACCACCCTGTTCCGGGTCAAGGCGAACAAGGCCCTCGACAAGGCCGAGGACCCGCGCGAGGTACTGGACTACTCCTACGTCCAGCAGCAGGAGATGCTGCAGAAGGTACGGCGCGGCGTGGCCGACGTGGCCACCAGCCGCAAGCGCGTCGAATTGCAGATCGGACAACTGGAGCAGTCCAGCGGCAAGCTGGAGGGGCAGGCGCAGCAGGCGGTGGCCGCCGGACGCGAGGACCTCGCCCGCGAGGCCCTGGCCCGGCGCACCGCCGTGGCCTCCCAGCTCGCCGACCTCCAGGGCCAGCACGAGACCTTGCAGGCCGAGGAGGAGAAGCTGACCCTCGCCGCGCAGCGTCTGCAGGCGAAGGTGGACGCCTTCCGTACCAGCAAGGAGACCATCAAGGCCCGTTACACCGCGGCCGAGGCCCAGACCCGTGTCACCGAGGCCGTCACCGGGATCGGTGAGGAGCTGGGCGACGTCGGCCTGGCCATGCAGCGTGCCCAGGACAAGACCGAGCAGTTGCAGGCCCGCGCGGGCGCGCTGGACGAGCTGATCGCCTCCGGCGCGCTGGAGGACGCGACCCTGCCGGCCGGACGCGACGACATCCAGGCCGAGCTCGAACGTGTCACCGCCGGGCAGGACGTGGAGGCCGAGCTGGCCCGCATGAAGGCCCGGCTCCCGGCCTCTGCCACCCCACCTGCCGTGGAGGGCAAGGGCACCGCGGCGAGCACGCCGGACCAGGAGGCGACATCATGATCATGCGCATCCTGGGCGAGGGCCAGTACGAGATCGACGACAAGCACCTCGGCCATCTCAACGAGCTGGACTCCGACCTGCAGTCGGCCGCCGACGCGGGCGACGAGACCGCCTTCGCCACCGCGCTGTCGGCCCTGCTGGACGCCGTACGCACCCTGGGCGCTCGGCTGCCGGACGAGACGATCACGCCGTCCGACCTGGTGCTGCCGGATGCGGACACCGGCCTCGCGCGGGTGCGGGCGCTTCTCTCGGACGAGGGCCTGATCCCAGGGTGACGACGTGACGACGTGACGACGTACTCCGACCGGATCGCCCGGCACCCGCTCCCGCTCCCGCTCCCGCTCCCAGGGACCTTCCGGTCCGAAGATGTCCGTCACCGGTCGTCGCCGGCGTGTTCGCTGCTCATGGCGGTCTCCTGCGGCGTGGCGGGCGGCAGCGGCGTCATGCGCCATCGGCGCAGGCGCGAGGCGTTGGTGACGACCGACAGGGAGGACAGGGCCATCGCGGCCGCGGCGATGATCGGGCTGAGCCGGATGCCCCACAGCGGATAGAGGGCCCCGGCGGCGACGGGGACGCCGACGGCGTTGTAGACCAGGGCGAAGAACAGGTTCTGCCGGATGTTGCGCATCGTCGCGCGGGAGAGCCTGATCGCGGTGACGACTCCGGTCAGTGAGCCGGAGATGAGGGTGATGTCGGCGGCTTCGATGGCCACGTCGGTGCCCGTTCCGATGGCCAGGCCGACGTCGGCGGCGGCCAGCGCGGGAGCGTCGTTGATGCCGTCGCCGACCATGCCCACCCGGCGCCCCTCGCTCTGAAGGCGACGGATCTCGTCCGCCTTGTGCTCCGGCAGCACCTCGGCCAGGACCCGCCGTACGCCCACCTGGGCGGCGATCGCGGCGGCGGTGCGGCCGTTGTCGCCGGTCAGGATGACGGTCTCGATCCCGAGCCGGTGCAGGGCGGCGATGGCCTGGGCGGAGTCGTCCTTGACGGTGTCGGCGACGGCGAGCACGCCCGCGGGCCGGCCGTCGACGGCGGCGAGGACCGGGGTCTTGCCCTCGGCCGAATAACGGCCGGCCACCGGGTCGAGCGCCGTGGCGGCGATGCCGGCGATGCCGGCGTCGCCGAGCAGCCGGGCGGCGCCGACCAGGACCGTACGGCCGTCGACGGTCGCCTGCACGCCCTTGCCGGTGACCGAGTCGAAGGCGCTCGCCGCCGGCCAGGTCAGGCCCCGGTCACGGGCCCCGGTGACGACGGCTGCCGCGAGCGGGTGCTCGCTGTCGGCCTCGGCCGCCGCGGTCAGTGCCAGGAGCTCGTCGTCCTGGAACCCGTCGGCGGCATGGACGTCGGTGAGTCGCGGCTTGCCCGCCGTCACGGTGCCGGTCTTGTCCAGCACCACGGTGTCCAGCTTGTGGGCGGTCTCCAGCGCCTCGGCGGAACGGATGAGGATGCCCGCCTGTGCGCCCTTGCCCGTACCGACCATGATCGACAGCGGGGTGGCCAGCCCGAGCGCGCACGGGCAGGCGATGATCAGGACCGAGACGGCCGAGACCAGCGCCAGGGTGAGCGCGGGGGCGGGACCGATCGTGAACCACAGCGCGAAGGTGACGATCGCGATGGCGATGACGGCGGGCACGAAGTACGCGGAGACGGCGTCGGCGAGCCGCTGGATGGGGGCCTTGGACGCCTGGGCCTGCTGCACGAGGCGCACGATCTGGGCGAGCATCGTGTCCGCCCCGACCTTGCTCGCCCGCACCCGGAGCGCCCCGGTGCCGTTGACCGTGGCGCCGATGACCGTGGCGCCGGCCCGCTTCGTGACCGGCATCGGCTCACCCGTGATCATCGACTCGTCCACCGCCGAGGCCCCCGACAGCACTTCGGCGTCGACCGGCACCTTCTCTCCGGGCCGGATCAGCACCTCGTCGCCGACCGCGACCTCCTCGACCGGGATCTCGGCCTCGGTGCCGTCGCGGATCACCCGGGCCGTGCGGGCCTGAAGCCCCAGCAGGGCACGGATGGCCTCGCCGGTGCCGGCCTTGGCCCGGGCCTCCAGCAGACGGCCCAGCAGGATCAGGGTGAGGATCACCCCGACCGCCTCGAAGTACACCTCCCGTACGTCCTCCGGAAGCAGGCCGGGGGCGAGGGTGACCAGGAGGCTGTAGCCGTACGCCGCCGTCGTGCCCAGCGTGATGAGGGAGTTCATGTCGGCGCCGCGGTGCCTGAGCGTCAGCCACCCGGTGGAGTGGATCGGCCACCCGGTGTAGAACATCACCGGAGTGATCAGCGCCAGCTGCAGCCAGTGGTTCAGCAGCCAGCCGGGCACCCAGTCCGCGTGGAACAGCGAGTCGGCCATCACGGCGAAGAGCACGGGGAGTGTGAGCACCGCGCCGACGGTGACCCGGCGGGTCAGGTCGGTGATCTCGGCCCGCCGCTCGGCGGCCTCGGCATCCTCCGCCTCGGCCTCGGCCCGGGTGCCGGTGCCGGCGCTTGTGCCGGCGCTTGTGCCTTCGATGGTGGCGGCGTCGGCGGCGCCGCGGACATCGCTCGGGACGGACTCCGCCGCGTCGCCGTCGGCCGGTTCGACCAGCATCGTGCCGTGGATCATGTTCATCCCGCAGGCGAAACCGAAGGCCCCGGCCCGGTCAGGGCTGATCCGCACGGTGGTCCGCGCGTACGCGGGAAGCCCGGCGCTGACCCTCAGGTCTGGGAAGACGACCCGGGACGTGCACTCGCCGCTCTCCTGCCGGTCGAAGACCAGCTCCACCGGCACTCCCTGGCGGACCCGGATGACATCGGGGCTGTAGCCGCCCCGCACCCTCACCTCGATCCGCTGCACCCCGGCCTCCAGCTGTGCGGCGCGGGCGCGGCGCGGCCCGAAGAAGAACCAGCCGAGACCGGCGATCAGGACGGTGGCGAGGGCCACCACGACGACATCGGCGACACCCATGGCGGATCGTCCTCCCTGCGCGGTCGCTCCTCCGTCCATCGTCGCTCGCGGGTACCCGTACGAGGGAGGAGCGGGTCGACCCGACACCCTGGGCCGGTCGGCTCTGCACCCGCGCGACCGCGCCGAGGGACCATGACGGTGACGGAACTTCCCCGGACGTGCTCCGCACATCGCGGGCCCGCCGTCTCCCGAAGGAGGCGCCGTGATGAACCTCCCCGCTGATGATGTTCTTCATGATGCGCGGCATGCACGGCGGCCAGGGCGGAGGCGACCGGCACCGGTACCGGTACCAGGACGATCCGCTGCACAAGCGCGACCACGACCACGACCACCAGTACCCCGGATCCGCCCGGCCCTGACCGGCCGGACCCCCTGCGTCGACGGCAGGACCGGGTGAACGTCATGGGTGCCCTGGCAGCCATCGTGATCGGCGTGCTGGTCGTGGCCGCGATCGCCTACGACGTCGCGCGCCTGATCACACCGATCGAGAGCCGCTGCCCGCCGCCGGCCCGGCTTCGGGGACGGCGGGCCGCCCTGGAGGAAGCTGAACGGTGGTGTGTCGGCCTTCGTCTGCGCGGCCGGATCGGCCAGGCCGCCTACCAGCGGAGGATGGCCGCCCTCGCCCACGGGCGCCGACGGCCGGAGCCGCCGCGCGGACCCCACTCGCACGTCACGCGGAGGTGACACGACCATGGACGCGCTCGTCTGGACTCTGATCGTCCTCGCCGGCCTGGCCACCCTCGCATGCGCCGTCCGTCTCGTCCGGCGCCACCACCGCGACCCCGCGAGGCTGGTCCGTACCCTCCACCGCACCGCCCTCGTCCTGCCGGCCGCCGGGCTGCTCCCCCTTCCCGCCCTCCTGGCCGACGAGGCGCCCGCCGCGGCCTGGGGCCTCTGGGGTGCCATCACCATCGTCGCCGCCCTCGTCTACGCCTGCGGAGACGCGCTGCGCGACGTGCCGCCTCGCACCCCGAAGGGGGCCGAGACCTGGAGCGGGCCATGACCGATCGCCCTCCGGTCCTGCGCGGAATGTGCTCCCGCGCGACGCACCCGAGGCCCGCTGACGAGCGCCTGTCCCCGGGTGGCGGAGGCGACGAAGCCATGGCCTGCCCGAGCGCCGTCACCGTGGTCGAGCGGCCCCTCTGTCCGTCTCGTCACCCCGTCGTCGCGTCGAGGGTGGTCCGCGCCTCCGTGCGGCATGCCTCCGCCCGGTCCGGGTGGCCCGCGCCGTCCAGGGTCGTCGCCAGTTCGGTGAAGGCGGTGGCGATGCCATGCGGGTCGCCGAGCCGCAGGCGGAGGGCCAGGGCCTGTTCGCCGGACTCGACGGCCTCTCGCCACCGCGCGAGGTCCCGGTGGGCGGTGGCGGCGTCGAGGAGCGCGTACGCCTCCCGGTAGACGTTGCCCTGCGCGCGGGCCAGGGCGCGGCTGCGCTCCTGGCAGTCCACGGCTTCGGCCCGGCGGCCCTGCGCGCGGCGGATCAGGCCGAGGATGTTGTACGTGGCGGCCGCCGCCTCCGGTGTCCCGCCGGCCTCGTGGAGGGCGAGCCCTTCGTCGCACGACCGCTCGGCCCGGTCCAGGGCTCCCCGGCGGAGGTGGAGCAGGGCCAGGTTGTCCAGGGCGATGGCGATGTCGGCGGGCTGACGGGCGGTGCGGTGGATGTCCAGGGCCCGCTCCAGGCAGTCGGCGGACTCGGCGGTTTCGCCGCGTTCGAGGCGGACCAGGCCGAGGTTGTTCAGGGCCCGGGCCTCGCCCCGGCGGTCGTCGGCGGTACCGAAGAGAGCGGTCGCGGCGCCGAGTTCGTCGGCGGCCTCGTCGAGGAGGTGGCGTGCCGCGGCCAGCGTGCCGAGTTCCAGCCGTCCGGTCGCCTCGGCGACCGGGTCGGGCTCGGGGTCGGCCCGCGCGAGCCGTACGGTCTCCCGCGCAAGGTGCTCCCAGTCCTGCCAGTGGCCGCGCCGCTGGAGGAACCCTCTTATCCGGGTGGTGAGTTCGGCCAGGACGGCGGGTGGTACGGCGCCCGCGGCGGCGGCCTGGAGTGCCGCTCCCAGGACGGTGCCGCGTGCCTCCTCCAGCCAGGCGATGGCCTGTTCCGCCGTGTCGAAGCGGTGCTCGGGATACGGGGTGCCCGGGCCCCGGTAGCCCGCTCCGGCGCTGTGTCCGGGGCGGAGCAGCAGGTCGGCCGCGTGGACGGCGGCGAGATGGCTGCGGGTGAGGCGGGCGAGCATCACGTTCGGGGCGGAGGTGCGGACCGGGCCGTCACCGAGGCCGCGGCCGAAGACCCTGAGCAGGTCGTGGAACCGGTAGCGGTGGTGCTCCACGCGCTCGGCGGTGCCCTGGCCGGCGGCTCCCCGTTCGGGCAGGAAGACCTCCAGGAGGTGGGCGTCCGCCAGGGTCTCCAGACGTTCTTCGGCCCGGTGGTCGGCCAGACCGAGGGCCGCGGCCGCGTCGGACACCCCGAGGTCGGGCACGTCGAGCAGGCTCAGCATCCGGAAGGCGGAGGCGGACTCGGCGTCCGGCAGTCCGTCGTAACCGGCCCTCAGGCTGCTCGCCACCGCGAGGTCCCCCACCGCCAGTTCCCTCAGGCGGCGCTCCTCGTCCCGCAGCCTGCGGGCCATCGCCCCGAAGGCTCCGGGCGGCCGTCCCGCGGCCCGGGCCGCGACCACGCGCAGGGCGAGCGGGTGGCCGCCGCACACCTGGAGGATCTCCGCCACGCTGTCGGCCTCGCGGTCGACCGGGTCGGCGCCGACGGCCTGGCGCAGCAGCCCGCGCGCCTCCCGCGGGTCCAGGGCGCCGAGCCGCAGCACGGTCCTGGTGGACAGGTCGGTCAGCCGGAACCGGCTGGTCACCAGGACCAGGCAGGTCCCGGACGCCGGCAGCAGGGGCCTGACCTGCGCGGCCCGGTGGGCGTCGTCGAGCAGCAGGAGCAGCCGGCGTCCGGCGGTGACGGTGCGGTACAGGGCGGCGCGGCGCTCCAGGCCGCCCGGTATCCGGTCGGCGGGGACGCCGAGGTCTTCGAGGAAGCGGCCGAGGACGTCCTCAGGGCGCACGGGACGCTCGCGGTCGCCGTCGAGACGCGCGTACAGGTGCCCGTCGGGGTAGCGCGCGCCGAGCTGGTGTGCGGCGTGGACGGCGAGCGCGGTCTTGCCGATCCCTCCGGGGCCGGTGACGACGGCGATACGCGGGGCCGTGCCGCTCGCGGGCCCGGTTCCCTGGCTCCTGGCCGGCGACGTCCTGGCGGCACCGCGGGCCGTGATCCTTCTGATCTCGACGAGTTCGGGCCTTCGTCCGACGAAGTCGGCGATGTCCGGCGGGAGTTGTGAGACGACCGGCCGCACGTCCACGGAGGCGGCGGCCGCGGCGGGTGCGGGCCGCAGCGCGGGGTCCCCTTCCAGGATGCGCCGCTGGAGGTCGCACAGTTCACGCCCGGGTTCCACACCCGCCTGTTCCACCAGGGTGCGCCAGGTGTCCTGGAAGACGGCGAGGGCCTCCGCCTGACGGCCGGCCCGGTGGAGCGCCAGCATCAGCAGGGCGCGGAGGCGTTCCCGTACGGGATGCGCAGCGGCCAGTGCGGACAGTTCGGGCACGATCTCGTGGTGCCGCCCCTGGTCGAGCAGCAGCGCGTACCGCTCCTCCTGCGCCGCGAGCCGCATTTCCTCCAGGCGGTGCCGCTGCCGCTCCGCGTGCGGCCCGGGCACCCCCTCCAGGGCCCCGCCGCGCCACAGCGCGAGGCCCTGGTCCAACTCCCGGGCGCACGCGTCGAGATCGCCCTCGGAGCGCCGCTGCCGGGCGGCCTGCCATGCCTCCTCGAAGCGGCGCGCGTCCAGATGTCCGGGCGCGGCCGGGAGGGCGTACGCGTCGCCACGGGACAGCAGCACGGTGGCCCGGGAGCGGTGGGCCCGGCCCGGCTCCAGAGCCTTGCGGAGCCGGGCCACGTAGGTGACGACCAGCTGGGGCGCGGTGGCGGGGGCGGAGGTGCCCCATACACCGCGCACGATGTCCCGGCGGGCCACGTACGCCCCGTCGGCGCAGAGCAGCAGGGCGAGCACCGCCCGCTGCTTCGCGGTGCCGGTGTCGACCTCCGACGTGCCGTCGAACACCCTGACAGGGCCTAACAGTTGATAGTTGAGCACCAACGTGCGCGTCCCACCCCTTCACGTCCGTCACCAGCAGCGGGGCGCTCAGCCTAGGACGTGAAGGGGCGTGTGGGAATGGTGTGCTCCGCCTCCTCAGACGGCCTGCCAGAGGGCGGGGACGTTCGGCGGCTCCCAGCCCGTCTGGGAGGTGTGCGCCTGGAGGCAGCTGTAGAGCAGGCCGCCGTAGGTGACCCGGTCGCCGACCCGGTACGCGACGCCGGCCGCCCAGGCCGGTGCCTGCGTCGAGGTCGGGGTCGGGGTCGGGGACGTGGTCGGGGACGGAGAGGCCGTCGGGGACGAGGACGCCGTCGGGGACGGGGAGGCCCCGCCGTTCTTGCGGTAGAGGTGGATGTTCTTGATGTAGACATCCGTGCGCTGGGACATGCCGGTGCGCCCGTAGATGCCGCATTTGAAGTAGTGCGTGTTGTCACCGCGGTCGTTGAACGTGTTCTTCAGCTGGCCGTTCACGTACACGTACACCTTGCCCGCGTCGGCGTCGTGCACGACGTTGAGGTGGATCCACTGGTCGTAGACCGGCGAGTGGATCCGGGTCGTGGAGTCGTAGTAGTTGATGCTGTCGGTGTTCATCGCCAGGGTCATGAACGCCGTGGCAGCGGTGGCGCCCCCGAAGATCTGCTGGACACAGACCCGGTGTGCCCCCGAGGCGATCTTCATGTCGCACTCGAACTGTGCCGAGCCCGAGGTGTATTCGTCGAGGAAGCGGAGCTCGCTGCGTGGCCCGGAGTCCTGTCCCGGGAAGGTGCTGGGATCGGTGTCGTAGAGCCAGAAGTGGTGCAGGCCGGTGCTGTCGACGGTGTGCCGGGTCATATTGGGCGGCTGGTGGACCTTGTAGTCGCCGCTGACCTCGGCCCAGCCCGAGCCGATCGCCACGGCCTGCGCGGGTCGCGCGGTCCACAGGCCGGCCGCCGCCAGGGCGGCGGTGGCGGCGGCGGCCGCGCCGCCGCCCAGGAACATCCGTCTGTCCATGTCGAACTCCTCCTCCAACGCAGGTGAGCCACCGTCGCGCCGACGGGGCGGTGGGGGCCGGGTCCGGCCCGAGGGGGACGCCTCGGGCCGGACCCGGCCGCCGGTCATCCGGTGAAACCGGCCGTGATCTTGGTGAACTGCCAGTTGTCCTGGCTGATGCCGGAGCAGTTGGAGGTCACGCCACCGCCCGCGCAGCCGCGGTCACGGTTGACGGACCAGAAGGCGAGGCGCGCGATGTGGTTCGCGTTCGCCCAGTCGCGGATCTGCGTCCAGATCGCCGGCGTGGTCGTCTCCTGCTGGTCGGAGAGGCCGTTCATGCCGGAGATGCCGACGTGGGCGTACGCGGTGGCGTCGCTCCAGCCGAAGGTCGACTTCAGCTTGTTCTTCAGGCCGTCGGCGGCGTTGACGGTGTTGCCGTACATGTCGGCACCGCCGTTGAAGTCGAAGGGCATGATGGTGAACACGTCGATGTTCGCGTTCAGCGCCTTCGACTGCTCGATGAGCCGGTTGCCCCAGTAGGTCGGGCCGGTGGTCGAGGTGCCGAAGGTGAGGATCGTCTTCAGGCCGGGGTTGTCGGCCTTGACGGTCTTCAGCGCGGTGAGGATCTTGTCCTGCACGGCCGCGTTCTCGAACTCGTCGGTGTTCTCGATGTCGACGTCGATGGACTTCAGCCCGTACGCGTCGATGACCTTCTGGTACGCGCCGGCGAGATCGGCCGCGGTGGCGCAGTTCGGGCCGAGCTTGTTGCCCTGCCAGCCACCGATCGACGGGACGACGTCGCCGCCCGCGTTGCGGATCGCGTTGATGGTGCTCTGGTCGGTGCCGCCCGCCAGCGGGCGCGTGCCGTCCCAGGCCGGGTTGCACCCGCCCGAGGAGAGGATGAAGGCCATGGTGAAGGTCTTGATCCCCGTCGCGCTCATCACCGAGGCCGCGCTCGGCGGCTCGCCCCAGCCGAGGTAGAGATAGGGCGCGGCCTGCTTGAAGCCGGTGCCGCCGCCGCTGCCGGCG
Organism: Streptomyces sp. NPDC048623; assembly: GCF_040650755.1. NCBI lineage: Bacteria > Bacillati > Actinomycetota > Actinomycetes > Kitasatosporales > Streptomycetaceae > Streptomyces > Streptomyces sp. NPDC048623. The sequence continues at coordinate 256,103 of NZ_JBEZHV010000003.1, forward strand.
TCGGTGGTCACGGAGACGCTGTTGGAGGCCGCGGAGGCGTTGCCGGCCGCGTCATGGGCCTTCACGGTGAAGCTGTACGCGGTGCTCGCGGACAGCCCGGACACGGTGGCGCTGGTCCCGGTGACCGTGGAGACCTTCGACGAGCCCTGGTACACGTCGTAGCCGGTCACACCCACGTTGTCGGTGGAGGCGTCCCAGGCCAGCGACACACTGGACGAGGACTTCCCCGTCGAACGCAGGCTCCCCGGCGCCGACGGCGCCTGCGTGTCACCACCGCCGCCACCGCCTCCGGGGCCGTCGAGGCTGATGTCGTCGGCGTAGTAGGTGCCCTGGGCGTACCAGCCGTGGGTGTAGATCGTCGCGCTGGTCTGCGCGGAGCCGGTGGTGAAGGTGTACGTCAGCTGGGTGTACGAGCTCGCCGACGGGGTCCATGTCTCCGATGCGCCGTCCACACCCAGGTAGACGTAGCTGCCACGGACCCAGCCCGACAGCGTGTACGTGGTGTTCGGCTGGACGGAGACGGTCTGGGTGCACTTGGCGTTGTCGCTGGAACTCGCCGCGCCGGCCAGCGCCTTGGCGCCGCCGTGCACGGGGCTGGAGACGACCGAGCCGAGGCCGCCGGTACAGCTCCAGCCGGAGAGGTCCCCGGTCTCGAAGCCGGGGTTGGTCAGCAGATTCGCGGCCTGCGCCGGGGTGGGAAGGGCGACCAGGGCCGCCGCACCGAGCAGCGTGGCGCCCAGTGACGCCACCACACGATGTCGAGTACGCACCGCACCTCCAGAGGAAGTCGGGGGATGGAGGAAGGACCGGCACGCACACTCCGCGGCGTCGCGATCGGCCGGTCCTGGTGGGGGGTGCGCACACACTGGCCTGGACCAATTCTCCGGTCAAGCCCCCGGCACGCGGGGCCCGCCGGGTGCTCCGCCCGTCACCGGGCTCCGGCTGCCGGTCGGTTGCGGTGGCCGCGGCACCCGGCGACATCGCCAATTCCGCTGGTGGGCCGGGGATCCGAGGCGTCCCGTGGGGTCCCGGGCGACACCGGACGGTCGGGCAGGTCGCCGCCCGCGGACGGAGGACTCGGGTACCGCGATTCCATTCGGATTCCATTCGCCCCCGGACGAGCACACGCCGGGCGGCACCCCGGAGGGGGCGGTCTGATCTGCCCCTTCACCGCTCCGCGCAGTCGGGTTCTCGGGGCGAACACGCCCCGCCCGGCGCGGTGTCGGTGACGGCCGGGCACGGGTCCGCGGCCACGGAATCCCGCCGGCGGGCGAGAGGTCTCGTTGACCACGGCGGCTTCACCCGGTTTTCTGCGTCTGCCAACTCCCGTACTTTCAGAGCACGTTCAGGAGGACAGATGCATCGCCCGCTCCAGCGCCCGGTCCTGTGGGCCACCGCCTTGCTCGGAGCCGTGATCCTCGCGGCGTTCGGCATCGGGACCGCCTTCGCCGCGATCCCCATCGGCGAATCCCGTACGGGCAAGATGACCTGGTACGACGACGCCGGCACCGGCGCGTGCGGCACCGCCATCAACGCGGCCGCCGAGGACCTGGTCGCGGTCTCGTACCAGTGGTGGACCGCCGCCAACCCCAACAACGACGACCTCTGCAAGGGCATCTCCGTCGAGGTCACGTACAACGGAAAGACCATCACCGTGCCCGTCAAGGACAAGTGCCCGTCCTGCAGCTCCGAGCACATAGACCTGAGCAAGACCGCCTTCCAGAAGCTGGCGAACCTCGATCTCGGCGTCGTCACCGGCATCACCTGGAAGTTCGTCTCCACCGGAGGTGGGGGCGGTGGTGGCGGGGGCGACACGCAGGCGCCGTCGGCGCCCACCGGTCTGAACTCGACCGGCAAGACCTCCTCCAGCGTCTCGCTGGCCTGGACCGCCTCGACCGACAACGTGGGCGTGACCGGCTACGACGTCTACCGCGGCACCACCAAGGTCTCCACCGTCACCGGGACCAGCGCCACCGTGTCCGGGCTGTCTGCGAGCACCGCGTACAGCTTCACCGTGAAGGCCCATGACGCGGCCGGGAACGTGTCAGGTTCCTCCAACAGCGTCTCCGTGACCACCGACGCCGGCAGCGGCGGAGGCGGAGGCGGAAGCTGCCCGGCCGCGTGGAGCTCGACCACCTCGTACGTCCCGGGTGACGTGGTCTCGTACGCCGGCCACACGTACACCTCCACCTACTACTCCACCGGCGCCGTGCCGAACGACCCCGCCTCCTGGGCGGTGTGGCGCGACGACGGCACCTGCGGCTGACCGACACCGCCGCCGCCCGCCTTCGTGACCGCCGTCACTGCGCCTCGTCCCGCCAGTCCCCGTAGTCCTCCACCGTGTTCGAGATCAGCTCAAGCAGGGCGTCGGCCCGGGCCCGGTCCTCCGTCTGGGCGCGCAGGGCTTCGTCGGCGGCCCGAAGGCGGGCGAGGGCGGCTGGTTCGGCGTCGGTGATGTCGTCGAAGAGGGGCTGGGTGACCAGGTCGACGCAGTCGCTGAGGAGGCGGCGGGTGGCGGCGGCCGGCGGAGCCGGGTCAGGGGCGGCGAAGCCGGTGGTCAGGTGGCGGGCCGGGTCGGTGAGGGTCCAGCCGACGACGGTGCCGTGCTGGAGGAGGAGCGTGAGGTCGGGGGCGATGCCGATCCGGGCCTCCAGCGGTGCGTCGAGGACGTCGAGGTCCCGCAGGCAGATCAGCTCGGAGTCTCCGGGGGTGCGGCACAGGGTCGTGCACATCTCCAGGTGGCAGTCCTTGGCCTCGTCCGCGCGCAGTCCGCCGGGGCGGACTTCGGGCAGGGCGGGGAGCCGTGTGGTGGTCTCCGCGTACGCCGAGGTGTACGGGATCTGGAGCTCCACCGCGACCAGTTCCCGGCTGTCCTTGTCGAAGCGGAGGATGTCGGGGGTGTCCCAGAGGAAGTGCATGCTGCCGAACGTGGCCGAGAAGAACCGCTCGCGTTCCTCCCGGTTCGTGTAGGGGCCGACGTCCACCGAGTCGACCGCCAAGCGGGGGGTGCGGGACAGCGGGGTGTCCGTCACCGTCGCGGTCCAGCCGTCGTTCAGGGTCACGTGGGTCGCGTGCATGGGGGGCCTCGTCATTTGATCTGTACCGCCGGGGGCATGTTGCCGTTCTTGCCGGGAATCCTGCCCTCCACGATGTCCTCGTGGGTGATGGGCCGGCCGGCGTCGGTGGCCTTGGCGCCGTTGCCGACCGCCGTCGCGCCGGACTCGCCGAGGACGCCGGAGGGTCCGTAGGCCGTGATGGCCTGGCCGGCCTCGGAGCCGACACCCTTGGTGACGACGACGTCGTCGCCCTGCCGGAAGATCAGGTTTCCGGAGCCGCCCGTCGACTGGTACACGGCGTCCGGCTTCTTGAGGATCTCCAGGACCCGTTCGTCGGTGAAGCCGTGCATGGTGTCGCCGTGGTAGTCGGGGTGTTTGCGGAACTTGCCGTCGCCCGCCCGGTCGATGACGCCGTCGGCGGCCTTGACCGCCCGCTTCTTGGCCTTCGCGTCCTTGCATTCGGGCGCCAGGCCCAGCGGGTCGCAGCCCGTGTACGGGTTGTCGACGTAGCCGAGGGGGTTGGGGGCCGGGGCGAGGCCGAGGGGGTCCGGGGAGGTGTAGCGGGCGGTCTCGGGGTCGTAGTGGCGGAAGAGGTTGTAGTGGAGGCCGGTCTCGGGGTCGTAGTACTGGCCGGGGAAGCGCAGCGGGGTGTAGGCGCTGCTGTCGCGGGACCAGGCGGTGGTGCCCCACAGGGTGCCGCGGGTGTGCCAGGCGACGGTACCGGTCTCGTCGACGAGTTCGGTGGGGGTGCCCGCCAGGTCGGTGGCGATGGCGAAGAAGCGCCGGTCGATCTCGTCCTGCCGCTCGTCGGCGGTGAGGATGCGTTCGGTCTGGGCGAGCGGGACGACGTCGCGGTGGTCCCAGGTCAGCGCGACGGTGTGGGGGGTGTCGGGCCGGTGGGTGGTCTGCTCGCAGAGGGTGAGGCCGTCCCAGGTGAAGCGCACCTCCTCGACGACCGTATCGGTGTCGCCGTCGGCGGCGAGGCGTTGCTTGGCCGTGCGGCGGCCCAGCGGGTCGTAGCGGTAGCGCCAGCGGGTGCCGTCGGGGGTGGTGACGGCGGTGAGGCGGTTCTCGGTGTCCCAGGTGTAGCGCCAGGTGTCGGGTTTGCGGGAGATGCGGGTCTTCTGGCGCAGGGTGACGCGCCCGAGGGCGTCGTGCTCGAAGCGGACGGCGCCGGCGCGGGTGACGGAGGTGCCGGAGTAGGCGCGCGGGCCGGTCGCCTCGTGGCCGGGGTGCGATTCCGGCCAGTCCGCGGTCGTCTGGTTGCCGGACTCGTCGTACGCGTACCGCTCCGTCCAGCCGGCGGCGTGCACGGCCGTGACGCGGCCGAGCGGGTCGAGGTCGAAGCGGCGCGAGCCCGACAGGCCGTCGGTGATGCCCACCAGGCGCCCGTCGGCGCGGTAGGCGTAGGCGCGGCTGTTGACGGCGCGGGGGCCGGCGGTGACATGCTGGGCGGCGAGGCGGCCGTGCTCGTCCCAGGCGGAGGCGAGGGTGAGGCCGCCGTCGAAGACCCGGGCCAGTTCCCGTCCGTCGGCGTCGTGGGCGAAGTCGACCGACCGGCCGCCGGTGGTGAGGCGCCGTGGGAGTCCGTCCTCGTCGAAGGCGTACGAGGTGACGTGGCCGGTCGGGGTGGTGCGGCGGATGCGGCGGCCGAGAGCGTCGTAGGCGTAGACGATGGGGTTGCCGTCGACCATCTCCGTCTTGACCCGGCCGGCGCGGTCGTACTGGTAACGCAGTTCGGTGTCCGGGCCGGCCGCTTCGAGGAGGCGTCCGGCCCGGTCGTACGCGTACGTGGTCGCCCGGCCGTCGACGTCCTTGCGCAGCACCTGTCCGAGCGGGTCGCGGGTGAAGGCGATGGTGCCGCCGAGCGCGTCGACGCGCTCGGCGAGGCGGCCGGCGGCGTCGGTGCGGTAGGTGAGGGTGCGGCCGTCGAAGTCGGTCTCGGACAGGACGTTGCCGACCGCGTCGTACATGTAACTCCAGGTCAGGCCCTGGGGGTTGGTGACCCGGGTGAGCCGCATCTCGCGGTCGTGCTCGAAGGTGTGGCGGGTGCCGTCCGGGCGGGTGGTGGCGGCCGGGAGGTCCATGGGGCCGTACTCGTAGCGGGTGACCGCGCCCGACGGGTCGGTCTCGGTGAGGCAGTTGCCCTCGCCGTCGTAGGTCCAGGCCCAGGTGGCGCCTCCGGGGTCGGTGCGCCGGGCGAGGTGTCCGTCGGCGTGCCACTCCAGCTCGGTGACGCCGCCCGCGGGGTCGGTGACACGCAACTGCCGCCCCAGGTCGTCCCGTTCGGTACGGGTGGTCGCGCCGGTCGGTTCGGTCACGGCCACGACCCGGCCGGCGGCGTCGCAGACCACGCGCGTCGTACGTCCGAGGGCATCGGTCACGGAGGTGAGCCGGCCCGCCTCGTCGTAGGCGGAGTGGGTGGTGTTGCCGGTGGGGTCGGTGACGGCCGTACGGTTGCCGCGTTCGTCGTACGCGTACCGCGTCCGGGCCCCGTCGGCGGCGACGACTTCGACCGGCAGCCCGAACGGGCCGCGTACGAAGCGCAGTTCGGCCCCGTCGGCGCGCACCGCGGAGACCAGCCGGCCCTCGTCGTCGTAGCCGAAGGCGGTGGTGGCGCCCAGCGGATCGGTGTGGGAGAGGACGTTGCCGTCGGGGTCGTGGCGGTAGCGGGTGGTGTGTCCGAGGGCGTCGACGGTGGCGAGGATCTGGCAGCCGGGGCCGACGAGGTGCCGGGTGACGGCGCCGCCGGCGGTGGTCAGGGTCGTGGTGCGGTGGCCGGTGGCGGCGTCGGGCTCGGTGTAGGCGAGGGTGAGCTGGACGTGCCCGGCGGCGCCGCCCTCGGCGACGACGCGGTCCCGGTCGTCGTAGACGTAGTCGTAGCGGTGCCCGTTGGAGTCGGTCCAGGCGATGACCCGGTGGCGCTCGTCGTACTGGAAGGTGGTGGCGGCGCCGGACGGGCGGGTGACGGTGGTCAGTTCGCCGTCCTCGTAGCCGTACGCCATGAGGGGCAGGTCCGTGCCGCCCGGGGCAGCACCGGCGAGGGCGAGCGCGGTGATCCGGCCGTCTGCCGTGGTCAGGTTCAGGCGGTGGCCCGCGGAGTGGGCGAGGGCCAGCGGCAGGCCGTCGTCGGCGCGGTCGACGGTGACGGTGTGGCCGTTGCGCTCGCTCAGGCCGACCAGCCACGCGGTGCCGTCGCCGCCGGGTTCGGCGCCCGCCGGGGCGGCGAAGCGGCGCACGAGGCCGGTGTCGGGGTCGGCGAGCGTGTAGTCGCCGTCGGTCTCGCGGGTGAGGACGCGGCGGATCCGGCCCCGGCCGGGGTGGGTCGGGACGCCGGGGACGGGATGCGGATACGGCACGAGCAGGCCGTCGGCGGTGACATGGAGGACGCCGACGGCGTCGATCTCCAGGCGTTCGTCGACCGTGGACGACCAGGCGGAGCCGAGGAACCGGCCGGTCGCCGTACCCGACTCGACGCGGCGGGAGAACAGCAGCGGCAGGATGCCGGGGATCTCGACGTCGGTCTGGGGCAGGAACATCCGGCCGGTGGCGAGGTCGACCGGGTCGGTGCCGTCGGTGCAGCGCTCGCCGTCCGGGCGCTTGTGGGTGCCGTCGGGGGCGTCGTCGACGAGCTTGCGCAGGCGGGCGGCGTCGGCGGCGTCCTCGGCGAGCCGGATGCCCTTCACGGCCGCGCCGCCGCCTCCGGTGGCGGCGGTCAGGGCGAGGTCGGGGATCAGCCGGCCGAAGCCTTCGGCCGGGTCCTTCATGAAGTCCTTGACCATCTGTGTGCCGGTGCCGACCGGGTCGTTCGCGGCGACGACCAGACCGGCGGCGAGGTTGTTCAGGGACATCGCGTACTCGGCGGGATGGGTCAGGTTGTACGGGTCCGTCGGGTTGACCGAGCGGACGAAGTTCACGATGCCCGCGGTGCCCTTGATGATGCCGCCGCCGACATGGTCGCCCATGATCTGCATCTCCTCGTACCCGTCGCGCAGCTGCTCCGCGTACGAGGGCTTCGCCGGCGCCATGTCGCGCGCGGCCCGGACCGCCGAACGCGCGGTCTCGGCCGCCGAGTTCCGCTGTTTGCGGGCCTCGGCGAGGATGTCCTGGGCGTCCTGCATCAGCTTCTTGCCCGGGTCGTCGAAGGTCTCGCCGGGCCTGGGCGGGAGGGTGGACCGGTCCTGCTTGTCGGCGGGCCGGCTGTTGAACCGCTCGACGGCGTTGTTGTAGTCCTCGACCTTCTTCTTGTGCGCGTCGGCGGCGTTCTCCGACGCCTTGGTGCCCTGCTTCCACGTGTCGATCGCGGTCTGGGCCTGTCCCTGTGCCCAGGTCACGGTGTCAGCGAAGGACTCGACCGCGCCAGCGGCCTTCTCGCAGGCGTCGGAGGCGGTGAACCACTTCGGCGGCTGGGTGCCGACGGCGGTGCGCAGCGCGTCGGCCGTCGCACCCTTCAGCTCCCCCGCGTCCAGGCCCTTGAGGCCGCCGCCCGTGTCGTCGAAGGCCTTCTGGAAGGCCCGGAGCCTGGTCGCGGTCGCGTTGATCTTCTCGGCGCTGCCGTAGATCAGTTTGGTCTTGTCCTCGGTCTGCCCGAGGTCCATCTCGTCGACCTCGGCGCCCATCCGGTTCGCGACCGAACGCGACTGCTCGCGCACCCAGTCCGCGCCGGACTCCCAGCCGACGTCCTCCAGGCGGTCGGCCGTCCAGTCGCCCGCGTCCTCGACCCGGTTGCCGACCCACTCGACGCCGTCCTCGACCGCGTCCTCGACCACGTCCGGGGTGATGTCGCTGATGAAGTCCCCGATGCCCACCGTCCATCACCCCGAATGACGTCCCGCTCGTGCTACTGGTCCTGCTGCTTCGCGCGTTCCTCCGGCGAGGGGCCGAAGGTGTCGTCGAGCGCCTGGTTCCACTCGTTGTCGTCCACGCCGAGCAGCTCGTTGAGAATGCGCGAGCGCTGTCCGCCCTGACCTTCCGTCAGCACCGTGCGCCCGGTGTCCTTCCAGGTCTGCGCCATCTCGTCGCCGGCCTTCTCGAAGGACTCGGCGCTGTAGTCCGGGTTCAGGTAGTCCGGGGTGAAGATGTCGCCCCAGCCCTGCCGGGCGATCTCCTCCTCGCTCGCGTGCGGATTGCCGCCCATCAGCGAGTTGGCGCCCACCTTGAGCGTGCCGGCGATGTACTGGTCGTGCTCCCACTGGGTGCCCGCGGCCAGACCGAGGCGGTTCGCGAGCTGGCTCGCGTCGCGCACCAGGGCGCGCACGCCCCACTCCCAGCGCTCGCAGAAGTCCTCGAAGTCGACGGAGAGTCCGTGGTGTCCCGCCTCCATGCCGGTCATCGACAGCTCGGAGAAGCCCTTGCCCATGACGGAGCCGGTGGCGCCGCCCAGGTCGCCGAGCTCGTCGATGGTCGTGCCCACGCCCTTGGTGAACTTCGCGACCGACGCCTTGTCGAGGTGGAGATCCGCTCCGTCACCGCCGCTCATCGCCACGCTCCTCCCCTGTCGCGTCCGTGGTGTCCCTGGTGTCCACCGCCGCCTCGTCCGGGACGATGCCGGTGACCGGCGGGAAGAACATCGATCCGTCCTCGGTCGCGATGTCCACGGCCAGTCCGGCGGGCTCGCCCAGGGAGGGCACGATCTCGTCCACGATGCGGGCGCCGAGCAGCGCCGCGTAGTCCATCGGCTGGTCGCCGGGCCCGTGGTGGAGGGCGAACCGGGCGAGCGCGGCCTCGTCGGTGAATCCGCAGATCCACCGGACACCGCCCGCGCGCACCGACCAGAGCCCGCCGTCGGCCACGGGTACGAGCAGCACCGAGCGGCGCATCTCGCCGACGAGCGCGCGGGGGTCGTCGCCGCCCCTTCTGCGCTCCGCGATGCGCTCCGCGAGCGCGGCCCCGGTCCGCTCCACGGTCCCTCCCTGCTCTCCGCCGCCTGACTGCACCGTAGAACAGGACGTGCGTCGAGGGTGTGCGGTTCTGGTGGAGCTTTGCCGGCCCGGTCAGCGCAGGCGCAGACCCGGGAAGCCCGGCGGCAGAGACGCGAGGGCATCCCCGGCCTGGGCGACGACCCATGACGTGCCGTCGACGACGACCCCGGGACGGCCGACGTGGCTGGGCAGCTGGCGCGTGAGGGGCGTGCTGAGATAGCTGCCGGGCGGCGGTACGGGGATCCGCAGCGCCTCGGCCATGGCGCGACCCCGGGGGTTGCCGGCCAGGAGCAGCACGCCCTCGTCACGCAACGTGCGGCCCGCGAGGCGCACGACCCGTTCCAGGGTGGCACCTCTGTCCCGGTCGCGGTCCCGGTCCTGGTCGGCGACGAGCAGGCTGAGCGATGCGGCGTGCACGATGCGGTGGCGCACCTGACGGAAGAGCTCGGCGACCCGGGCGACGTCGTCGGGCCGGGCGAGGACGGCCTCGCGGGTCCGCCCGTCCAGGGTGAGCAGGACGTTCTCGGGGAAAGGCGCGTTGCGGTGCAGCCAGAGGGTGGCGCTCGGGGTCAGGCGCCCGTCGCGGGCCCGGACGAGCCCGGCGGACCAGCGGACGCGGGCGTCCTCCACGTACACGACGAGGTACGTCGTGCCGTCCTCACCCGGGTCCGGTAGCGGCTCGGCACCGCGCGGTGCGTGCAGCACCACGCGGGTACGGACCGGTACGGGACGCCTCTGGGGCCACTCCCAGACCAGCGTGGCGGGCCGGCCGGAGCGGAACGGGAACGCGTTGCGGCCAAGAGCTCGCGCCAACTCCGCCGCCACATACTCGCGTTCGGCTTCCGACAACTGTTCCGGGTCGAAGCGGCCGGTGGTCCGCGGACCGAGCGCGGTGTCCAGGGCGTCCCGGACGATCCGGGAAAGGATCAGGCCGTCCGGGTCGAGCTCGTTGAACACCCGTGCGAGATCCATGAGTTGGGTGTCGTACGCGGACAGGTCCACGCGCGGCAGGAGGATCACGCAGACCACGTCGCCCGCGGCGCTGCGCACCTCTTCCGGGCTGTAGGCCTCCGCCAGCGTGCCGTGCCCGTCCGCCTCCTCCTCGGAGAGCACGGTGTACGCCTCCGGGGACACACACAGCAGCGCGTCGTCCGGGTAGTCGGCCCGGGCCCGGTCGAACGCGGTCGAACGCAGCATCGTCCTCGTGTACTCGACAGCCAGGTCCCTCTCCGGTGCGAGGAGCACCGGCCCCTTGTGGACCGCGAGGCTGACGGCCGCACGGTCGAGCCGGAGCTGCACGCGCTCGACGAGGGCGGGGACGAGCCGGGCGAGGGGGGTGACGGCGTCGGCGAACAGGACGAGGCCGTCGTCCAGAGTCTGGGCCTGCGGTTCGCGCACGCCGAGCGAGGCGAGGTCGCGGAGCAACGCGCCGGCGAGGGGTGCGAGCGCGCGGACGGGGAGGTCGGCGCGGACCACGATCACGAACCGGTCGTAGGCGCGGGCCTCGCCGCGCAACCGCAGGGCCGCCTCGCGGGTGGCCGCGTCGTCGGTGCCGTCGAGCAGAGCCAGCGCCCGGCCGACCACCGCCTCCATTTCGACGGGACGTCCGAGGGACAGCAGCGTGTCTGCCATCCGGACCAGGATCCGCGCCTCCTCTGGACGGCGCCCCACGCCATGGAAGGCGGCGGCCAACTTTCCCTGAACCTCAAGGAGTTCGTGAATCTCAGGGGTCACGTTCAGAGCCTCTTCGAGGCAGTGGAGCGTGTCGGTGAGCTCCGAGCAGGTGGTGTCCTCGAACCGGGCCAGGGCCTCTCTGGCGCGGGCGGCCGCGAATTCGACGCGGAGCGGTCCGGCGGTGAGGGCCAGTCGGGCGAGGAGGAGCAGGGTGTGCCCGTAGGTCGCGCTGTCGGCCTCCAGAACCGTGGAGCTCACCTCGCCCAGCGTGTCGCGCGCGGCCTCGTACAGTCCGACCCGGTACAGGGAGCTCGCCAGGGCGAGCACCGCGCGGGCGGTGGCCGGTCCTGGATAGTCATCGAGATGCCGTCGGGCGGCAGAGGAGAAACGGACGCGGTACACGGGCGTGGAGCCCACGTCCTGGAGCAGGAGCAGCGTGTCGGGGTCCACCGACGGGAACGCGAGGGCGTTGGGCACCCACACCTCGGGGTGTGGCGCGGGCAGGGGCTCGATGCCGAGGAGTTCCGGGAGCATGCTGTCAGGGTGGTGTTCGCGGTAGAGCCCGGCGGCGGCCCGGCGGTGGAACTCACGGATGCGCGCCCGGGACAGCTCGCGCCGCTCGTCGTATCCCGGTTGCCGGGCGATCTCCTCGTACACGACGGAGGGGAAGGCGTAGCGCCCCCGCCGGGCGGGTTCGAGCAGTCGCTCGGCCACGAGGTCGTCGAGGTGCCGGGTGATGCGGTCGGGACCGATGTCCAGGACGGCGGCGGCCTCCTCCGCGGTGAACTCGTCGGCCGTGATCTCCGCGAGGCGCACGAGGACGCGGCTGCTGACCGAATCGTCGAGCACGCTGCGGACGGCGGTCTCAGGATCGACCGCGTCGCCCTCGCCCATTGCGTTGACGACCAGATGACGGGCGCGCAGGGCTACGTTGCTGTCGGAGGAGTCGAGCGCCGCCCTCAGCACGCGCATACTGAGCGGCCACCAGTGACCCTCCACCGCCGACCGCATCGCCAGCAGGCGGCTCACGTCCTCGCCCGCCAGGGGCGGCAGCTCGACCACGAGGTGGTCGGACCAGCCGGCCGATGGCAGCCGTCGGCCCGTCACCACGACCGCACAGTCCTCCGGCAGTTCGGCCGCGAGCATGCCGACGAAGTGATCGTCGCCCACGTCGTCCAGGACCAGGAGGACACGCCTCCCCCGCAACCGGGCGAGGACGGCGTCCACGCATTCCTTGACCGTCTTGAAGGAACCCTCCCCCGCGTCACCGCCCATGTCGGCGAGCAGTCCGAGCAGCGCCACCATCGGGTCCACGGGGCGCCGGCCGGAGGCCCGGAGCGGCACGAAGTGCACCCCGTCGGGGAAGTCGGCGGCCGCGCGGTGGGCCACGGCGAGGGCCAGGGCGGTCCGTCCGGCGCCGGGGACGGCCCACGCCGCGGTGATCCACAGGACCGGGCGCCGGCCGTCGGCGAACACGTCGCGGGCCAGCCGCTTCGCGAGCCTGTCGTGACCCACGTACGGCACCGGAACCGGCGGCAGGTCCACGACAGGCGCAGGGTCGGCACCCCGCTCCGGCTCCGCCAACCCCAGCAGCTCCAGCGTCCGCCGCGACGCCCGCGCGAACGCCGCCCGTTCCGCGGCCAGCGACTGAGCGCCCTCGCCGCCCTGGGCCACCGACGGCAGGCCCGTACGCCCCGTCCCCCGGTTCGCGAGATGGGCGTCGAGGGCCTGGTGGAGGGCCCAGACCTCGTGGGCCGGGAGGTGTTCCCCAAGGACCTCCTGGGCCTCGGGCGGGAGGGCGAGTTCGACGGCGCCGCCCTCGTCCGTGACGGCGAAGACGCCGCTGGTGACGACCTCGGCCACGTCCGCGAGCGCCGCGTCCGGGACGAGCGTCGCCCGTACCAGGTGCAGCAGGCGCAGGCTGAGCCGGTCGAAGGGGGCGCAGAGGACGGCGAGGCGGGCGGCGCGCGGGGAGGCGGTGCGGAGGAAGCGGCGGGTGAGTTCGGCGGGCGGGAGCGGGGTCGCCGGGGGTCGGGCGGGCCCGCCGTAACCGGTCGAGGGGCGGCCGGTCGGCGGGACGAGGACGGCGGTGCAGCCCTCCGGGTCGCCGCGCATGAGGGTCTGCGACCAGCGGCCGAGGGAGTGCGGGGTGAGGGAGAGGACGGGCACGGGCAGCCACTCGCCGTGCTCGTCCTCGTCACCGCGCCCGGGGGCGAGGAGGGCGGGCGGTTCGACGGGGACGCGGCTGCGCGGGCTGCCGGGGGCGGCCGGGATGAAGCGGGTGGTGGGCAGGTTGAGGCCGCCGCGCCGCCACAGTTTGGTGGGCAGCGGGTTGAGCAGCGCGGTGGGCTGGGCGCCGGCCCAGTCTCGGATCAGGTGCCAGATCTCCGGGCGGCGCCAGGACTCGGCCATGCAGTCGGAGACGACCACGACCAGCCGCCGGCCGTCGGCCGCGCGCAGCGGACCGAGGGCGCGGGGCTCTCCCTGGGCGTCGAAGGTGAGGTCGGTGACCTGGAGGGTACGGAAGGCGCCGAGGCGGTCGAGGACGGCGGTGAACTCGGTGACGGTCTCGGCCCACACCCGCATGCCGGGCGAGCGGTCGACGACGAGGACGAGGTCGAACCAGCGCTCGGGCTCGGCCCTGAGGACGGGGATGAGTTCGCCGCTGCGGGCGTAGCCGTCGACGGTGGCGTCGATGTCGAGGGCGCTGCCGCGGCCTTCGGGCCAGCGCCGTTTCCAGGGGCGCAGGGCACGGGTGAGTTCCAGGGCGCGCGGCAGTCCGCCGGCGTGGGGTGCGGCGACGGCCCGGCCGTGGACGGGGGTGGCGCTGCCGGGGAGCCGTTCGTGCAGGGGGCGGGCGGAGGTCCCGCCGGACGGTGCGTCGTCCGGGGCGGTACGGGGTGGCGGGGTGGTGCCGCCGGGCCGGTCGGGTACGTCGTCGGGACGGTCCGCGGGTGGTACGGGGCGCCGCCGCGCGGCCGGGTCCGGCTCCCCGTCGGAGGCCGGGGACACGGGAGCGGGTGCGGGTGCGGCGCCCTCGGCCGCGCCCATGTGCGCGGCCAGCCACAGCGCCTCCGCCAGCGCCGTGCCGTCCAGTTCGGGGACGGCGGTGCGCAGGGCGGAGAGCAGCCGGGGCAGCGGATCAGGCATGCGAGAGCTCGCGCAGGATGAGGTCCTCGACGGCCTGGCGGCGCGCCTCGTCGGGGGCGTCGATGCCGGCGAGGAGGTGGACGGCGTTGAGGAGCTGGTCGACGGCGAGGCTCTCGCCCGCGCCGAGCCGTTCGAGGAAGGCGCTGACGAGCCGGCCGGCCTCGGGCGTGCCGGCCCGCTCCGTGCCCATGTGGGCCTCGACGATGCGCAGCAGGGTCTCGGGGGTGGGCAGCGGCATGGTGTAGCGGACGCAGCGGCGCAGGAAGGCGGCGGGGAAGTCGCGTTCGCCGTTGCTGGTCATGACGATGAACGGGAACTCGGTGCACTGCACCCGCCCGCGCCGTACGTCGTGGTGCGCGTCGCCCTGCCATTCGCGTACGGCGACGACGTCGGTGCCGTAGCGGGCGAGTTCGGGGATCTCGAACTCGCCGCGCTCCAGGACGTCGAGGAGGTCGCTGGGCAGGTCGAGGTCGCTCTTGTCGATCTCGTCGATGAGCAGCGCGCGGGGCCGGTCGGTGGGCAGCAGGGCGGTGCCGAGCGGGCCCATGCGCAGGAAGGGCGCGATCTCGTCGCCCTGCGAGCCGTCCCCGCGCGAGCCGTCGCCCGGGGTCGTGCCGCCCGCGGCCGTCCCGTCCGGGCCCTGGAGGCGCTGGGCGTGGATGCGGCCGAGGGCGTCGTAGCGGTAGAGGGCGTCGGCGAGGCTGCTGCGGGAGGTGATGTGCCAGCGCAGCACGGTGCCGAGGTCGAGTTCGGCGGCGACCTGTTCGATCACCGTGGACTTGCCGGAGCCGGCGGGTCCGGTGACGAGCAGCGGGCGGCGCAGCGCGAGCGCGGCGTTGACGGCCTCGACGAGGCCGGCCGGCGGCACGAACTGCCGGTGCATCGAGCGGCGCGGGAACTCGCGCCAGGGCGGGGCGGGCGGCAGGGCGACCCGGTCCTCGGCGCGCGCGGGCGGGGTGCCGTGGCCCGCGTAGAAGGGCTGCCAGGTCATGCGTGTTCCTCCCGGTCCGTCGGGCGGCGCGGCCCCGGTGGAGCCACCCCCGGCCCCACGTCCTGATCCTCGTAGGCGAATTGCTCGTACCGCTCGTACCGCTCGTACTGCTCGAACCACGTGCAGAAGTCGAGCCACTCGGTGCCGTCCCACACGGTGCGCAGTCCGGCCAGGTGGTGCAGGGCGCCGGGGCCGTCGGGCGCGGGCGGCTGTCCGCCGCCCGCCGGGCGTGCGCTCCACCTCTCGCGGTAGGCGTGGCAGAAGGCGCCGGGCAGCTGGTGCCAGTGGGCGTCGACGGAGCGGCGTACGGCGGCGGGTGCCGGTGGGGCCTCGGGGTCCTGGTCCGGCCACATCACGATGGGCGAGGAGGCGAGCAGGGTCTCCATCAGGCCGGTGAGCTGGGCGGGGCGGTGGGCGAGGGCGAGGGCGCGGGTGGGCGGCGCGTCCATGAGACGGGCGCGCAGCTCGGGGGCGCGGCGGGTGTCGCCCTCGCCGAGCCAGTCGACGCGGCTGCCGTCGGGGCTCTCTTCGAGGGTCTTGAGGATGCCGCGGGCGTGGTCGTTGATCCAGAAGAGGTGGTCGGGTGGCTGGATCCGGTCGCTCCAGCGCAGGACCACGTCGTAGAGCGTGCCGAGGCGCCGGCCGATGTCGGCCTCCTCTGGCCGCCAGGTCGCGAGCAGCGGGGCGGGGGCGGCGATCTCCACCCGGCGCAGTGGTGCGTCGAGCGCCCGGGCGAGCCGGCCGGCCCAGCGCAGTACGCCGAGGAGGGTGCGTTCGGTGCCCGTACGGTCCTGGGCGGGGCAGGGGAACTCCTCGCGGTGGCGGACGGTGCCGCCGTCGAGGAGCCAGGCCTCCAGGGTCTCGGGCCATTCGTCGCCGATCGCGGAGTGGAGGCTGACGACCAGCCGGAGCCGCAGCTCGGTGGTGTGCCGGGCGAGCCCGGCGAAGGCGTCGTTGAGGTCGATGACGGCGCCGGTGTCCTTGGCCCAGGCGCGCAAAACGGGATTCTGCGGGTCGACGTCGGTGTCCCGGGCGAGCCGGGCGACGAAGGCGGCGAGGGGTGCGGTACGGCTCCGGCCGGCGCGCGGGGCGCGGAGGAGCAGGTGTTCGACGGCGTCACGGAGGAGGTCGGTGCCGGTGGAGTCGGGCAGCGGATCGGCCGACGCGGGGCCGAACCCGGCCCCGAAGCCCGCCCCGGCCCCGTACCCGGCCGCCCCGGCGACGCTCCCGGTGCCGGTCGCGACGGCGGCGAGGGTACGGCGCAGGAGCGCGGTGGTGAGGTCGGCGCCGGGCCAGGCCTCCAGGAGCGCGAGGGTGCGGACGGCGTCCCGCAGGGCGTCGAGGACGCCCGCCGCCCAGCGGCGTTCGGCGCCGGCGAGCTCCGGAAGCCGGGCCCGCAGGGCCTCCAGATCGCGAGGGTGGGCGACGGTGTCAGCGAGGGAGAGGGAGGGGAAGGGGTACGGGCCGGGGCCTGGCCCGACGGGGCCGGGCTCGCCGGATCCGGGAGCGCCGCCGCCCTGGGCCCCCGGCAGGGCGGACCCGGGCGGCACCGGGCCGGGAGCCCGGGCCGTACGCTCCGCGCCCGGCACCGCGCGGCGGCCCGCCCCCGTACCGTCGCTGCCCTCAGGCGTCAACGGGCCGAGCGCGCGGGCGAGTTCGGAGCGTCCGAGGGAGCCGAGCATGGAGGCCCCGCGCATCGCGTGCCGGGCGTTGCGGGCGAGCCACAGCGGGGCGGTGGCGAAGGCGGCACCGTCGTAGTCGGCCCAGTGGACGTTCTGGCCGAGGGCGCCGCCGTCCCGGCGGACGGCCTGGGCGACGACCGCGCCGGTCAGGGTCTCCCCGGCGTCGGAGACCCCGGCCTCCAGCACCTTGACGACGGTGGTGGAGAAGCGCAGCGCGTACGCCTCCTCGTCGGCACCCGCGGCCATGAGGAGGGAGAGCCGGGTGTCGCCGCGCCGGATGCCGTTCGCGAGGGAGGGCAGATCGGGCAGGGCGTTGCCGGCGTGGCAGGTGTCGACGAGGGCGACGAGCCCGTCGAGGCCGGTGGTGTCGAGGAGGGCGCCGAGCAGCGAGCCGAGGTCGACCGCGCTGAGCGGGTCCTCGGGGCGCGAGTCCTCGGCCATGTAGTGGAGTTGGGTGCCGGCGGCCATGCCGTGGCCGAGGAAGGCGAGCACCAGGACGGCGCCCGCGTCGGCCGCGGCGTGCCCGGCCCGTCGTACCTCCTTCTCGACCCTCTCGCGGGTGAGTCCGGGGCCGTGGAGGAGCGTCCGGCCGAGCTCCGGGTCCTGGGCGCAGGCACCCGCCCACGGGGTGGTGAGGGTCCGGTGGAGGGAGCGGGCGGCCGTGTCGAGCTCGTCGAGGAGGCCCAGGCCGGGGCACTGGGCCCCGATCACCAGCACATGGCGCGGTCCGCTCATCGCTCCGCGAGGGTGGTGAGCGCTTCGACGAGGGGCCCGGCGACGGCGGGCTGCGCCAGGTACTTGGCGGCCGGGTGCACCCAGGCGCCGTCGGAGTCGACGCGGTGGCTGACGGGGGCGGTGCCGGCGGCGTTCGGCTTGACCACGTCCTCCAGGCGCGGCCGGGCGGCGACGAGGTCGTCGCGGTCCCAGAAGTTGAGCCAGCGGCCGACGTTTTCGGGGGTGCCGAGGTGCGGGCGGACCCGTGGGCCGACGGCGGTGCGGATGCCGAGGGGTGAGCCGAGAGTGACGAACAGCGGTACGTCGACGGGGTGTTCGCGCAGGGCCTGTTCGTGCAGGGTCTCCAGGGCGACGACGGTGCCGAGCGAGTGGGCGACGACGATGTTGGGGCCGTGCGGATCGAGGCAGTCGGCGACACGGGCGCGGATGCGCTGGTCGAGGGTGCTGGTGCCGTCGGACTCGGCGCGGTTGAGGTAGCGGGCGACCTGGCCGAGGATGCCCGCGGTGACCCGGGCGCTGACCCAGCCGCCGACGGCGCGGAGTCCCGGGACGGCGAGCAGGCTGGTGACGGCGTTGACGACGTGCCGGGCGGGCGCGCCCGCGCCCTGGGCCCCGGCGGGCGGGGCGAGCCGGGTGCGGGCGGCGCGCAGGGCGCCGGCCTCGGCGGGGGTGAGCGACGCCGGGTCGGCGAGGCGGGCGTCGACGGCTTCGAGGAGCAGGGCGGCGAGGAGCGTGTCGTCCTGGCCCTCGCTCTGGGACGCGTCCGGGCGCGCGGGGGTGGGGGCAAGCGCGGGCGCGGGGGTGGGGGTGGTCCGGGCCGCGCCGGTGCCCTGGGCTCCGGCGGTACGGAACAGGTCGCCGTAGTGGGCGAAGCGGGCGTCCGCCGCCCAGCCCCGGGTGAGGGCCGAGACCTGCGCGGAGTGGCCCGCGGCGCGGGCGCCGGCGGCGACCGCGCGCAGCCATTCGTCCAGCTCGGCGGCGGCGTCGCGGGGAGCGCCGATGCCGTGGACGAAGACCAGGCGAGGCTTCATTGCTCCCCCGTTCGACATGGTGTTCCGGCTGATCCTGTCCGGTGCGGCGGGGCCGGAGCAAGCCGCCCGGGGGTGGACCGTAGGTTCTCGGCCAACTCCCCCGGGCACCTTGGCCGGAAGCGCATGGTCCGTCCAGGTCAATGCGGGTGGGTCAGTGCAGGTGAGTCAGTGCGTCCCGGTGCCGCCGACCAGTTCCTCGATGCGGGCGAGGGCGTCGTGGGCCGCGTACTCCTTGGCGAGGGCGGCGGCCCGCTCCCGGTGGGCCGAGGTGTCGAGGACCGTGTCGACGGCCGTGCGCAGGGCGGCGTCGCTGGGGTCGGCGGTGCGCAGGTTGACTCCGGTGCCGGTCCATTCGACGCGGGCGGCGACCTCGGGCTTGTCCTCGCTGTCGCCGGCCACGACGACCGGCACGCCGTGGGCGAGGGCCGCCTGCGTGCCGCCGTAACCGCCGTTGGTCACCAACACGTCGGCAAGCGGGAGGAGTTCGGCGAAGGGCACGAAGCCGGCGACGATCGCGTTGCCGGGGACGGGCGCGGGGGCGAGGGCCGCGGCGAACTGCTCGGCGGCGTCCGGACGTCCGGTGGCGGCCACGACCAGCACGTCCTCGCGGTCGGCGAGAGCACGCACGGTGGGCACGACGAGCCGCGCCAACTCGGCGTTGGCGAGGGTGCCCTGGGTGGTGACGACGATCCGCTTCCCGGCCGCGCGGGCCCGTTCGAGCTCCGGCCACCAGGCGGGCCGCGCCTGCCCGTCGGCAGCGGGGATCGGGATCGCGCCGACGAACCGGACGCCGGCCGGTTGGTCGCTGCGCGGATACTCGAAGCCCGGCACGGTCAGCTGGAGGAAGACGTCGGCCGAGTCGGTGAGCGTCCGGCCCAGCGGCCCCTCGGGCAGAGTGGCGCCCGCCGCGGTGAAGCAGGCCCGCAGATGGGCGGTGAGGGGCGCGCGGTGCTCGGCCATGCGGGCGGCGATCTGCGCGTACTCGGCCCGCTGGGCGTCGTCCACGGGCGGCAGCAGCCCGAGCACATGCGGCGCGGTGTCCCGGCTCTCCACGCCGAGCGGCGAGATGCCGACGCTGTACGTGGTGGGGCGGGCGTCCGGCGCGGCGCCGAGGGAGAGTGCGGCACCGCCGAAGAAGAGGTTGTCGTAGAGGACGGCGGTGGCCGGGAACCCGGCCAGGATCTCCTTCAGGGCGCGGTGCTGATGGGGCGTCGGGTCGCCGAAGACATGCATGACGTCCCACATGGTCTGCGCCGGACCGGCCGGGACCTGCGCGCGCTCGGGGAAGCGCGCGGTGAAGTCCCGGTCGTCGAAGTCCGCTTCGGGGGGCAGCGCACGGAACTCGGGTCCGGCCACCCGGACTTCGGCGGCGAAGCGGGCACCGCCGAGGAAGACGACCTCGTGGCCGGAGGCGGCGAGATGGCCCGCGATGCGGAGCAGCGGGGCATGGTGGCCGGCGGCGGGTGTGGCGGCGACGAGAACCTTGGGCATCGTGGTGTTCCCCCTGGGTATGCGGTGCGGTGCGGTGTGGTGCCGTCGCGCGCCGGTACGACGCGCGGAGCGAGCGTATGAGCTGGTGAGACGGGCTTCCGAAGGGTTGGACGGGCGCGGCGCGTCGGCCATGTCAGGTACGGGACTTCCAGCGACGCCCACGCGCGGCGACGCGCGCTTCGAGCAGCCGGCTGTAGTGCGCGGCGCGCTCGCCGTCGATGTCGAGGCACCGGAAGATCTCCAGGACCGTCTCGGCGTACGGTGCGCGTCCGACGAGCCCGATCCGTACCAGCGGCCAGAAGCCTTCGGTGACGGCTTCGCGGATCTGGTCCTCGATCCCGGCCGGCTCCGCGGGGACGAACTCGACGGTGGCGATGGTCCAGAGCGTGTCGAGGAACTCGTCGCGGGCGAGTGCCGAGTGGTCGCCGGAGAGTGCGGCGACGAGGACGCCGACGGCCGCCGGCGTGCAGGCGAAGAGATCGCCGTTCCACTCGACGTGTCCGTTGAGAGAGTACCCCCGCAGTTCCGCCGGCGTCTCGGCGGTGAGGATCGCCTCGAAGAGCAGCGGCAGGTGTTCGGCGGTGTCGCCGCAGCCGCAGCGCAACGCCGCCCAGTCGTACCGGGCCAGCTCCTCTTTGACGAACTCGTCGAGCTCCATTCCGTACCCCCGTTCGTGCCTGTGCCGACATCACCACCCTTTCATCCGGCCGGGCCCCGGACGGGCCCCGGCCGGGGAGAATGGGCGTCGTGAAGATCACCGCGCGGGAACTCAACCGGGCCACGCTCCACCGCCAACTGCTCCTGGAGCGCGCCTCGCTGGACGTCGCAGAAGGGGTGCGGCGGGTGGTGGCCCTCCAGGCGCAGCAGCCCGGGTCGCCGTACGTGGCGCTGTGGAACCGGCTCGCGGGTTTCGACCCGGCCGGGCTCGACGCGGCGTTCACGGACCGCACGGTCGTGAAGGCGACGCTGATGCGGATCACGCTGCACGCGGTGCACGCCGAGGACTACCCGGTCTTCCGGGAGGCGCTCCAGCCGACGTTGTACGCGTCCAAGCTCGGCAGCCGGACGGGGCTGCCGCCCGCGGAGGTACTGGCTCTGGTGCCGGGGCTCCTCGACTTCACGGCGGTGCCGCGCGGCACCGCGGAGCTGCGGGCCTGGCTGGAGGAGCGGGTCGGGGCGGAGGCGCGGGACGGGGCCTGGTGGGGGCTGAAGGGGTATGCGCCGCTGCACCATCATCCGACCGGCGGCCCCTGGTCGTTCAGTGACCGGCCCTCGTACGTGGCGGCCGGGAGCGGTCCGCTGCCGGAGGGCCCGGAGGGCGCGCCCGAGGCGCTGCGACGGCTCGTGGTGCGGTATCTGGAGGGCTTCGGCCCGGCGTCGGTGGCGGACCTGGCACAGTTCGGCATGCTGCGCCGGGGGCCGGTGCGGCAGGCGCTCCGCGCGCTCGACGGTGAGGTGGAGAGGCTCGAAGGACCGGCCGGGGAGGAGCTGTTCGACCTGGTGGGGGCGGAGCGGCCGGACGGGGCGACGCCCGCGCCCGCGCGGCTGCTCGGGATGTGGGACAGCGTGCTCCTGGCGTACGCCGACCGCAGCCGGGTGGTGCCGCCGGAGCTGCGGCGGACGGTGATCCGGGTCAACGGCGACGTGCTGCCGACGCTGCTCGTCGACGGGCGGGTGGCGGGGGTCTGGCGGCCGGCCGACGGCGGGATCGAGGCGACGGCCTTCGCCGAGCTGCCGGAGCCGGTCTGGGACGAGCTGGCCGAGGAGGCCCGCTCCCTGTGCGCGCTGCTCGCCGGACGCGACCCGGAGCTGTACGGGCGGCGGTACGGGCACTGGTGGGCGAAGCTGCCGACGGGTCGGGTCCGGCTGCTGCCGGGGTAGCGGGGGCGGCCCGTGACCACGCTCGGAAAGGAGCACCGTCTGCCCCCTGGGGGGCGCGAGGCGGGGCCGGTCGGGTGGCCGGCCCCGCGGCGCTGGGGTTCGTCAGTGCCAGTACTTCATGTCCGTACCTCCTCCTGCTGCGGTGAAGGGCGTGCGGGCATTCACTTCGGCGCGGGCGCCGTTCAGTGCCAGTACTTCATGACGTGACCTCCTCCCCCGTGACGGGGCGCAGCGTCACCTCGAAGCGGTCGAGGCCGCGCAGGGTGAGGTTGCGCCGGTGGTGGGGTTCCGCGACCGCCCGTGCGCCGGGGTGGTCCGTGGCGAGGGTCGTGAGGACCGATCCGGCGAGCCGGATCGCCATGGACGCGCCCAGGCAGGCGTGGGCCCCGCGGCCGAACCCGAGGTGCGGGTTGGGCGCGCGGTCGAGTCGCAGCTCGGTGGGGTGGGCGAAGCGCAGCGGGTCGTGGTTGGCCGCGCCGAGGAGCAGGGTGACCGGGTCGCCCGCCTTGACGGGGACGCCGCCGAGTTCGGTGTCGGCGACGCAGACGCGGGCGTCGGCCTGGACGGGGGCGTCGAAGCGGACGAGTTCGTCGACGGCGGTGCCGATGCCGGGGCCGGGGCCGGCCGCGCGGAGGGCGGCGAGGGCGCCGGGGGTGGTGAGCAGGGCCGCGGCGGCGTTGCCGAGGAGCCGGGAGGCGGATTCGTAGCCGGCGTGCAGGACGGCGCGCAGGCTGTTGCGGAGCACGGCCGGGTCGACGCCGCTGGTGTCGGCGTGCGCGGCGACGTACGCGATGAGGCCGTCGGCGGGCGGGTCGGCGAGCCAGCCGCCGGCGTACGCGGCGAGTTCGGCGCGCGCGGCGACGGCGGGTTCGTGTTTCTCGGGCCACAGCCCGGCGTCCATGCCGTCGACGACGGTGCGGGACATGGGCACGAACCAGTCGAGGTCCGGGGCGGGCACGCCGAGGAAGGCGGTCACGAAGCGCAGCGCGAGGGGTTCGGCGAGTTCGCCGACGAAGTCGAAGGAGGGGCGTTCGGCGAGCTCGGCGAGGAGCTGTTTGACCTGCCGGTCGAGGTCTTCGTGGAGGGCGTGCCGGTCCTGGGCGCGGAAGCCGTCGAGCAGGAGGTGCCGGATGGCGGTGTGCTCGGGCGGGTCGAGGGTCTGGACGCTGAGCAGGGGCGCGGGGATGTCCTCGCCGGCGCGGCGCCAGTCGGAGGCGAAGCGAGTGCTGTCGGTGAGGACGGCGAGGCAGTCGGCGTGCCGGGTGAGGACCCAGGAGCCGAGGAGCTCGTGCCAGAACACGGGGGTGTTCTCGCGCAGTGCGGCGTAGGCCGGGTAGGGGTTCCGGAGCAGTTCGGGACGGGCGAGCCGCAGGATCGGATCGGTTGCCGCCGGGTGCTCGACGGGTGCCACGAATATGCCTCCCCTCCGCAGTGGGCCCTGGTCGGGCCGTAAATGCTGTCGGTTGAGCTGTGCGGAACAAACGTTTCGCCGGTGGGCGTCCCGGTTCCGCGGGCAATTCTCCGTGCTGATCGTCGGTGACGCTACCACGCAACTTCCGTGGCTGGTATGACTACTTGCCGCAGATCTTTCTCACGCTCTCGGGGAGTGGCGGATGTCGGATCAGAGCCGGACCATCGTGCACGACGTACCGTTGAACGTGGCCCAACAGCCGGATCCGTACCCGTTGTTCGAGCGGATCCGCGAGCACGGGGTGGTGCAGCGGGTACGGCTGAATCCGACCCTTGAGGTCTGGATGGTGACGGGGTACGACGAGGCGGTGGCGGCGCTCACGGATCCGCGGCTGAGCAGCAGCCCGGCCGGAGTGAACGGGCTCGAAGAGGAGATGGCCCACCAGGAGCGCACCAATGTCCTGATGGCCAGCATGCTGGTCGCCGACGGCACGGATCACACTCGGTTGCGCAATCTGGTGTCGCGGGCGTTCACGGCGCGCCGGGTCGAGGCGATGGCGCCGCGGATCCAGGAGCACACCGACGCGTTCCTCGACGCCTTCGCCGGGCGCGGATCGGCCGATCTGGTGGCGGAGTTCGCGCTGCCGCTGCCGATGGCGGTGCTCAGCGAGCTGATCGGCATCCCGGCCGAGGGGCAGCCGGACTTCGCGCGGCTCGCGGTCGGTCTGATCATGCCGCCGAACACGCCCGAGCGGCTCGCGAAGGGGGCCCGGGCGCGGGCCGAGCTCACCGAGTTCTACGAGCCGTTGATCGCCGCCCGGCGCAGGGAGCCGCGGGACGACCTGCTGAGCGCGCTGTGCGCGGCGCAGGCCGAGGCACGGATCAGTGACCGCGAACTGACCGCCATGGCCATCCTGTTGACGCTCGCCGGGCACGAGACCACGGCGAGTCTGATCGCCAACGGGGTGCACGCGCTGCTTCGCCATCCCGGCCAGTTCGCGGCTCTGCGCGACGACCAGGGCCTGCTGCCCGGGGCGATCGAGGAACTGCTGCGCTACGAGGGACCGGTGAGCCGCGGGGTCGCGCGCTTCACCGTGGACGCGTACGAGATCGGCGGGGTCACCATCCCGGCCGGCGAGATGATCATCATCGGTCTCGCCGCGGCCAACCGCGACCCGGCCCGTTTCGACCGCCCCGACATCCTCGACGTGGCCCGCCGGGAGATGCCGCAACAGCTCGCTTTCGGCCATGGCATGCACTTCTGTCTGGGTGCGCCGCTGGCCCGCGCCGAGGCCCGGATCGCGCTCGGGACGCTGCTGCGCCGCTTCCCCGATCTGCGGCTGACCGACCCGGACGAGGACCTGACCCGGCGCGAGGGCATCCTGCGCGGGATGGCGACGCTGCCGGTCAGCTTCACACCGGTGCCGACGGTCTCTGCAGGTGCCGGTACGGGCGGGCGCGCGTGAACGGGGCGCGGGCCCGGGCGGGGGCTCGGGCCGGGGCCGGCACCGCCGCCTTCGACGCCATCGCGCCGACGTACGACGCCTCACGCGGCGGCACCGCCCGGGCGGCGGGCTTCGCCGGCCAGCTGGCCCCGCTGCTCGACCCGGGCGAGCCGGTCCTCGACATCGGGGTGGGCACCGGGATCGTGGCGGCCGAACTGGGCCGTGTCTTGTGGGGCAGGCCGGATCAGCGAGCGGCGTTCGGTGCCGTGGATCCCAAGGCGGAGGAGGGAGACGACGCGGAGCGTCGGCGACCGACGACAACGCGGCGAGGCTTCCCCTCGGCCCTGGCGGGCCTGGGGAGACCCCATGTGCCGGGCGTCGGAAGCCCGGCAAGTCCCACAAGACACGGCCTCACAGCGCGCGGCCACCGGGTGTACGGCGTCGACCTGTCCCCCGGCATGCTGGCGCACGCCCGTAGCCGGCTCGGGGCCCGGGTCGCGGTGGGGGACGCGGGCCGGCTGCCGGTCCGTACGGCATCGGTCGCCCAGGCGGTGTCCACCTGGCTGCTGCACGCGGGCCCCGCCCCGCGCGCGGTGTTCGCCGAGGTGGCGCGGGTGCTGCGACCCGGGGGCCGCTATCTGGTGATCCCGGCGCGCGGGATGCGGCCCGCCGACGACATCGGGCGGATCGTGGGCGAGCTGGAGGACCGGCTCGACCCGGACGGCACCCGCCAGGACTCCCCCGCCCTGCTCGCGCCGGTCGCCGCCGCGCACGGGCTGTGCTACGAGGGCCCGGCGAGCGAACGGCCCGCCGTCTTCCATGTGTCACCGGAGGGCATGGCCCGCTCGATCGCCGACGGGCGCCTGTTCACCGGCGCCTGGCAGGTCCGCCCGGAGGACCTGCCCCTGGTCGCGGAGGCCTGCGCGCGGCTGCGGGCGCTGCCGGAGCCGTGGCGCCCGCGGGTCCGCGAGATGGCCGACTTCGTGATGGTGTTCCGCAAGGCGTGAGACGGCGGCCGGCCCGCGCATCGGCCGGCCGTCACTGGCCGTGGCGCAGAGCCGCCGCGTAGGCCTCGTCCGGGTCCAGACGGCGCAGTTCCTCGGCGATCAGTTCGGCGGTGGTGCGCACCTTGAGGGCCATCACCCGGTTCGGCTGGCCCGGGATGGCGAGGTGGGCGACGGGTCCCTCGGGGCGGTCGATGACGATCTCGCCGTCCGGGGTGCCGAGGCGGACGGCCGTGACCACGGGGCCGTCGGTGACGACCCGGTCGACGGGGACGTTCAGCCGGTCGCCGAACCAGCGGGCGAGGAGTTCGGCGCTGGGGTTCTCCGCCTCGCTCTCGACGACGGCCGAGGTGACCGTCGTACGCGCCTGGTCGAGGGCGGCGGCGAGCATCGAGCGCCACGGGGTGAGGCGGGTCCAGGCGAGGTCGGTGTCGCCCGGTGCGTACGAGGCGGCGCGGGCCGCGAGCGCGCCCAGCGGGTCCTCGACGGCGTAGGTGTCGGTGATACGGCGCTGGGCGAGCGCCCCGAGCGGGTCGCGGGAGGGCACCTCGGGGGCGTCGACCGGCCACCAGACGACGACCGGCGCGTCCGGCAGCAGCAGCGGCAGGACGACGGAGTCGGCACGCCGGGCGACCTCGCCCTGCATCCGCAGCAGCACGGTCTCGCCGGCCCCGGCGTCGGTGCCGACCCGGACCTCGGCGTCGAGCCTCGGCTCGTTGCGGCCGCGCGGGCCCCGGGCGTGCCGCTTGATCACCACGAGGGTGCGCGAGGGGTGCTCGCGGGAGGCCTCGTTGGCGGCCTTCACGGAGTCGTAGGCGTTCTCCTCGTCGGTGACGATGACGAGGGTGAGCACCGCGCCGACGGCGGGGGTGCCGACGGCGCGCCGGGCCGACAGGATCGCCTTGTTGATGCTGCTGGAGTTGGTGTCCGTGAGATCGATCTTCATGACCGGCACC
This sequence comes from Streptomyces sp. NPDC048623, assembly GCF_040650755.1. Lineage (NCBI taxonomy): Bacteria > Bacillati > Actinomycetota > Actinomycetes > Kitasatosporales > Streptomycetaceae > Streptomyces > Streptomyces sp. NPDC048623. The sequence continues at coordinate 282,530 of NZ_JBEZHV010000003.1, forward strand.
GGTCCCTTCCGTCGCGTTCCCGCATGCGCGGCTCTCCCCCTGCTCTCCCCGTGGCGTGCTCTCCCCGTAGCGCCGGATCGGCTCCGGATCTTCCCGGGAACGGGCCTCTCATTGTTCAGATGACGGTTCAGATTGTCAGGACCAGTTTGCCCCGGGTGTGGCCCTCGCTGCCGCGCCGCCATGCCTCGGCGGCCTCGCGCAGCGGCAGTTCCTTCTCGACGAAGACGGTGAGCCGGCCCTCGTCGGCGAGTGCGGCCAGGGTCGCGAGGCCGGCGCCGTCGGGCCGTACCCACAGATAGTGCCCGCCGAAGGCGGCGGCCCGGTGGTCGGCGATGGAGACCAGGCGGCCGGGGGTGCGGACGAGTTCGGCGGAGACGTCGACGGACTCGCCGCCGACGAAGTCGAGGGCGGCGTCGACGCCGTCCGGGGCCAGTTCGCGGACCCGGTCGGCGAGCCCGGGGCCGTACGCGACGGGTTCGGCGCCCATGTCGAGCAGGAAGCCGTGGTTGGCGGGGCTCGCGGTGCCGATCACCCGGGCGCCGCGGGCGGTCAGGATCTGCACGGCGAGCGAGCCGACGCCCCCGGCGGCGGCGTGGACGAGGACGGTGTCGCCGGACGCGCAGCCGGCCCGGTCGGCGGACTGGAGCGCGGTGAGCCCGGCGAGCGGCAGTCCGGCGGCCTGGGCCCAGCTCAGCGAGCGGGGTTTGCGGGCGAGCATGCGGACCGGGACCGCGACCTGTTCGGCGTAGGCGCCGTGCTCGGCGCTGTCCTTGCGGATGTAGCCGATGACCTCGTCGCCCGGGGTGAACTCGGGCGAGTCGAGGCCGTTGCTCGCGACGACGCCGGCGACGTCCCAGCCGGGGATCATCGGGAAGTGGCTCACCATGATCGGGTCGAGCGCGCCGGCGGCGAGCTTCCAGTCGACCGGGTTGACGCCGGCGGCCCGGACGTGGACCAGGACCTCGCCCGGGGCGACCTTGGGGTCGGGGAGCTCCATCAGGGTGAGCGCGTCGGAGCCGCCGTACTCCGGCACGGCCATGGCCTTCACGGGGTCAGTCCTCCGTCTCGCGGGCGCTGGTGTGCTCGGGTTCGGGCTCCTCGGGGGCGGGCTCCTCGGGGGCGGCTTCGTCCGGCGAGGCGCCGGCGAGGGCACCGGCCCGGCGGTTGACGACGGCCGCGGCGGCGAGCGCCGTGCCGAGGAAGGCGGTGGCGACCACCCAGGGGCGGTCGAGGACGTGCCCGGTGGCGTGGTCGAGCGAGAGCCGGCCGGCGCCGGTGATGCCGATCGCGGCGGCGGTGAAGCCGAGGAAGGCGGGGTACTCGTAGCCGCCGCTCATGGCGAAGAAGCCGGCCGGGGCGTGCACGGCGACCGCGCCCGCCATGGCGCCCGCGGCGGCGGCGCCGGCCGCGGGGGTGGCGAGGCCCAGGGCGAGCATCACTCCGCCGCCCGCCTCGCCGAGCCCGGCGGCGACGGCGCTCTCCCGGCCCGGATGGAAGCCCATGGCCTCCATCGCCTTGGTGGTGCCCTCGATCCCGCCGCCGCCGAACCAGCCGAGCAGCTTCTGGGTGCCGTGCGCGGCGAGCACGGCACCGGTGCCGACCCGCAGGACGAGCAGCCCGAGGTCGCGTCGGTTGAAAGCGGTCATGTCGGTCTCCCGGTGGCGGTGGGGGCACGGGTGCGGCGGATGCGCGCGCCCTGCGCGGTCGTCTCCACTCTGCGCCGGTCCGCCCGCCGCCGCCGGTGGACCGTGTGCCCGACTCATCCATACAGGTCATCTTTTGCCGTGTTCGCCCGCCGGTGCTTGAGTGAAAGCGCTGTGACGGCCCGCGGCGGGCCGCCCGGACGAGACCCGGCGAGACCCGACGAGACCGGACGAGAGTGGAGACGACGCATGAGCACCGATTCCGCCGAGACCGAGGCGCTGCGCGCGAGGGTCCGGGCCCTGATGCCCCGGGCCAAGGAGGACCTGACGCGCCTGGTCGCCCTGCGCTCGGTCGCCGACCCCCGGCAGTTCCCGCCCGAGGAGTGCGCCGCTGCGGCGGACTACCTGGTCCGGGCGTTCACGGAGGCCGGGTTGCGCGACATGCGCCGGGTGACGACCCCGGACGGCACGGACGCGGTGGTCGGGCACGCGCCAGGCCCCGAGGGCGCGCCGACGGTGCTCCTGTACTGCCACTACGACGTGCAGCCGCCGCTCGACGACGCCGCCTGGCGCACCCCGCCGTTCGAGCTCACCGAGCGGGACGGGCGCTGGTACGGGCGGGGCACAGCCGACTGCAAGGGCAACATCGCCATGCATCTGACGGCGCTGCGGGCGCTCGGCGGCGAGGACGGCAAGGGCTTCCCGGTCAACCTCAAGTTCGTGGCCGAGGGTTCGGAGGAGCAGGGCACCGGCGGCCTTGAGCAGTTGGTGCCGCGGCAGCCCGAACTCTTCGCCGCGGACTGTCTGCTGATCTGCGACACGGGCAACTTCGCGCTCGGTCTGCCGACCGCGACGACCTCGCTGCGCGGGCTCGCCAATGTGGTCGTGACCGTGTCCACGCTCAAGGGCGAGATGCACTCGGGCATGTTCGGCGGCCCGGCCCCGGACGCGCTCGCCGCGCTCGTACGCATCCTCGACAGCCTGCGCGACGAGGCCGGCAACACCACGGTCAAGGGTCTCGCCGGGGACGGCGGCTGGGACGGTGTGGACTACCCGCCCGAGCAGTTCCGTGCTGATGTCGGCGCCCTGGACGGGGTGTCCCTGCTCGGTACGGGCTCGGTGGCCGACGAGCTGTGGGCGCGGCCGGCGGTCACGGTGCTCGGCATCGACTGCCCGCCGGTGGTGGGTTCCTCGGCGGCGGTGCAGGCGAGGGTACGGGCCCGGGTCAGCCTGCGCGTACCGCCGGGCATGGACGCCGAGCAGGCGCGGGCGGCGCTCACCGACCATCTGGTGGCCGCGGCGCCGTGGGGCGCGCGGGTGGAGGTGGAGCCGGAGAGCGCGGGCCAGCCGTTCCGGGCGCGCACCGACGGGCCCGCCTACCGGGCGCTCGGAAGGGCGCTCCGCGCGGCGTACGGCACGGAGATGGTCCAGTCGGGGCAGGGCGGGTCGATCCCGCTGTGCAATGTGCTCGCCTCGCAGTTCCCGGAGGCGGAGATCGCCCTGATCGGGGTCGAGGAGCCGGGCTGTCTCATCCACGCGCCCAACGAGAGCGTGGATCCGGGCGAGATCGAGCAGATGGCGCTCGCGGAGGCGCTGTTCCTCAGCTCGTACGCGACGCCGCTCTGAGCGGGCGCGAAGAGAAGCGAACGCGATGAGAAGCGGGCGCGAAGAGAAGGGAGTGCCGCCATGGCACAGACGCATGAAGACTCTCCGTACGGACGCGACGCGTCGCCGGAGGACGTGCCGCCCGGGCCCCTCGGTCTGCTGGCCGGCATGGCCTGGCAGGCCCTGCTGGTGTCGGGCCTCGTCGCCCTCGTCGTCGGCATCCTCGTCCTGGTGTGGCCGGGGCAGTCGCTCCGTGTCGCCGGCATCCTGTTCGGCCTGTATCTGCTGATCAGCGGTGTGCTGCGCCTGGTCGCGGCCTTCGGCACGCATATGCGGACCGCGCTGCGGGTGCTGGCCTTCATCAGCGGCGCCCTGTCGATCCTGCTCGGTCTGTTCTGCTTCCGGGGAGCGATGCAGTCGGTGCTGCTGCTCGCGCTGTGGATCGGGATCGGCTGGCTGTTCCACGGCATCACGCAGACCGTGGCGGCCGTGTCCGACGACACGATGCCGGCCCGCGGCTGGCAGATCTTCCTGGGCATCGTCAGCGCGATCGCCGGTGTGGTGCTGATCGTCTCGCCGCTGGAGTCGGCGGAGATCCTCATCCTGCTCGCCGGCATCTGGCTGGTCGTCGTCGGCCTGATCGAGATCGTGACCGCCTTCATGGTGCGGTCGCGGGCGAAGCTGCTGCCGCCGGGCCTCTGAGCCCCGGTTTTTTCCGTGAGTGTCAGGCCCGCCCGGCTCCCACCGGGCGGGCCTGCGCTACATTTTGCCGGTCCTTGACCGCGATCGGTCACGATCCCCTTCTCCGGAGCCCGGCATTCCATGAGCGACATCGTCAACGGCCTCGGCCGGACCACCGCGTACGGCGCCCTCGGCGTCGTACTGCTCATCCTCGGCATCGTCCTGGTCGACATCCTGACCCCCGGCAAGCTCGGCCGGCAGATCTGGGAGGACCGCAACCGCAACGCGTCGATCCTGCTCAGCTCCGCGCTGCTGGGCATAGGCGGCATCGTCTTCACGGCGATCTGGACCACGTACGACGACTTCGCCAAGGGCCTGGTGTCCACGGCCGCGTTCGGCCTGCTCGGCCTGGTGCTCATGGCCGTCGCCTTCCTCGTGGTCGACCTGGTCACCCCCGGCAAGCTCGGCGCGACCCTGGTCGACCCGGAGCCCCACCCGGCGGTCTGGGTGACCGCCTCCTGCAACCTCGCCGTGGCGGCGATCGTCTCGGCGTCCATCGCCTGAGACCTGTCGGCCTGTCAACCGGTCAGCCGGTCAGCGGTCAGCCGGTTCCCGGGTGCGCCGCCTCCACCTCCAGATGGCGGTGGCGGCGCGCGCCCCGGTAGAGCAGGGCGTCCCAGCCGAGCCGTTCGAGGGCGCTCGCGCAGGCGGTCAGGGCCGCCTCCTCCTCGTGGGCGGCTCCGGAGCCCGGCGGGCCCAGCCACTCCACGACCGCGGTCCCCGGGCGTTCGCCCGGTATGACCCGGTAGCCGGTCGCCACCCGGGCGCCCGTCGCGTCGACCGCCGACGGCGGCTGCTTCGCCGCCTCCAGGGCGAGCGCCACCGCCCGTACCGGCTGGTGGAGCTCCCACGCGGCGGGCCGGGCGGCCGGGTCGCCGCCCTCACGGTTGCTCATACGCCGGATCTGCAGCAACCCTTCGAAGGCGGCCCGCACCTCGCGGGAGCGCTGCTCGGCCGCGGAGCCGGGCCGCGGCGGCCCGTCCCCCGTGTCCGCGGCGAAGGCGCCGCTCACAGCAGCCGCCGGATGTCGCCGCGCACGCGGTAGAAGCCGCCGGACGCGGAGTGCAGGGCGTCGACCACGTACCGGGCGCCGGGCTCGCGGATGGCGCGCGGGAACTGCACGTTCCACCCGCGGTCGTAGCCCTCGGTCACCACATGGACCCGGGTCCGGCCGCCCTCCTGGACGCACTCCACGACGATCGAACCGGCCGGGGCGACGCTGACCGCGTCGACGGCCGCGACCGTGGTGGCGGGCGCGTAGGTCGGCAGGGCCGCGGCGAGCTTGACGTCGTGGGTGACCGGGACGTCGCCCTGCTGAGCGGCCGCGATGGCCGCCTCGCTCGCGTCCACGCACAGCAGCGAGCCGTCCGTGGTCACCAGATACAGGCGCTCGTCGCGGTACTGCATCGAGAGCGCCGAACCGCCGCCCGTACCCAGCTTCCACAGGCGCGTGCCGTCCTCCGCGAAGCAGTAGACGGACGAGGCGTTGTCCCCGGCGAAGACGAACCGCCCGCCGGGCGAGGTGGCGCACGAGTACACGACGTTGTCGCAGCTGTAGACGGCCTCGGTCCGGCCGTCCCGCTTGGCGAGGCGGTGCACCTTGCGGCGGGCCGTGCCCGCGTAGACCGAGGTGTGCTCCTGCCAGCCGAACAGCACCCCGCCCTCCAGGGGCGTGTGCCAGAGCTCGCGCCCTCCGTCGGGGGCGTGGGCCGCGACGCCGCGGCTGTCGCCGTAGTAGACGGCGTCGGAGTCCGCGCGCACCATCCACGCGTGCTCGCCGCGCCCGCCGCGCGCCCACTGGTGCTCGTCCTCGTGGTCGATGACGGTGAGCCGGCCCGAGCGGTCGGCCACGTCGAGCACGCCCTCGTGGATGTCGAGCCAGAAGATGTCGACGTCGGCGGCGATGTCGTAGGCCGCGAAGGGCAGCTTGGACGACAGGTCGTACACCCGCCCGTCGTCACAGCCCGCGTAGATCCAGAAGTCGTCGGCCACCAGGCACTTGACGCCGTCGGGCAGGCTGTAACGGGCGAGCACCTCGCCGGTGTGGCCGAGGGTGAAGACCTCGCCCGCCTGGTTGCCCACCCACAGACGCTCGTCGTCGACATGGATGCCGAAGGCGGCGGAGCCGGTGCGGAAGCGCCACAGGACGGGCGCGACCGCCCGGGCCGTGGACGGCGCGGAGCTGACGGCGCGCCGGGTGACCGAGCGGGGCGCCCGCTGTCCCCGGACCGCCGGCTCGTACCCCTTGCGGACCTTCTCCCCTATCTTCTTCGCCGCCGCGGCCTGCGCCTTCTGGGGCGTGGCGAAGGTCGAGGTCTGCGTCTGACCGGCCGCGCCGATCCGTCCGTAACGGACCGACACCACCGTGCCGTCGACCGTCACCTCGTAGAACTTGTGCGCGCCGCCGCCGTCCTGCGACAGCTCCAGATAGGTCTTCGTCGTCATGCCCTGAACGGTAGGGGCACCCACTGACAACGGCCCGGCAGCGGCCGGCGAGGGGCGCGTCCGGCAGCACTTCCGGAACACGTCTCCTGGAGTCCCCCATTCCGTACATCTGTTCGCATACGCTGCGACCGCACCATCAACAACAAGCCATTCCAGGCGACTTGATCCCAGGGGGGATTCAGTGAAGCGCTTCTTCACGCGCGCGCTGTGCGCGCTCGGCCTGCTGCTCGGCAGCCTGGCCGCGACGGCCGCACCGGCCGGCGCGGCCTCGGCCACCAACACCGTCACGGTCAAGAACGTGGCCGGCGGCACGTGTCTGGAAATGCCCGGGTGGACCAGCGAGTGGGGTGCCCAGGCCACGGTGTGGGGCTGCAACGGCGGCGACAACCAGAACTGGGTCTTCAACGCCATGGGCGGCGGCTTCTTCCAGATCGTCAACCGTTCCTCCGGTCTGTGCCTGGAGCTGCCGGGCCTTCCGCCGTCGACCGCCGACGGCACCCGGGTCCAGCAGTGGCCGTGCAACGGCGGCCGCAACCAGCTCTGGTGGTTCGACCACTGGGGCAGCGGCAGCGGCGACGGCTCCCGCACGGCCGAGATCAAGAACGCCTACGCCGGGTGCCTGGAGATCAACGGCTGGCAGAGCGGAACGTGGGGCACGGGGGCCCAGCTGTGGAGCTGCAACGGCGGCGCGAACCAGCGCTGGGCGTTCCCGTACGAGTTCATCTACAACCACTGACGCCCTACGCCTGAGCCACCTCCTCCGCCCGGTGGTTCTCCTTCAGGGTGATCCTGCCCTTGCGGAGGGTGGCCAGGCGCGGGGCACGGCGGGCGATGGCGCTGTCGTGGGTGACCATCACGAAGGTCAGACCGTGCTCCTTCCAGAGGCCTTCGAGCAGGTCGACGATCTCGTCGCGCATCGACTCGTCGAGATTGCCGGTGGGTTCGTCGGCGAGCAGCACCTTGGGCCGCTTCACCAGCGCCCGGGCGATGGCGACGCGCTGCTGCTGGCCGCCGGACAGCTCGGCGGGCAGATGGCGGGCGCGCTCGCCGAGGCCGACGGACTCCAGGGCCTCGGCGGCGCGCCGGCGCCGTTCGCCGGCGCGGATGCCGAGGGGTACGAGCGCGGTCTCCACGTTCTCCTGGGCGGTGAGCGTGGGGATCAGGTTGAAGCTCTGGAAGACGAAGCCGATGAGCCGGCTGCGCAGGTCGGTGAGGCGGCGTTCGGAGACGGTCGCCAGGTCGGTGCCGTCGAGCAGGACGCTGCCGGCGGTGGGCCGGTCGAGGCCGCCGAGCATCTGCAGCAGGGTCGACTTGCCGCCGCCGGTGGGGCCCTGGATGACGAGGCGGTCACCCTCGCGGATGGTGAGGTCGATCCCGGCGAGGGCCTCGACTCTGGCCTGGCCGCGCCGGTACTGCTTGGTGACGCCGGTGAGTTCGTACATGGGATCCAACTCCTGGTGGTACGGGACGGGGTGCGGGCTCGGCGGTCGCCGTGGGTGCTGGGGCTACTCGATGCGGCGCAGCGCGTCCGCCGGGCGGAGGCGGGCGGCGCGCCAGGCGCCGAACGCGCCCGCGACGAGGCCGCCGCCGAGGGCGAGCAGCACGGCGAGGCCGACGGTGGTGAGGCTGACCGGCGCGGTCAGCGCGATGTCGAGGCTGCGGCCGAGCCCGCCGGCCGGTCCCCCGGCGCCGCCGCCCACGAGCACCCGGCCGCCGCCGGGCCCGCCGAAGCCGCCGCCACCGCCACCGCCCGCGCCGCCGCCGAGCTGGGCGGTGAGGGTGGGGCTGACGGCGGTGACGAGGTACGCGCCGCCGAGGCCGACGGCGATGCCGAGGACACCGCCGATGAGCCCGTTGACCAGGGCCTCGCCGACGACCTGACGGGTGATCCGGCCGCTCTTCCAGCCGAGCGCCTTGAGGGTGCCGAACTCCCGGACGCGCCGGCTGACGGCGGAGGAGGTGAGCAGCCCTGCGACGAGGACGGCGGCGATCAGCACCGCGTACGAGAGCCAGCGGCCGACGGTCGTGGCGAGGCCGGCGGCGGTGTCGAGAGAACCGGAGACGGTCTGCGCGAGGTCGGCGGAGGTGGTGACGGTGGTGCCGGTGACGTTCTTCTGGATGGCGGCCTTGACCGCGTCGATCTCCTTGGAGTCGGTGGCCCTGACGTACACCGTGGTGATCTTGCCCTTGGCGTCGGCGAGGGTCTGGGCCTGCTTCAGGGGCAGATAGACCTGCGCGGCGGCCTGGCCGCTGTCGGCGGTGGCGATGCCGATGACGGTGAGCTGCACGCCCTTGACGGTGAGGGTCTTGCCGACGGTCAGGCCCTCCTGCTTGGCGTAGGCGCTGTCGAGGACGGCCACCTTGGCGTCGGTCTCGGTGGTCTTGAAGCCGCGGCCGGAGGTGAGGGTGGAGGTGGTGAGGGGGCCGAGGTCGGGGGTGGCGACGTCGGTGCCGTAGAGGGTGAAGGAGTTCACGTCGAAGGCCGCGCCGCCGCCGGTGACGGTGTCCCCGGGGCCGGCGCCGCCGGGGCCTATGACCTTGCCGTCCTGGCCGTCCTGGCCGTCCTGGCCGCCGGCCTGTCCGCGCTGGATCTCGCCGCGCTTGAACTCGCCGTTGATCTTGAGGTTGACCAGGCTGAGCCCGCCGACCGCCTCGGCGACACCGTCCTGCCCGGCCACCGTGCCGACGGTGGAGTCCGGCAGGGTCTGGAAGCCCTGCACCATCAGCCGGTCGCTGCTCTGCTCCTTCCCGTCCCCACGCCCCTGGAACTCGAAGCGCGGCCGCTGCGCCTGCCCACCCGCCCCGGGCTGCTCGCGCGCCTTGGTGACCGTGAGGTCGGTGCCGAGACCGTAGAGGGATTCCAGGACCTTGCCCTGGGCCTGCTTCATGCCGGACGACACGGAGTTGACGACGATGACGAGCGCGATGCCCAGCGCGAGCCCGGAGGCGACGACAAGCGCCGCCTTCCTGCGGCGGCGCAGTTCGCGCCGGAGGTAGGTGAAGAACATGGGCGCGAAGGTAGGCGCGCCTGGTGATGACGGGATAAGGCCCGCGTGAGAGCGGGATGAGAGTGTGCGGCCGGGGGGCGGGGGGCCGCGTCGGGGCCCACGGCCCCGGGACGGGCCCGAGGCTTGGGACGGACCCGGGACGGGGTCGGGGCCCGGGACCCGGACTCGGGACGGGGTCGGGCCCGAGGCCGGGCCAGGCCCGGAGTCGGGGTCGAGGTCGGGGCCGGGGTCGGGGTCGGGGCCAAGCCGAGCGTGGGGCCGAGGTCTGGCCGTGCCGGGGCGGGCCGGGGGCCGGGGTCCGAGGCCGGAGTCAGGTCCGCGTCGGGACCGGGTCGGGGTCGGGGTCGGGCCTGGGTCAGGGCTGGGGCCGGGGCCGGGCCGGGCCGGGCCGGGCCGGGCCGGGCGGAGCCTAGCGCCGAGGTCGGACCGAGCTGGGGGCCGCGTTCGGGCCCGGAACGGATCCGGAGCAGGCACAGAGTCCGGGCCGGGCCCGGGATAGCGTCAGGGTCCACGTCGGGACCGGGGCCCGGGCTGGGGCTGGGCCCGAGGGTGGGCCGATCCCAAGGTCGAGGCGCCCCCGTCGGGGCAAGGGTCCGGGCGCCAGGGACGAGTTGGGGCCGAGGCCGGGCCGAGGGCAGGGCAGGGGTCGGGGACCGGGCCGGGCCCGGGGCCGGGGCGAAGTTCGGGTCAGGGGGCGTAGGTCAGTGGGTCCGACAGGATGTCGCGGATGACCAGCGCGGCGGCGCCGCGGGCCGTGTCGGCCGTCGTGGTGGCCGCGCGGAGGCGGCCCTTGGCGGGGGTCCAGAGGCCGGAGACGACGCGGCGGGCGAGTTCGGACTCGGCGGCCGGGGCGAGCCAGGGCATCAGGCGCGGATAGATGCCGCCGAGGACGACGGCCTGCGGGTCGAGCAGGTTGACCGCGCCGGAGACGGCGACACCGAGCATCCGGCCGGCCTCCTCCAGCGCGGCGAGCACCCGTGGTTCGGCCTCCTCGGCGCGCCGCACCAGGGTGTCGATGCCGCGCGCCCCGGCGTTGCGCAGCAGGGCCGCCTGGCCGGCGTACCGCTCCAGGCAGCCGTGCGAGCCGCACCGGCAGCGCGGCCCGTCGGGCAGCACGGTGAGGTGGCCGATCTCACCGGCGAAGCCATGGGCGCCGCGCAGCAGTTCGCCGTCGAGGACGATCGCGCCGCCGACCCCGATCTCGCCGGTGACGTGCAGGAAGGTGCGTACGTCCCCGAGGTCGCCGAACCACAGCTCGGCGAGGGCGGCCACATTGGCCTCGTTGTCGGAGGCGACGGGCAGCGCGGGCGTGCCGGCCGGGCGGGCGGCGCGCAGCGCGCGGTCGAACAGCACGTCCGCGTCGATGCGGTTCCAGCCGAGGTTGGGGGCCTGCTGGACGGTGCCGTGGGAGACCAGACCGGGCAGCGCGAGCCGTACGCCCGTGGGGCGCAGGTCGCGGTCGGCGGCCTCGGCGAGCACGTCGGCGGCGATGGCGGCGGCGCGGCGCAGCACCTCGACAGGGGCGAGGGCGCGGTTGTCGAGCGGGAGGGTGCGGCGGACCCGGCCGGCGCCACCGAGGTCGGCGACGCACACGCTGACGTAGTCGACGTTGAGCTCGACGCCGAGTCCGGCGGGGCCGGTGGTGGCCGGTTTGAGGACGGTGCCGGGGCGGCCGGCCTGGCCGCTGAAGGTCTTGCCGGACTCGACGAGCAGCCCGCGCTCCAGGAGCTGTTCGACGAGCGAGGACACGGCGGCACGGGTGAGGCCGACGCGAGCGGCGACGGCCGCGCGCGTGGTCTCGCCGCTCTCGTGCACGGTGCGCAGCACGAGGCTGAGGTTGTGCCGGCGTACGCCCGCCTTGTCGGCCTTGGGCTCCGAGGTGTCCTTGCGGCTGTTCATGGTGCGCTGAGCCTAACCGGCGGGCGGCGGAACGACCCCTGTCGCAGACGACAGTTCAGTGACCGAACCCTCTGCGCTAGGGTCTGTGCATGTCACTTCCGCGCGACTACGGCGGCCGGCGGGGCGCCCGCTGAGCGCCGTCCCTGCGGTGACCGCTTCCGTACGGCGCGGGGCGGCAGGCCTCGGCCCTCGACCGCCCGCACCGGCCGCCCACCCCGCCCTCCCCCGTACCGCTATCACCAAGAGAGGCTGAACCACCATGAAGATCCTGGTCGTCGGCGCCGGTGCCACCGGTGGCTACTTCGGGACGATGCTCGCCCGGTCCGGACAGGACGTCACCTTCCTCGTCCGGCCCGCGCGGGCCGCGGCGCTGCGCGAGCGCGGACTGCGCGTCGTGGGCCGGGACGAGGAGTGGCGGGTCGACCCGGGGCTCGTCACGGCCGACGAGCTGGCCGCCGCGCCCGTCCCGTACGACCTGGTCCTGCTCTCGGTGAAGGCGACCGGACTCGCGCGGGCGGCCGAGGACCTCGCGCCGGCCGTCGGCCCGGACACCGTGATCGTGCCGCAGCTCAACGGTCTCGCGCATCTGGAGGCCCTGAACGAGCGGTTCGGCGCGGACCGGGTGCTCGCCGCGGTGACGAAGGTGGTCACCACGCTCGACGAGACGACCGGCGACATCCTCCGCCTCGCGCCCCTCGCGCAGCTGATCCTGGGCGAGCAGGACGGCGGCTCGGCGACACCCCGGGTGGAGGCGGTCCGCGCGGTGCTCGCCGGCGCGGGCATCGACGCGCGGGTGCCGGAGAACGCGGTGACGGCGATGTGGCACAAGTGGGTGTTCATCACCACGATCGGCGCCCTGACCAGCCTGATGCGCGGCACCGTCGGCGAGATCAACGCGGTCCCCGGCGGTACGGAGCTGGCGACGGCGCTGCTCGACGAGGCGTCCGCGGTGGCGGCGGCCGCCGGGCACCCCGTGCCGGAGGGCGAGCGGAAGACCACCCTCGACGTGGTGACGGCCGCCGGCTCGCCGATGGTGCCCTCGCTCTACCGCGACCTCGTCTCCGGCGCGCCCACCGAGGTCGAGCACCTCTTCGGCGACCTGGTGGCCCGCGCCCGCCGCCTGGGCGTGCCGACGCCGCTGATGGACCTGGCGACGCTGCATCTGCGGGTGCACCAGGCGCGCGTGGCCACGTCGCGCTAGGGCGTGTGTCGAAAGTAGCGTCGTCCGCCCGCAGGGCGGGCCGGGAGGCGTCCGGTGCATGGGGCCTCCCCAGGCCCGCCAGGGCCGAGGGGAAGGTCGCAAGGCGGAGGGAGGAGAGCGCAGCGTGCTGCGCCGACGACTGACAACGCGGCGAGCGTGCGTGCAGGGCGCCTCCCGGCAGACGGGACTTTCGACACACGCCCTAGGGCGCCACGAAGAGGCCGGGGAAACGCGGGCCCAGCCAGGGCTTGCGGCCCCAGGCCAGGGCCCGGCCGGTGGCCATGACCGGGCGCGGGTCGATCCGGCCGAGGGCCATGAGGAGGAAGGCGACCGGCTCGGTCAGGACGGTGCAGTCGGGGCGGTCGGCACTGTCCGGACCGGTGGTCACCCGGCCGTCGGCGACCGTCACGCCGAACCGGGCGCCGCCCCAGAGTCGTACCCGGTAGCGGGCGGTGAGTCCGGCGACGGCGTCGGGCGCGGTGACCCGGGGCATCGCGGCGAGCAGGAAGGGGAGCGTCAGCTCGACGCGGGTGCGGTCCAGCATGTGGGGGCGGCCCAGCGCGCGGGCCAGGTCATAGCCGTGGCCGAGCATGTGGGTCAGCAGATAGGAGCCGAGGGTCGGCCGGTCGAGGGGGCCGAGCGGGGTGTCGAGGAGTTCGACGGGGTCGCCCTGTTCGACGGCGTCGAGGAAGGCGAGCGCCTGGTCGTGGACGAGGTCGGCGAGCGGTCCCGCCGCCCGTTCGGGGAAGGCGGCCAGGGCCTGCTCGTTGGCGGCGGCGAGGCTCTGCGGCGTGCCGTCGCCGTACGGGCGGGGCCGGCCGGCGGCGAGATCGGCCATCAGCTCGTTGGCCTGCCCGAGATGGGCGGCGGCCTCGCCGAAGGTCCAGATGGAGCGGGGCACGGGCCCGGAAGTGTCGGGGGCGGCCCGTACGACCTCCGCGATGTCACGGGCCGTGCCGCGTATCGCCTCCGCGAGCCCGTCCGGCAGCACCGTCATCTCCCGCCCCCTCTCACGCCCTGCTGATCAGTGGCGCAAGAGTAGGGGGCGGCCCCGACCGCTGCCCAGGGCCCGGGGCCGCCCGTCCCGGTCACGATCGGCTCACGACCCGGGCGAGCCGCAGGGTGAGGAGCTGGAAGGGGCGCAGGGCGATGAGCACCTCGTCGCCGTCGGTCCCGGTCTCTCCCTCCTCGCCGGGCCAGGGGCGTTCGAGGAGGTCGCAGGACGTGGCGCCGGCGAGCGGGAAGCCGGCGGTGAGCCGGGTACGGGCGCGGGCGCCGCGCGACTCGTAGAGCCGTACGACGACATCGCCGCTGCCGTCGTCGGCGAGCTTCACGGCGCTCAGGACCACGGCCTCGTCGCCCACGCTCACCAGCGGCGCCACCTCGGCCGCGGCGGCGCCGGGGACCCGGCGCTCGGGCTGGTTGATCCGGTGGCCTTCGCGGACGGCGTCGCCGATGCCCGCGCCCGGCACGAGGGCGTGCCGGAAGCGGTGCACGCCCTGGTCGGTGTGAGGGTCGGGGAAGCGGGGCGCGCGGAGCAGGGAGGCCCGGACGGTGGTGGTCGTGCCGCGGTCCTCCGGCCGTACGCTACGGGTGACGTCGTGCCCGTACGTCGAGGCGGTGACGAGGGCGACGCCCCAGCCGGGCTCCTCGAAGTGCACGAAACGGTGGTTGCAGGCCTCGAACTTGGCCGCCTCCCAGCTGGTGTTGGTGTGGGTGGGCCGGTGGAGGTGCCCGAACTGGGTCTCGGCGGCGTAGCGCTCGGTGTGCAGGTCGAGGGGGAAGGCGGCCTTGAGGAACTTCTCGGTCTCGTGCCAGTCGACCTCGGTGTCGAGGTCGAGGCGCTTCTCTCCCGCACGGAGGGTGAGGGTCTGGACGGCGGTGGAGGACCCGAAGGAGCGGCTGACGCGGACGGCCGCCGCCGCACCCAAGTCGTCCTGAATCAGGGTCAGTTCGTCGGCTTCGGTGAGGTCGGTGACGGTGTTGCGGTAGAAGCGGTCGACGTCCCAGGCGTCCCACATGTTGGGGAAGTCGGGGTGGAGCTGGAGCAGATTGGCGGCGGTGCCGGGGGCGATGGTCTCGCGGCCCGAGTCGAGGTCGACGAGGGAGACGACGAGGCCGCGGGCGTCGACGGCGACCCGGAGCAGTCCGTTGTCGAGGACGTGGCCGCCCTCGGGGCGCGGGACGGCGGTGCAGCCGCGCCCGGGGGTGGTGGCCGGTGCGCCGGCGGGGCGGGCACCGCCGGCGGGGACGCCGCCGCGGGCGTGCGGGGCGGAGTTGAAGACCACGTCCGCGTCTCCCTCCCCCGCCAGGGCCCGCTGGGCCCGGTCGATGATCCCGGTGAGCTCCTCGGCGACGGCCGCGTACATGCGCTCCGCCTCGCGGTGCACCCAGGCGATGGAGGAGCCGGGCAGGATGTCGTGGAACTGGTGGAGCAGCACCGTCTTCCAGAGGCGGTCCAACTCCGCGTACGGGTAAGGGAGTCCTGCTCGTACGGCGGCGGTGGCGGCCCACAGCTCGGCCTCCCGCAGCAGGTTCTCGCTCGCCCGGTTGCCCTGCTTGGTGCGGGCCTGGCTGGTGAGGGTCGCCCGGTGCAGTTCCAGGTACAACTCCCCCACCCACACCGGGGGTTCGGGATACTCCGCCTGGGCCTTGGCGAAGAACTCCGCGGGCCGCTCCCAGCGTACGGTGGCGGAGCCCTCCAGATCGCGCATCCGGGCCGCCTTGGCGATCATCTCGCGCGTGGTGCCGCCGCCTCCGTCGCCCCAGCCGGTGGGGGCCAGGGAGTGCCGGGCGCGCCCCTTGTCCTTGAAGTTGCGGACGGCGTGGGCGATCTCCCCGCCCTTCATCGAGCAGTTGTAGGTGTCGACGGGCGGGAAGTGGGTGAAGATCCGGGTGCCGTCGATGCCCTCCCACCAGAAGGTGTGGTGCGGGAAGGAGTTGACCTGGCTCCAGGAGATCTTCTGGGTGAGCAGCCACGTGGAGCCGGCCTGCCGGATGATCTGCGGGAGTCCGCCGGCGAAGCCGAAGGTGTCGGGCAGCCAGGCCTCGTGGTTCTCGACGCCGAACTCGTCGAGGAAGAAGCGCTTGCCGTGCACGAACTGACGGGCCATCGCCTCGGACGACGGCATGTTGGTGTCGGACTCGACCCACATGCCGCCGGCCGGGACGAAGCGGCCCTCGGCGACCGCCTTCTTGACCCGGGCGTACACCTCGGGCCGGTGCTCCTTGATCCAGGCGTACTGCTGGGCCTGGGACATCGTGTAGACGAAGTCGGGCTGGTCCTCCAGGAGCGCGGTCATGTTGGCGGTGGTGCGGGCCACCTTGCGCACGGTCTCGCGCAGCGGCCAGAGCCAGGCGGAGTCGATGTGGGCGTGGCCGACGGCGCTGATGCGGTGGGCGGAGGGCTCGGCGGGCGAGGCGAGGACGCCGGCCAGCTCGGCGCGGGCCGCGGCGGCGGTGCCGCCCACGTCCTGGAGGTCGACGGCGTCGAGGGCACGCTCGACGGCGCGCAGGATGTCCCAGCGGCGGGCGCCCTCGACGGGCAGCTCGGCCATCAGCTCGCCGAGCACCTCCAGGTCCATGACGAGTTCCCACACGGTCTCGTCGAAGACGGCGAGGTCGAGCCGGGCGAGGCGGTACCGCGGCCGGTCACCGGCGGTCTCCTTCTCGCCCAGCTCCGTGGGCAGGAAGGGGTGGTAGTCGAGGATCACCGGGTTGGCGGCGGCCTCGACATGCAGGACGACCTCCTCGCCGCCGGCCGCCGGGGCGGCGATCCTCACCCACTGATTGCGCGGATGCAGGCCCTTCACCGGGCTGCCGTCGGGGCGGTAGACCAGGCCCTCGCACTGGAAGCCGGGCATGTTGGCGTCGAAGCCCAGGTCGATCAGCGCCTCGACGGTGCGCCCGGCCCACTCCGCGGGGACGGTGCCGGTGACGGTGAGCCAGCTGGTCGACCAGGGCGCGCCCCAGGCGTCACCGGCGGCGATGGGGGTACGGGGCGCGGCGAGGCCCTCGGCGACCGGGACCGGTTCGCCGGGGGCGGTCCAGATGCCCGCGGTGAGGGGCACGGAGACGGGGTGGACGGCGGGGCGGATGCGTTCTTCGAGGACCCGCTTGAGCCGGGACTCGACGAGGCTGCGGTCGTCATGCATGCGGAGCGCTCCAGGGGCAGGGGCGGGGCGGGAGTATGGACGCGGGTACGGGCGGGGTCAGCCGCGCTGGCCGGTGCCGGGGTCGTACGGCGTACCCGGCACGGGCGGCGTGGGCGGCGTCGCCGGTCTTTCGGCGGTGCCGAGGCGGTCCGGTGCGGCCGCCTCATCGGGCGTGACCAGCGCATCGGGTGTGACCAGCTCGGTGATGCCGCGGGCGGCCAGGTACGCGGGGTCGTCGGCGCGGGCCGCGAGGACGACGGCCGGGCGGGCCCCGTCCGCGGCGAGACGCATGAAGGCCTCGAAGTACGCGCCGCCGGGCCCGCAGGACGAGCGCTCGGTCACCTCCTCCGGGAGGTCCACGACGAGCGCGGTGCTCCTCGGCGCGGGCCGGACCGGGCTCGTACGGGCTTCGGCGACGGCCTCGGCGAGTGCCCGGCCGGCCGGTTTGACCTGCCGGTCGTTGGTCAACAGGCCCAGGCTGTATTCCAGTTCGGGGAAGTCGGCGAGCGAGCGGTCGACGTCGTGGGAGCACCACCACGTGATACCCCACAGATCGGGGCAGTCGAGCGCGGCGGCGACGGTCGTCCGGGTGAATTCGGCCGCGCGCCCGGCGGGGATGTGCGGGGCGGGGGCGCCGACCTCCTGGAGCCAGACGGGACGGCGGGGGTCCTCGGCCCAGGCCTTGGACAGCTCGATCAGATACGCGGCGTGCCGGCCGGCCGCGACCGACTCGGGGCCGTAACGCTGGGCGGTGCCGTTGAACACCCAGGAGTGGACGGCGGTGGCCGCGCCGATGCGGGCGGCGTGGGCCGGGGTGAAGGGATGGGCGTCCCGGTACCAGGCGGCGTCGTAGGCGGCGTGCAGATGCAGCCGGCCGGGGGCGCCGTCCTCGCAGGCGGCGAGCATGCGGAGCAGCCAGCTCTCGGCCTGGTGGGGGGTGATCCGGTCGGGGTCGGGGTGGGGGTCGCCGGAGAACTGGTCGATCTCGTTCCCGAGGGTCATGCCCAGGAAGTTGGGGTGGTCGGCGAGGGCGGCCGCGAGGGTGCGCAGATAGGCGGCCTGGCCGTCGAGGACGTCCGGGTCGGTGAAGAGGTTGCGCCGGTGCCAGGTGCGGGTCCAGGCGGGCAGGAAGTCGAAACTGGACAGATGGCCCTGGAGGCCGTCGACAGCGACGTCGAGGCCGCGTTCGGCGGCGGCGTCGACGAGCGCGGCGAGCTGCTCGACGGCCCGGGGCCGGATCAGGGTGCGGTTGGGCTGGAAGAGCGGCCACAGCGGGAAGACCCGGACGTGGTCGAGGCCGAGGGCGGCGATCGAGTCCAGGTCGGAGCGGACGGCGTCGAGGTCGAAGTCGAGCCAGTGGTGGAACCAGCCCTGGCTGGGCGTGTAGTTCACGCCGAAGCGCGGGGCGTCGGAAGGAGGGTGCGTCATCTGCGGTGCGGTGTCCTTCGTGAGACGGCGAACGATGGCGTCGGTCGGCCCTTGAACGGTCAGCCCTTGAGCGGTCGGCCCTTGTGCGGTCAGCCCTTGAGCGCGCCCTCCTCGACCCCCTTGAAGAAGAAGCGCTGGAGCGCCGCGAAGACGGCCACGATCGGCAGGAAGGCGATCATGGTGCCGGCGGCGATGAGGCGCGGGTTGGCGGTGAACGTGCCGTCGAGGTACTGCAGGCCGACCGTGAGGGTGTAGCGGCCGGGGTCGTTGAGCACGATCAGCGGCCACAGGAAGTCGTCCCAGGCCGCGATGAAGGTGAAGATGACGACGACGCTCAGCATGCCCCGTACGTTGGGCAGAGCCACGTGCACGAGCCGTTGCCAGGCGTTGGCCCCGTCGACGAGGGCGGCGGCGTCGAGCTCGGGCGGCACGGACCGGAAGGCCGTGTACATGAGGAGCACGTTGAGCATGGCGACGGCCCCGGGCAGGGCGACGCCGAGAAGGGTGTCGGTGAGACCGAGGCTGCGCACGGTCACGTACTGGGAGACGAGGGTGACCTCGCCGGGCAGGACGAGTGTGGCGAGGAACAGGCCGAGTGCGAGGCGGGCGCCGCGGAAGCGCAGCCGGGCGAGCGCGTAGCCGGCGCAGGTGGCGCCGACCACGTTCCCGAGGACCATGATGGCCGCCACGATCAGCGAGTTGGCGGCGTAGGTCCACACCGGGATGGTGTCGGCGACCCGGGCGTAGTTCGCCAGGGTCGGGGCGTCGGGCAGGAAACCGGGGGTGCGGGAGTAGACGTCCTCGCCGGGTCCCTTGAGCGAGGTGGACAGCTGCCACAGGAAGGGCCCGACGGTGAGCAGCAGGACGAGCAGGAGGAGCGGATAGCGGACCGCCTTCTCGGCGGCGGTCGGGGCGCGGCCCGGGGCTGCCATGCCGTCAGGCCCCCTTCCGGTCGAGCCGGGCGAGCACGAGCATCGGCCCGACGGTGAGGACGAAGAGCAGGATGCTGAGGGCGGAGGCGTAGCCGATGTGTCCGGTGAAGCCGCGGCTGTACATCTGGATGAGCATGACGACGGACATGTCGCGCCCGCCCGGTCCGCCGGTGCCGTTGGACAGCACGTACAGCTCGGAGAAGACGCGCAGCGCGTTGACCGAGATGAGAACGGAGACCAGCAGCATCGCGGGGCGGACGCCGGGCAGGGTGACGTGCCAGAAGCGGCGGGCGGCGGAGGCACCGTCCGCGGCGGCGGCCTCGTGCAGCTCGCGGCCGACGTTCCCGAGCGCGGACAGGTAGATGACCATGTAGTAGCCGAGTCCCTTCCACACCGTGAGGGCGATGGCGCTGAACAGCAGCAGCCAGCGGTCGGTGAGGAAGGAGACGGGCCGGTCGGCGAGGCCGAGCTGCTGGAGCAGGCCGTTGAGCAGGCCGCGGTCGTCGAGCACCCAGCCCCAGATGATGCCGACGACGACGGCGGAGGCGACGACGGGGGTGTAGAACGCGGTGCGGAAGAAGGTGATGCCGGGCAGTCTCTTCTCCACCAGGAGCGCGACGAGCAGCGGCAGCAGGGTGAGCAGGGGCAGGCAGATCAGAAGGTAGACGACGCTGTTCATCAGGGCGTCCGTCAGCTGGGCGTCGTCGAGGGCCCGCCGGTAGTTCGCCAGGCCGGTGAAGTGTCCTCCGCCGAGGGGTCTGGCGTTGGTGAAGGACAGGATCACGGTGTTGACGGCCGGCCACAGGTTGAACACGGCGAGCCAGAGCAGCGCGGGGCCGGCCAGCAGCCAGGGCGTGAACCAGCGTCGGTGGGTCATGGCGATCCGTTTCCCCCTTTGTGTCCGTCTCGGTCCCGCTCTCCCTCGCCTCAGTCCTTGAGGAGCTGGTCTGCGCGGGCGACCGCCGTGTCGAGCGCTTCCCTCGATCCGGTCCGGCCGCTGATGGCGAGCGCGATCTGCTGGTTGATCAGGGTCTTGATCGCGTCGTTGGCCTGGACGGGTTCGAGCACCCGGGCGGTGGCGAGCGAGCGGAAGGCGGTGACCTTGGCGTCGCCGGCGTTGCTGCCGTCGCTCTGCGCGAAGAAGGGGTCGGCGGCGGAGGCGGTGGTGGACGGGAAGATGCTGGTCTCGTGGGCGAAGGCGGCCTGGTTCTCGGCGTTGGTCACCCAGCGGGCGAGGGCGAGGGCCGCGGTCGGGTTCTTGGTGCTCTTCGGGATGGACACGCCCTGGACGTACAGCGGCGGGGTGCCCATGGCCGGCGAGGAGACCACCTTGGGGGCGAGGGTCGGGTTGTCGACGGCGAGGCTGGTGATGTAGTTCGCGCCGGCGGTGGTCCAGGCGGCGGTGGCGGAGCTGAACAGTCTGGTGTTGCCGGCGTACGTCTCGGTGAGCACGTCCTGGGGCAGCAGGCCGTCCTTGAAGGCGGTCCGGTAGGTGTCGAGGACGGCGGCCGCTTCGGGGGTGTTGAAGGTGAAGTGGGTGCCGTCCGCGGAGATGATCGGCACACCGGCGTTGGCGAGATCGATGAGGTTGGGCTTGCGGCTCATCAGATAGGTCTGGCCGCCGGACTTCTCCTTGACCGTACGGGCGGCCTCGACGAGCTCGTCGAGCGAGGCCGGCGGCTTCTTCGGGTCGAGGCCGTACTTCGTGAACAGCTCGCCGTTCCAGTAGTTGACGTCGGTGTTGAGGTACCAGGGGTATCCGTAGGTGCCGTCGTGGCCGGGGAAACGGTACGCGTCGAGGCCGCCCTTGACGTAGTCCTGGGCGACGGCCTTGTCGGACGCGCCGACGTCGAGCAGGAGGTTCTGCCTGACGAGGGGGAGGGCGAAGTCCGGGGGCAGGTTGACGACATCGGGCAGGGTGCCGCCGGCGGCCTGGCTGAGCACCTTCTCCGAATAGCCCTCGCCCGGCTGGTCCAGCCACTCGACCCGCACGCCCGGGTACTTCTTCTCGAAGCCGTCGATCACCTTGTCCATGTAGGCGGTGAACTTCGGCTTGAGCGCCCAGGTCTGGAGCGAGACCTTGCCCTTGACCTCGCCGCCGGTGGAGACCGGGCCGGGGGCGCCGGAGTCCCCGGTGTCGCCCAGGCCGCAGCCGGCGAGGGTCAGGGCCGCGAGGGCGGCGGCGGTGGCAGTGGCGGTCCAGCGGGCCAGTGGGCTTCTCCGAATGTGTCGCACGAGGGTGTCTCCTTGCTCGGACGTCGCGGGGGTGTGCGCGGGCCTTGCTCGGTGTCTCTGACGCTCGGCTTGCTCGGTGCTCGGTGCTCGGTGCTCGGCACTCAGCTACTAAACCGGTCTAGCGATGCGGGACTATGCTCGTGGCTAGACTCCGGTGTCAAGGGACCGTGCGGAATCGGCCGTCCGGAGACGGCCGCCGGGAACGGAGCAGGGAGGGGCGTCCGGTGGCCAGACCGACCATCGCCGACATCGCCAGGGAGGCCGGAGTCTCCAAGGGCGCGGTCTCCTTCGCGCTCAACGGGCGCCCGGGGGTCAGCGAGGCCACCCGGGACCGGATCCTGCGGGTCGCCGAGCGGATGAACTGGCGCCCGCACAGCGCCGCCCGCGCGCTCGGCGGGGCCCGCGCCGGGGCGGTCGGCCTGGTGCTCGCCCGGCCCGCGCGCACCATCGGGCTCGAACCCTTCTTCGGCCAGCTGCTCTCCGGCCTCCAGGCCGCGCTGTCCACCCGCGGCACCGCGCTCCAGCTGCTCGTCGTCGAGGACACCGCGGCCGAGATCGAGGTCTACCGCCGGTGGACCTCCGAGCACCGGGTGGACGGCTTCGTCCTGGTCGACCTCCAGGTGCGCGACCCGCGCATCCCGGTCCTCGAAGAACTCGGCGTGCCCACGGTGGTGCTCGGCGGGCCGGGCAGGCACGGCGCCCTTCCCTCCGTCTGGGCCGACGACCGCGCGGCGATGACCTCGATCGTCGAGTACCTGGCGGCGCTCGGCCACCGCCGGATCGCCCATCTCGCCGGGCTGCCCTCCTTCCAGCACACCCAGCGCCGGATCCGTGCGGTACGGGACGCGGCGCGCCGTCTCGGCCTGGCCGACGCCGTCTCCGTACCGACCGACTTCAGCGACGCGGAGGGCGCCGCGGCCACCCGCACCCTGCTCGCCCGGCCGGCCGGGCAGCGGCCGACGGCGATCGTGTACGACAGCGACGTGATGGCGGTCGCCGGGCTCGGGGTCGCGGCCGAGATGGGCGTACGGGTGCCGGGCGAGCTGTCCCTGGTCTCCTTCGACGACTCCGCGCTCGCCCGGATCGTGCACCCGGCGCTCACGGCGCTCTCCCGTGACACGTTCGCGCTCGGCGAGCAGGTCGCGACGGCCCTGCTCGCCGTGGTCGACGATCCGGCCGCGGGACGCGACGTCAAGAACCCGACACCGCGCCTCACGGTGCGCGAGAGCACCGCGGCGCCCGCCGGCGTATGACGGCCGGCCCTCTTGACCCTTCCGCTAAAGGGGTTTAGCCTCCCGGACCGGGCGGCCGACCGCCTTCCTCGTACACATACGCTCACCTCCCCCGTACCGCCCCTCGCACCATCGCGCCACCGGCACCACCAGCCCTTTCCCCCCTCCTGCTGGACCGGAGCTCCGATGAGACGACTTCCCCTCCTGCTCGCCGCCGCCCTGTCCGCGGCCCTCCTCGGCCTCGCCGCCACACCCCCCAGCGCCTCGGCGTCCGCACCGAAGCCTGACAACGTTGTCGCCACTGCCGCCGCCACCGGCGACCAGCCGTACGCCTCCTACTGGTACCCGAACTCGATCCTGACCTGGGACCCGGCCACCGACCCCGACGCGCGCTTCAACCGCTCGCGCGTGCCCCTCACGCCGCGCGTCTCCGACCCCGCCCTGAAGGCGAACGCCAACGCCCGGGCCGGCGAGGGCGAGGTCGTGTCGCTGGTGTCCTTCGCGCCCACCTCGAACAATCCCTCCCAGGGCTCGCTCGACCCGCGCTACTACGCCTTCGGGCACTGGCAGTACATCGACAAGCTGGTCTTCTGGGGCGGTTCGGCCGGTGAGGGGCTGATCCTGGCCCCCAATCCCACCGTGATCGACGCCGCCCACCGCAACGGCGCGAAGGTCTACGGCACGGTGTTCTTCCCGCCCACCGCCTACGGCGGCCAGATCCAGTGGGTGCGCGACTTCGTGCAGAAGTCCGGCAGCCGGTACCCCGTCGCCGACAAACTCGCCCAGGTGGCGCAGTACTACGGCTTCGACGGCTGGTTCATCAACCAGGAGACGGCCGGTGGCGACGCCACCCTCGCCACCGAGCTGCGCAACAGCATGCGTTACGCCCGCACCCTCGGCCCGGTCGAGTTCATGTGGTACGACGCGATGACCGAGTCCGGCGCGATCAGCTGGCAGGACGCGCTCACCAGCGCCAACGACGCCTTCCTGCAGGAGGGTTCGCAGCGCACCAGCGACTCGATGTTCCTCGACTTCGGCTGGGGGGCCTCCGCGCTCGACTCCTCCCGTACGCTCGCCCGTTCCCTCGGGCGCAGCGAGTACGAGCTGTTCGCGGGCGTCGACACCGAGGCCAACGGCTACAACACCGGCGTGCCGTGGAGCGCCGTGTTCCCGGCCGGGCAGCCGCACACCACCTCGCTCGGCCTCTACCGCCCCGAGTGGACCCACAACTCCTCGACGGACCGGGCCGATTCGTACGCCCGCGAGGCCCGCTACTGGGACGGCGCCAACGGCGATCCCTCCGACACGGCGACGACATCGAGTTGGAAGGGCCTCGCGAACTACGTCGCCGAGTCGTCGCCGGTCACCGCCAAGCCCTTCGTGACCTCCTTCGACGCCGGCCAGGGCGACTTCTACCACTCAGGCGGCGTACGCGTCTCGTCCGCCGGCTGGAACAACCTCTCCCTCCAGGACGTGCCGCCCACCTACCGCTGGCTGGTGCAGTCCGCGGGGACGAAGGTCAAGGCCTCCTATGACTTCACCGACGCCTACGAGGGCGGCTCCGCGCTGCGTCTGACCGGACCGCTGGACGCCGTGAACACCGTACGGCTCTACCAGACACGCCTTCCGGTCGCCGCCGACACGAAGCTTTCGGTGGTCCTGAAGACCCCGGCGGCGGGACCGACGCGCCTGAAGGCAGCCGTCTCCTTCGCCGACTCCCCCACCACCTTCACCACGCTCGACCTCGGCGCCACCACGACGGCCGGCTGGGAGCGCAGGACCCTCGACCTCTCCCCGTACGCCGGGCGCACGATCGCACAGCTCGGCCTGCAGACGGCGGGGACGGCCGCCTCGTACGACATCAAGGTCGGCCAACTCGGCGTGTACGACGGGGCGGTGGACGCCCCGGCGGCCCCGGGCGCGCCGACCGTGCTCGGCAGCACCGACACCGGTACGGGCAGCAAGTCGCTGCGGATCGCGTGGGCGGCGTCGGCCGCCGGGGACGTGCACCACTACGAGGTGTACCGGCGCAACGCGGACGGCAGCCGCACCTTCCTGGGCGCCACGCCCAACGACACGTACTTCGTGCCGAAGCTCGACCGGGCCGGTACGGAGACGTCGACGACGCTCGACGTCGAGGCGGTGTCCACCGAGTGGGGCCGCTCCCCCGCCATGAGCACCACGGTCACCTGGTCGGCGACGACCGAGGCGAATCTGGCACTGAACCGGCCCGCGACGGCCTCCGGCCAGTGCAACTCCTCGGAGGGTGCGGCGAAGGCGGTCAACGGCAGTGTGTCCGGCGGCACCACCGACAAGTGGTGCACCCTCACGTCCGACAAGTGGCTTGAGGTGGACCTCGGTTCGCCGCGCGCGCTCACGCGCTTCGTGGTCAGGCACGCGGCGGCGGGCGGCGAGAGCGCGAGCTGGAACACCCGGGACTTCCGGGTGGAGGTCCGCGACAGCACCACGGCCGCGTGGACCACGGCGGTGACCGTCGCGGGCAACGCGGCGGCGACCACGACCCATCCAGTGGCGCTCACCGCCCGTTACGTGCGCCTTGTGGTCACCAGGCCGACGCAGACCACGGATCCGGCGGCCCGGATCTACGAGTTCGAGGCCTGGGGGTCGTGACGACCGGGTCCGGGGGCGTCACGGCTGCGCCGTGGCGACCTTCACCCCGAAGCCGATCAGGACGACGCCGGTGATCCGCTCCATGCCGCGGCGTACGGCGGCCCGGGCGAAAAACGCCCGGGCCCTGGCGAGGAGCAGCACATAGCCGCCGAGCCAGAGGACGGTCAGCGCCGCGTGGACGAGCACCAGGAGGGTCATCCCGGTGTGCGGGGAGAGTCCGTGCGGCGCGAGCGTCGGGAGCAGGCCGGTGTAGAAGACGGCGATCTTCGGGTTGAGCACGTTGTTCACCAGGCCGGTGCGCCACGGGTTCCCGGACGGTGCCGGCAGCGCGGCCTGCGCCGTCGCGTCCGTGTGCGCGCCACGGCGGGCGGCGCGCAGGGCCTGGACGCCGAGGACGACCAGATACACGGCTCCGACCAGTTTCACGACGGTGTACGCGGTGGCCGACGCGGCCAGGACGGCGGCGAGCCCGGCCACCGACAGCACGCCCCAGACGAGGAGTCCGGTGGTGATCCCGGCGACGGTCAGCAGTCCGTCGCGCCAGCCGGCGGCGACCGCCCGCCGGGTCACGACCGCCATGTCGGGTCCGGGCACCATCGTGAGGAGGGCGAGGACGCCCGCCGCGGCGAGGAATTCGTACAGCATGGGCCGAGTGTGCCATCCGGGCCTCTGTTCCCCGGGGACCGGGCGTGTTCGACTGGGCCGCATGACGCTGCTGAGCCGCACGTACGCCGACATCTGCCGACAGGGGAACGAGGAGCTGCGGGACGCGGTCGCGCGCGCCCAGCTGCCGCCCGCATTCGACACGGCCTGGCGGCGGCACCTGCTGCCGCGCCCGTGGTTCGTGCATGAAGCCGAACTGCACGCCTTCGCAAAGGACTTGGAGGGACTCTTCGAACTCCTCGTCTCCCTCCCCGAGCGGCTCTTCGACGGCGACGCCGAGCGGTACGCGAAGGAGCTCGGGCTCGATCCGCGGCATGCCGCGCTGCTGCGGCGGTCCGCCGAGGGGCGCCCGGCGAAGCTGGGGCGCGCCGACGCGTACCACGACGGCACCGGCTACCGCCTTCTGGAGTTCAACCTCGGCAGCGAGGTCGGGGGCATGGACATGGCCGTGTGCAACGACGCTCTCCTGAAGGTCGGCGCCTTCGCGGACTTCGCCGCCGCGCACGGTCTGGCGCACGTGGACACGGCCGCGCTGCTCGCCGCCGATCTGCGCGAGCGGGCCCGGACCGCGCTCGCGGGCGGCGCGGCCGAGCCGGTGATCGGGCTGATCGAGGGCAACGGCGCGGTCGGCGCGTACGGCACCCTGATGCGCGCCTTCCAGGAGACGATGGCGGCGCAGGGCCTCGACCTGCGGATCGGCGAGATCGGCGAGCTGCGCACCCGTCCGGACGGCAGGCTGTCCCTGGGCGGCGCCCCGCTCGATCTGGTGCTGCGCACCTTCGGGGCGAGCCAGCTGCTGGACGACCCGGCGGGCATGGCGGCGGCCGAGCAGCTGTTCCGGGCCCATGACGCGGGCCGGACCGTGCTGTTCACGTCTCTGGAGAGCGGTTTGTACGCGCACAAGAACGCGCTCGGACTGCTCTCCGACCCGCGGTGGGCGGGTGCGTTCGACGCGGCGGAGCGGGCGTTGGCGGACCGTGTCCTGCCATGGAGCCGTCCGCTGGGCGGCGCGGCCCCGGCGGCACTGCTCGACGAGTGCCGGGAGCGGCGCGAGCAGCTGATCCTCAAGCCGGGCGGCGGCCACGGCGGTCTGGACACCTTCGTCGGCTGGGAGTGCACCGACACCGAGTGGCGGACGGCGCTCGCCGTGGCCGCCGAGCGCGGCTGTCTGGCCCAGGAACGGGTGGTCCCGCGCCCCGAGCCGGTCGTCGATCCGGCGACCGGCCGCGCCGACGACTGGATCGCGGCGCTCGGCTTCTTCCTCACCTCGCACGGCTACGCGGGCGCGCACGCCCGCGCGAACCGGGCGGACGGCGGGGCGATCGTCGGCATGAGCAGCAACCCGGACACCCGGATGGCGTGCGTGTTCTCGCACCCGTGAGGGACCGCCGGGGCCGGACGGCTCAGTCCGTGGCGGGTTCGGGCGCGGGCAGGGTCGCGGGTTCGGCGACCCGGCGCAACAGGGCGTGCAGCAGGGTGCGTTCCTCCTCGGACAGCGGGGCGAGCAGCCCGTCGGTGACGCGGCGGCTGCTGCGCTCGGTGTCCTTGAGGTAGGCGCGGCCGGCGTCGGTGAGGACCACGATGCGGCTGCGCCGGTCGCCGGGGGCGGGACGGCGCTCCACGAGGGTGAGGCGTTCGAGGTCGTCGACGAGGCCGACGATGGCGCTGGGGTCGTAGCCGAGGCGGGTGCTCAACTCACGCTGGAGAGCGCCCTCGACGGTGGCGAGGTAGCGGAGCACGGCGTAATGGCGCAGCCTCAGGCCGGATTCCTGGAGGGCGGCGTTGAAGAGCTGCCCGGAGCGCTGGCCGAGCCGGTAGAGCAGATATCCGGTGTCGGAGTGCAGCCCGAGCATCCAGGGGTCGTCCGCGCGGTCCTTGCCGTCTCTGTCGTTCATGGCACCAGCATGCCGCAGGACCGATGTCGATCACAACCATTGACGTCAACAACTATTGGTCCTAACTTCCTTTCCGGCGGATCGAAGCCGATCGAGCGCACGCTCTCCCGACCGCCGTCCGCCCCTCCCCCGTGCCTGAAGGGACCCTCATGTCACCCACACCCACACCCACACCCACACCCGCCGTCGATCTCACCGGCAAGGTCGCGATCGTCACCGGCTCCGGCCGGGGCCTCGGGCTCGCCTACGCCACCGCGCTGGCCGCCGCCGGTGCCTCTGTCGTCGTCAACGACCTGGACGCCGAGGTCGCTGAGAAGGCCGCCGCCGGCATCGTCGAGGCGGGCGGCCGGGCCGTCGCCGAAGCCGTCGCCGTCGGCACCGCCGAGGCCGCGGACCGGCTCGTCGAGCGGGCCGTGAGCGCCTTCGGCCGGCTCGACGTCCTCGTCACCAACGCGGGCATCCTGCGCGACCGCGTGCTGTGGAGGATGACCGACGAGGACTTCGACGCCGTCGTCGGCACCCATCTCCGGGGCACCTTCACCTGCGCCCGCGCCGCCGCCGTACGGATGCGCGAACAGGGCGAGGGCGGCCGGCTGATCCTGGTCGGCTCCCCGGCCGGGCAGCGCGGCAACTTCGGCCAGACCAACTACGCCGCCGCCAAGGCCGGCGTCGCCGCCATGGCCCGTACCTGGTCGATGGAGCTGGCCAAGGCCGGGATCACCGTCAACGCCGTGGTGCCGGTGGCCGCCACCGCCATGACCGAGACCATCCCGGCCTTCGCCCCGTACGTGGCGGCGATGCGCGACGGCGCACCGCTCCCGGACTTCCTGCGCAAGGGCGAGGGCTTCGGCACCGCCGAGGACTGCGCGGCGCTCGTGCCCTTCCTCGCCTCCGACGCCGCCGCCGGCGTCACCGGCCAGTGCGTCGGCATCGGGGGCGACCGGCTGGCGCTGTGGTCGCACCCCGAGGAGATCGCCACCGCCTACGCGGACGGCGGCTGGACCCCGGAGACCATCGCCGCCGCCTGGCACACCTCGGTCGGCCGCGCCCCGCAGACCGTCGGCATCCCCGCGCCGCGCCTCCCGGAGGCGTGATGAGCGCGATCGACCCCCGTCGGCTCGTCGCCATCGACGTCCACACCCACTGCGAGGTCTCCGCGAGCGGCCGGTCCTCGCTCTCCGGCGAGCTGCACTCCGCCTCCGGCGCGTACTTCAAGGTCGAGGGCGGCCGGAAGCCCACCCTGGAGGAGATGGCCGCGTACTACCGGGAGCGGCGGATGGCCGCCGTGGTCTTCACGGTGGACGCCGAGCACGCCACCGGCACCGAGCCGATCCCCAACGAGGAGATCGCCGAGACCGCCGCCGCCCACCCCGACGTGCTCATCCCCTTCGCCTCGATCGATCCCTTCCGTGGCCGGGCCGGGGTACGGGCGGCGCGCCGGCTGGTGGAGGAGTACGGGGTCAGGGGCTTCAAGTTCCACCCCAGCATCCAGGGCTTCTTCCCCGACGACCGCCTCGCCTACGGCCTGTACGAACTCATCGAGGAGACCGGCACCGTCGCGCTCTTCCACAGTGGGCAGACCGGGATCGGCGCCGGCGTGCCGGGCGGGGGCGGCATCCGGCTGAAGTACTCCGACCCGATGCGGGTGGACGACGTCGCCGCCGACTTCCCCCACCTGAAGATCGTCCTGGCGCACCCCTCCTTCCCCTGGCAGGACGAGGCGCTGGCCGTGGCCACCCACAAGCCCGGGGTGCACATCGACCTGTCGGGCTGGTCTCCGAAGTACTTCCCGCCGCAGCTGGTGCGCTACGCGAACACCCTGCTCAAGGACAAGGTCCTCTTCGGCTCCGACTATCCGGTGCTCAGCCCGGACCGCTGGCTGGCCGACTTCGCCGAGCTGCCGATCAAGGACGAGGTCCGCCCCGCGATCCTCAGGGACAACGCCGCCCGGCTGCTCGGCCTCACCGAATCCGCTGTGTGAAAGGGCCATCGATGCGCAACGAGGGACTGGGGTCGTGGCCCGCCCGCCGGGCCCGCAAGACCCCGCACCGCACCGCCCTGATCCACGGGTCGAGTGCGCTCACCTACGGCGAACTGCACGAGCGCACCACCCGCCTCGCCCACGCCCTGCGCGCCGCCGGAGTCCGGCGCGGCGACCGCGTCGCCTACCTGGGCCGCAACCATCCGGCGTTCCTGGAGGCCCTGTTCGCCGCCGGACTGCTCGGCGCGGTGTTCGTGCCGCTCAACATCCGGCTCACGGCGCCCGAGATCGCGTACCAGCTCAGGGACTCGGGCAGCGCCGCACTGCTCCACTCCCCCGAACTCGCCGCCGTCGTGGCCGAGTCGGGCGGGGCGCGGACCGTCGTCGAGGTGGGCGGGGCGGCGTACGAGGAGCTGCTCGCCGACGCCTCCACGGCACCGGTCGACGAGCCGGTCTCGCCCGACGACCTCTGCCTCATCATGTACACCTCGGGGACGACGGGCCGCCCCAAGGGCGCGATGCTCACCCACGGCAACATCGTCTGGAACGCGGTCAACGTGCTCGTCGACCACGACCTGGTCGCGGACGAGACCGCCCTGGTGTCCGCCCCGCTGTTCCACACCGGCGGGCTGAACATGCTGACGCTGCCGGTGCTGCTCAAGGGCGGCGCGTGCGTGCTCGTCGAGGCCTTCGACCCCGGTGACACGCTCGATCTGATCGAACGGCACGGCGTCACCTTCGTGTTCGGGGTGCCGACGATGTTCGACCAGGTGGCCCGGCACCCGCGCTGGGCGACGGCCGACCTGTCGAGCCTGCGCCTGCTCAACTGCGGCGGCGCACCCGTACCGACCCCGCTCATCGCCACGTACCAGGAGCGCGGGCTGACCTTCCTCCAGGGGTACGGGATGACGGAGGCGTCCCCCGGGGCGCTGTTCCTGGACGCGGAGCACGCGGTCACGAAGGCCGGCTCGGCCGGGGTGCCGCACTTCTTCACCGACGTACGGGTCGTGCGGCCCGATCTTGCCCCGGCGGAGACCGGCGAAACGGGCGAGGTGCTCGTACGCGGCCCGCACGTGATGAACGGGTACTGGGGTCTGCCCGAGGAGACCGAGGCGGCCTTCGTGGACGGCTGGTTCCGCACGGGCGACGCGGCCCGGGTCGACGCGGACGGCTATGTCACCATCGTCGACCGCTTCAAGGACATGATCATCTCGGGCGGCGAGAACGTCTATCCGGCCGAGGTCGAGGACGCGCTGCTCGCGCACCCCGACGTCGCCGAGTGCGCGGTGATCGGCGTACCGGACGAGAAGTGGGGCGAGACCGCCCGCGCGATCGTCGTCCCCCGGGCGGGAACCGCTCCCGATCCGGCCGCGATCCTCGCGTCCCTGGACGGGCGGCTGGCCCGCTACAAGATTCCGAAGTCCCTGGTCCTGGCGGAAGCGCTGCCGCGCACGGCCTCCGGAAAGCTCCTCAAGCGCGAAGTCCGCTCCCGCTACGGGACCGCAGAAGCGACGACCGAAGCGACCACCGAAGCGGCCACCGAATGAACATCGAGAAGGGAACCCCCATGAGCATCACCGTCGACGGCATCGCCGAACTGAAGAGCCTGGCCGGCACGGAACTGGGCAGCAGCGACTGGATCGACGTCACCCAGACCCGGATCGACGGCTTCGCGGACGCGACCGGTGACCACCAGTGGATCCACGTGGACGTGGAGCGCGCGAAGGAGGGCCCGTTCGGCGCGCCCATCGCGCACGGCTATCTGACGCTCTCCCTCTTCATCCCGCTCTTCACCGGGCTCCTCGATGTCCGAGGGGTGGCCACGAAGGTCAACTACGGCCTGGACAAGGTCCGTTTCCCGGCCCCGGTCCCGGCCGGCTCCCGGCTCCGGCTCTCCGCCCGCCTCGCCGAGGTCACGGACGTACCGGGCGGCGTGCAGATCGCCGTCGACGGCACGATCGAGATCGAGAACGCGCCGAAGCCGGCCTGCGTCCTGCGCAGCCTCTCCCGCTTCTACGCCTGACCGTCCGCCACCGGCCTCGGACCCGGGAACTCTCCCGGGGGTTCGCACGTTGCGCGTGCGACCTGATCGATCGATGTGTGACACGACGGCTCCGCCGTCGTCGGGGAGTCGTGAGCGACCATGGCCATGGTGGGCCTGTTCTGGATCACCGAGGGTGACGTGTACGTGGGGGCGAAGCCGACGGGGCACGGGCCCGGGGTGCGGTTGACTCCCGGGGGCGTGGTGGGTCTCGGTGACGGGCAGTCCCAGCTGTGGCCGTGGGAGGACGTCAGCGGTCTCACCGTCAGGGACATCCCGGAGAAGACCCTGATGCGCCAGGTCGGGGTGGTCGGGGACGCGGCCCTGAACGTCGTGGGCGAGCTGGTCCTTCCGGTCTTCGGTCCGCGGGCGGGCGACGCGCCGCCCCGGCTCACGGTGGAGGTGGAGACGCCGCAGGGCACCCGCTCGCTCGCGGCGTACGTCGCCGCGGCCGCCGGCTACCCGCAGAGCGAGGTGGACCTCTCGCGCTCCCTCCTCTCCCGCCTGACCGAGGGCGCGGCGACGATGGAGACGACGCTGGCCGCGATGGCGGAGTGGGGCCGCGGCCGTGAGGGCGGCACGCCCCGCCGCGCGGAGCGCGAGGCGCTGCTGCGGAAGTGGCTGGACTGAGGACTGGACTGAGGACTGGACTGAGGACTGGACTGAGGGCTGGGCCGAACTCCCGGTCGGGCGACGGGTCTCAGCGGCCGTCGAGCAGCCCCTTCAGGCCCGCCGCCAAGCGCTCGTACTCCTCCGCCCGGTTGTAGATCTGGGCGCTGAGCCGGATGCCGCCACCCGTGGGCCAGGGCCAGACGAGGACGCGGCAGGCGAGGCGGGTCGCGATCTCCTCGCGGAGCGCGGCGGCCTCCGCGTGGGTGCGGGCCAGCCCGCGGGGCAGCCGCAGTGAGCGCATGGCCAGCTCTTCGCCGTACGGGAGGGGTGTGAGGCCCGGGAGGCGGGCCAGCGTCTCCGCACCGTACGCGACGAGTTCGGCGTTGTGGCGGCGCAGCTTCGCGGCGCCGAGCGTGGCGATCAGTTCGAGGCCCTCGGGCGCGGCGAGCAGGCCGGTGTAGTCGGCGGTGGCGCGGTACTCCACCGCGCGCGGGAAACCGTGGCCGTGTTCCCAGGAGGGGACGGGCGCCGGGACCTTGGCGCGGTGCGGCGCGCCCACCGCCAACACGGCGCTGCCGGCCGGGGCGTAGGCCCACTTGTGCAGGTTGCCGAACCAGAAGTCGGGCTCTCCGGCGAGCGGCCGGGCCAGCATGCCGGGTGCGTGCGCGCCGTCGACGACGGTGCGGACCCCGCGCTCGCGGAGCGCCGCGAGAAGGGCCGGGCCGGCGACGACGCGGGCGGTGGGCGAGCTGATCTGGTCGAGGACCGCCACGGTGGTACGGGGAGTGAGCGCGCCGAGCACCGCCGCCGCGACGGCCTCCTCGTCCGGCAGCTCCGGGTCGAGGGCGACGGTGGTGACGCGGGCCCGGCGGGCGGCGGCGTCGGTGACGGTGCCGTAGCCGTGGTCGGTGACCAGGACCTCGTCCTCGGGGCCCAGACCGAGCGCGTCGAGCGCGAGGTTGGCGGCCTCGGTCGCGTTGGTGACGAGGGCGATGCCCTCGGGCTCCGCGCCCAGGTGCGCGGCGATCCGGTGCCGGGCCGCCGCGAGCCGCTCGGGCACGGAGAGGAAGAAGGCGTCGGGATCGGCGTCCGCCTCCTCGATCAGGCTCCGCCGCGCCTCCATGACAGGGAGCGGTACGGCGCCGAAGGAGCCGTGGTTGAGATGCGCCACGGCCGGCCCGAGCCGGAACAGCTCGGCGCCGCCCGGGAAGGCGGCGGGCGTGGGTGTCGCGGAGTCGATGTCCTGCTGTCGCGTCCTCATGCCCGCCCCACCCCTGCTCGTCCCGTTCCGCCGGCCCCGGTGTCGCAGTATGCCCGACCCGGCACGGGCCGCGACCCCCGGTGGGGTCCCGGCCCGTGCCGTCGCTCACCCGGACACGTCGGCCCTCGCCACCGCCGTGTCCGCCGCGTCCGCGAGGTCCGCCGTATCCCCCGTATCCCCCGTATCCGCGAGGTCCGCCGTGTCGTCGAGGAAGCCGCCCGACTGGTGCTGCCAGAGCTTGGCGTACGGACCGTCCGCGTCGAGCAGTTCCTTGTGCGTGCCCTGTTCGACGACCCGGCCCCGGTCGAGCACGACCAGGCGGTCCATGCCGGCGACCGTGCTCAGCCGGTGCGCCACCACCAGGGCGGTGCGGCCCTCCATCAGGCGCCACAGGGCGTCCTGGACCAGGATCTCGCTCTCGGAGTCGAGCGCGCTGGTGGCCTCGTCGAGCAGCAGGATCGGCGCGTCGCGGAGGATCGCCCGGGCCAGGGCGACCCGCTGGCGCTGTCCGCCGGACAGCTTCACTCCGCGCTCGCCGACCATGGTGTCGAAGCCGTCGGGCAGCGCGTCGGCGAACTCCGTGACGTGCGCCGCCTCCGCCGCCCGCCGGATCTCGGCCTCGGTGGCGTCCGGGCGGGCGAAGGCGATGTTGTCACGGAGCGTGCGGTGGAACATGGCGGGTTCCTGCGGCACGTACGCGATGAGCCCGCGCAGGTCGGCCTGGCTCATCCGGCTGATGTCCTGGCCGGCGACGAGGATCCGCCCCGCGTCGACGTCGGTCATGCGGAGCAGCAGCCTGGTGAGCGTGGTCTTGCCGCCGCCGGAGCGCCCGACCAGGCCGATCTTCGTGCCGGCGGGCACGTCGAGGTCCAGGCCCTCGAAGAGCGGCCTGGCGTCGGCGCGGCCGCCGCCGTGGGTGAAGGTGACCTGCTCGAACCGTACGTCGCCGGTCCGGGACCGGAGCGGCTCCGGGCACTCGGGGTCGACGACGGTCGGCGGGGTGAGCAGCAGTTCGGTGAACTGGGCGGCCTCGGTCATGGAGCTTTCGAGCCGCCGGTAGATCTGGTTGAACTCGAACATGATGCGGGTCGCGTTGGAGTAGTAGGTGAAGGCGACGATGACCGTCTCCACCCCGTGCTCCCCGGCGCCGAGCAGCAGCGCGACGACCAGGCCGAGGACGTTGGTCAGCACCGACATGGGTGCGACCACGGTGTCGATGCGGAGGTTGCCGTAGTCCCAGGAGCGGAGGGTGAGCCGGCGCGACTCGGCGACCCGGGAGCGGTGTTCGGCCGCCTCGCGGTCCTCGGCGGCGAAGGCCCGTACCGTGTCCATGTTCATCAGGCTGTCGGCGACGTGGCCCGAGACCCTGGCGATGGCCTCCTCGCGGCGGGCGACGAGCTTCTGCCGGCGCCGGATGAGCGGTGTCACACAGCACGCGGTGAGCACGATCATCAGGAGCAGTCCGGCCACGAGCAGCGGCTCGTACTGCCACAGCACCACGGACGCGAACAGCAGGGGCACGAAGCTGCCCATGATGTTGAAGGTGAGGGTGTCGACGAACTCCTCGAAGCGGGAGGCGAAGCTCAGCACCCGCTTGGTGAGGGAGCCGGCGAAGTTGTCGTGGAAGAACGCCGCGTCCTTGGCGAAGAGTTCGTCCATGCCGATGATGTAGAGGCGCTCGATGCCGAGGGCGTCGGTCCGGTTCAGGCAGTGCAGTCCGGCCCGCCACAGTCCTTCCGAGAGGAGCAGGACGGCGGCGAAGCCGAGGACGTACGGCAGCATGCCGTCGAGGTGGGTGGCGCTCTCGCCGCCGTCGCCGTCGCCTGCGATCCGGCCGACGAGCTTGGCGACGATGAGCGGTGCGATGTAGGCGATGCCGATGTTTCCCAGTGCCGGGAGCAGCAGCGCGGGAACGGCCACGCGGCGGAGCCGGGCGAGTTCCTTTCCGTAGTGGCGAAGTGCGAGGAGCACCGGGCCTCGGCCCGGCGAACCTTTGTGTGATTCAGGCGAATCCATACCAACCCTGCTTTGTCGGACCCCCATGGAGTTGGCAAGTGTCCCGTGCCCGAGTCGGCCCCGTCCAAGCGTTTTTGCGACGCTTGTGACTCAGGTCGTCAGGGTGGCCGGGGTGGGTCCGTCGGGGCGGACGGTGATGCTGAACGCGGCGCGTTCGGGCACGGAGCGGAAGCGCGGGGCCGGGGCGGGCAGCAGCTCTTCGAGGAGGGCCGTGGACTCGCGGAGGGCGAACTGCAGCCCGAGGCAGGCGCGGGGGCCGGCGCCGAACGGGTAGTAGCCGCCGGGGTGGGCAGGGCGGCGCCCGGGCTCGGTGAAGCGGGTGGGGTCGAACTCCTCGGGGTTCTCCCAGAGTTCGGGGTCGCGGTGGGTGAGGTAGGGGCAGACGACGAGGTCGGTGCCGGCCTCGATCGTGTGGCCGGAGAGGACGTCGGGCTCGGTCGCGTGACGCGGCAGGATCCAGGCGGAGGGGTAGAGCCGCAGGGTCTCGTGGACCAATGCCTGGACGGCCTGCCGCCGTTCGGGTGAGCCCTCGGGGCCCGCGGCGAGCGCGCGTTCGCGCGCCGCGGGGTGGCGGTCGAGGAGGAGGTGGAGCCAGGTCAGGGTGGACGCGGTGGTCTCGTGGCCGGCGACCAGGAGGGTGACGAGTTCGTCGCGGATCAGCCGTTCGGTGTACTCGGGGCGGCTCTCGGCGGCGTCGAGCAGGACGTGCAGCAGCCCGGGGCCGTCCGGCCCGGCGGCTCCGTCGCGGGCGGCGGCGACGGCCCGGTGGGCCACGGCGTCGATCCTGGCCAGGTCGGCGGCGACGGCGGCGTCGGGGGCGGTCCCGTCGGCGGGCAGGCGGGGCAGGGCGGCCACCACGGAGGCCACGGAGGCGAGTTCGCGTTCCGTGGCCGGGTCGAGGGCGTGCCCGGTGAGGGAGCGCCAGATGGTGTCGAGGGCGAAGCGGCGCATCTCCTCGCCGACGTCGAAGACCTCTCCGGTACGGGCGTACGCCGCCCATCGCGCGCCCGCGGTGCGCGCCGCGCCGGCGATCCGCTCCTCGTACCGGCGCATCCCGCGTCCGGTGAACTGCGCCTGCAGCACCCTGCGTTGGCGCTGCCAGGCGTCGCCGGTCGCAGCGAGGAGGCCGTCCCCGATGAGCGGCCGGGCGCGGTGCGAGCGCTTCACGTAGCGGTCGGGGTGCCGGACGAGCACGTGCTGGACGGCCTCGGGCGCGGTGACGAGGACGGTCACCGGCCCTTCCTCCCCCATCCGTACTCCGGCCACGCCGCCGAGGTGTTCCCGCGCGGTCCGGAACAGGGTGACGAGTGCCCCGCCGCCGTCCGCCCGCCAGGCGGCGACGGCCGCGGCGTCCAGCTCGGGCACGGGGGTGGAAGTTGCCACGAGGCTTGCTCCTCCGGGGACGGGACGGGCGAAGGCGGTCGTCACGCACTGTAGAGCGCCGGACGCGCGACGCGAGAGGGCGCGCGACGGGAACCGGCCACGCCGGGCCGGAGGCCCCGGCCCCTGCCGGGCCGGGCTTCCACCGGAATCCATGGACAGGTAGGTTAGGTTAGGCAAACCTAAGTCGATGGGATTCAGCAGCCCCCGGGAGATCACGCATGCACCCCCGCACCACGCACCCGACCGGACCGACCCCCGCCGAGCGGCTGCGGACGATCATCGCGGCCGCGCACTCGATGACCGTGGTGAGCGACGGCCGGTACGAGGAGGTCCACGGCCTCGACGGTCCCGGCCCGCTGGGGCGCATCCATCTGCACGACCCCGCCGAGTCGTCGGGCCGCGCGGGCTCCGCGCACGGCCGGGACACCGCTCGCATCCCCATCCGCCTGGAGCTCACGGACATCTCCCCCACGCCCGTACGCGACCGGGTGCGCGCCCGGGTCACGCTGTCGGGCCTGGTGGCCGCCCCGTACCGCGCCGACTCGGACGGGAGCACCTGCATGGAGCTCGGGCAGGCGGTGATCGAGGACGCGCGCGGGCGCACGTACGTGACGCTGGAGCAGCTGGAGGAGGCGGAGCCCGACCCCATGGCCACCTGCGAGGCGCCCATGCTGCACCATCTGGTCGCCGGGCATCCGGAGCTGGTGACGCTGCTGCTCCGGCTCGTCGAACCGGCCGTCAAGCGCGGGCTCGTGCGCGCGCTGCCGCTCGCGCTCGACCGGTACGGGATCACGCTGCGGCTCGAAGGGCGGGCCGGGCACCGGGATGTACGGCTCGCGTTCCCGACGCCGATGACGGAGGTCGACCAGGCCGGTCTGCAGATCCACGCGCTGCTCGCGGCCGCCCGCCGGTGCTCGCACCACCGGCTGCCGGCCTGAGACGCCCTGCGGCCGGCCGGTGTGGGGCGGATCACTCCGGGCGGGCCCGGCTTCGCACCTACGATGCATGATGGATACACGTATATGCGTGTGTCCCTGGGCCGGACAGGCCCTGGTCCCGCATGTCCGAGGAGACGGATCCCGTGAGCACCGGCGTCGTCGCGCGCGAGAGTTACTACCAGCGGACCGGTGAGCACCGGTACAAGCCAACTCAGCACGCGGGCGGCGCGTGGAGCGCGGACGAGATGCACTTCAGCCCGCTCGCGGGCCTCGTCGTGCACGCGATCGACCGGCACCTCGCGGGGCGGCCGGGCGGCGCGGCGCTCGCCCGGATCAGTTACGACATCCTGGGCCGGATCGCGCTCGACGAGTGCGAGATCACGGTGGAGACCGTACGGCCGGGCCGCACCATCGAACTCCTCGAAGCGACCGTGGTGATCGGCGAGCGCCCGGTGGTGCGCGCCCGCGCGTGGCTGCTCGCCTCCCTGGACACCTCTGCCGTGGCCGACAGCCCCCAGGAGCCGCTGCCCGGCCCCGACGAACTGGACCCGTGGCGGATGGCCGAGGCCTGGGAGGGCGGCTACATCGCGTCCATCGACGTCCGCCGCACCCCGTCCGTGCGCCGGGGCCGCGCGGCCGCCTGGATCTCCTCGCGCCTCGACCTGGTCGCCGACGAACCGAGCAGCGCCCTCGCCTCGTACATCGCCCTCGTGGACACGGCGAACGGCATCGCCGTCCAGCAGGACCCGGCCGCGTGGATGTTCCCCAACGTCGACCTGACGATCCATCTGCACCGCGGCCCGCGCGGCCCCTGGACGGGCCTGGACACCACGGTCACCTTCGGCCCGACGGGCCAGGGCCTGACCAGCACGGTCCTCCACGACCTCACGGGCCCGGTGGGCCACGCCACCCAGATCCTCACGGTCCGCCCCCAGCCCACCGCCTGAGCCCCGCACGCCGCCCGAGTCAGACACGGCCCGATTCACACACCTCCCGATTCACACACGACACCGGCCGGTATCCCCCGCCCGTCACGGGGGACACCGGCCGGTCGGACCCGGTGGGGGTCAGCCCTTGCGGGCCTCGGGGTGGCTGGTCGGGGCGGTCAGGCGGGTCGCGAGGATCGCGGCTGCCAGGACGCCCAGGGTCAGGGCCATCGGGAGCAGCACCATGAGCAGGGTGCTGAGGCCGTGGAGGTGACCGGTGGTCAGGAGGATCGCGGTCGCCGTCGCGAGGGCCAGGCCGACGCCGAGGGTGCCGGCGAACAGGACCGGGAGGCGGTGCGGGCGGGGCGGGGGCGGGGCGGCCGTGAGGGCCTCCCAGTGGGCGGCGGCCTCGCGCTGTTCCTGGCGGGCCAGGAGGACCGCGCGGATGCGCAGGACCAGGCCCGCGCCGGCCCCGGCCGCCGTGACGGCGGCCAGGGGGACGACGGGCAGGCCGCCGAGCAGCAGCACCGCCACGCAGGCCGCGGTGGCCCAGCCGGTGACGCAGGCCGCCGCCGCGAGGCGCCGGGACACCGGCCGGTCGGCGCCCGCCCGCAGGTCGGCGAGGGCGGGCACGTACCAGACGCAGCCGGAAGCGGTCACGGCCCCGATGCCCACGGCGAGGACGACCGCCGGCATCAGTGGCTCACCGGCTCGTGGGGGTTGTTCCTGAGCCGGTCGAGCTCAGCGATCTCGGGGTGGTGCAGGTCGAACGCCGGGGACTCGGAGCGGATCCTCGGCAGCACCAGGAAGTTGTGCCGCGGCGGCGGGCAGGACGTCGCCCACTCCAGCGAACGCCCGTAGCCCCACGGGTCGTCGGTGTCGACCTTCTTGCCGTACTTGGCGGTCTTCCAGACGTTGTAGAAGAACGGCAGGAGCGACATGCCGAGCATGAACGAACCGATGGTGGAGATGGTGTTGAGGGCCGTGAAGCCGTCCGCCGCCAGATAGTCGGCGTACCGGCGCGGCATGCCCTCGATACCCAGCCAGTGCTGCACCAGGAAGGTGGTGTTGAAGCCGACCGTCAGCGTCCAGAAGGTGATCTTGCCGAGCCGCTCGTCGAGCATCTTGCCGGTGAACTTCGGCCACCAGAAGTGGAAGCCGGCGAACATCGCGTACACCACCGTGCCGAACAGCGTGTAGTGGAAGTGCGCGACCACGAAGTACGAGTCGGAGACGTGGAAGTCCAGCGGCGGCGAGGCCAGGATGATGCCGGTGACGCCACCGAAGGTGAAGGTCACGAGGAAGCCGGTGGCCCAGAGCATCGGTGTCTCGAAGGACAGCGAGCCGTTCCACATCGTTCCGATCCAGTTGAAGAACTTCACACCGGTCGGTACGGCGATCAGCATCGTCATGAAGGAGAAGAACGGGAGCAGCACGCCACCCGTGACGTACATGTGGTGCGCCCACACGGTCACGGACAGACCGGCGATCGCGATGGTGGCACCGATCAGGCCGATGTAGCCGAACATCGGCTTGCGGCTGAAGACCGGTATCACCTCGGAGACGATGCCGAAGAACGGCAGCGCGAGGACGTAGACCTCGGGGTGGCCGAAGAACCAGAAGAGGTGCTGCCACAGCAGTGCGCCGCCGTTGGCGGGGTCGAAGATGTGCGAGCCGAACCGCCGGTCGCATTCGAGGCCGAAGAGCGCCGCCGCGAGCACCGGGAAGATCATCAGCACCAGGATGGACGCGAGCAGCACGTTCCAGGTGAAGATCGGCATGCGGAACATCGTCATGCCGGGGGCCCGCATGCCGATGACCGTGGTGATGAAGTTGACCGCGCCGAGGATCGAGCCGAAGCCGGACAGGGTCACGCCGGTGATCCACAGGTCGGCGCCGAGGCCGGGCGAGTGGACGGCGTCGGAGAGCGGCGCGTACAGGAACCAGCCGAAGTCCGCGGCCCCGCCGGGGGTGAGGAAGCCGGAGGCGGCGATCGTCGAGCCGAACAGGAACAGCCAGAACGCCAGCATGTTGAGCCGCGGGAAGGCCACGTCCGGCGCGCCGATCTGCAGCGGCATGATCCAGTTCGCGAAGCCGGAGAACAGCGGCATCGCGAAGAGCAGCAGCATCACCGAGCCGTGCATCGTGAACGCCTGGTTGAACTGCTCGTTCGACATGACCTGCGTGCCCGGGCGGGCCAGCTCCGCGCGCATCAGCAGGGCCATGACACCGCCGACGACGAAGAAGATCAGTGCCGAACAGAGATAGAGCGTCCCGATCTGCTTGTGATCGGTGGTGGTGAGCCAGGTCACCCACGAAGAGCGTTGCGGTGCGCCCTCCCCGGTGACCGGGCGGTCCGGGAGCGGCGGCTCCACGGTGCTCACCTGCGTGCTGTGTGCCTCGTCCACTGGACGGCGACCTTCCTTCCGTGCTGCATGGGACGGCCGGAGGTCGGACCCCACACGGGGGATGGGTACGGCCAGCCTCCGGCCGCCCCACATGCTCGTCCGCGCGGGGCGGTCTGATCAGGGCCGTACAGTCCCGGCCTGGCCTGCCGGGGGAGGGCCGAACGGCCCCTGCCGCAAGGCCCGAGCGGCTCGCGTAGGCTGCTGAGGGGCCTGGGCGGCCGGGCAGTTCGCGGGATTTCACGGATCCCACGTATCCCGCGGATCCCGCGGACCGACGGAAGCGCCGGCTCCGACACACACGGCGGCGGTACGAGCGACAGGCGTACGCACCGCCGTCGTACGGGCAGCGCGGCCGTACGGGCACCAGCAGCGCGACGACAACCCGGGCGGACCGCCGTCCGGTACGAGGACGAGAGCCACCAGCACCATGACCGACACCGCCCCGACCGCCCCGCGTCCGCCCTGGCCGCGGCTCGACGTCCCCGAGCGCATGCACGACCTGCTCGCCGCCGTCATGGACCTCGGCCGCGACCTCGAACTCCCCCAGGTGCTCCGCAGCATCGTGGAGGAGGCGGTGAGCCTCACCGACGCCGAGTACGGCGCGCTCGGGGTCATCGGCCACGACGGCGAGCTCGGCGACCGGCTGTCCCGCTTCCTGCCCGTGGGGCTGGCCGACGAGGTGGTGGAGCGGATCGGGCCGGCGCCGTGCGGGCACGGCATCCTCGGCGAACTCATCCGCAACCCGGCGCCGCTGCGCCTCGACGACCTCAGCAGTCACCCGAGCAGCTTCGGCTTCCCCGCGCACCATCCGCCGATGCGGACCTTCCTGGGCGCCCCGATCCGGGTCCGGGGCGAGATCTTCGGCAACATCTACCTCACCGAGAAGCGCGGCGGCGGGACCTTCGACGCCGACGACGAGGCCGTGCTCACCGCGCTCTCGATGGCGGCGGGCGTGGCCATCGACAACGCCCGCCTCTACCACGACAGTCAGCGCCGCGAGCACCGGCTCGAAGCGCTCGGCGAGATCACCCGCACGCTGCTCGCGGGCACGGAGGCGGACGAGGCGCTGCGGCTCATCGCCCGCCGGGCCATGGAGGTGGCCGACGCCGACCAGGCGGCCGTACTGCTGCCGACCGGGGCGGACGGGGATCTGCGCGTACGGGTCGCGCACGGCGACCACGCGGAGCAGGTCCTCGGGGCGGTGCTCCCGGCCACGGGCTCGCTGTCCGGGCTCGCCGCGCACGCCCACCGGCCGGCCGTCACCACCGATGTGCGCACCGACCCGCGGGCGCTGCCGCTCGGGCCCGTCACGGACGCGGCGGAGGACGTGGACGCGGTGGAGGACGCGGTGGAGGACGCGGTGGAGCACGGGCCGGTGGTGGCGGTGCCGCTGCCGGTCGACGCGGCGGTGTGCGGGGCGCTGCGGTTGAGCCGGCGGGCCGGGCGGCCGGGGTTCGACACCGACGAGACGCTGCTCATCAACGGCTTCGCCGACCAGGCGGCCATCGCGCTCCAACTCGCCCGGCACCGGGCCGAGTCGGAGGAGCTGGCGGTGCTGCACGACCGGGACCGGATCGCCCGTGACCTCCATGACGTGGCGATCCAGCGCCTGTTCGCCACCGGGATGACACTGCAGGGGGCGACGCGGAAGATCGCGGACGAGCAGGCGGCGGAGCGGGTGGGGCGGGCCGTGGACGACCTGGACGCCACGATCCAGATCATCCGCTCGACGATCCTGCAGCTGCGGACCGCGGACGACGACCGGCGGGGCCCGGCGCTCCGGAGACGGCTCGCCGAGACGGTCCAACTGGCCGGTCAGCACCTCGGGTTCCGGCCTTCGCTGCGGATCTCGGGCCCGGTCGACAGCACCGTCTCACCGGCTCTCGCCGAGCATGTCCTGGCGGTGACGGCCGAGGCCCTGAGCAACATCGCCCGGCACGCGGGGGCGGGCCGCGCCGATGTCGAGCTCACGGTCCCCGACACCGCCGACCGTCTCGTCCTCACGGTCACGGACGACGGCCGGGGCCTGGGCCCGGCCCGCCCCACCGGCGGCCTCCTCAACATGGGCTCCCGCGCGGAACAGTGCCGCGGCGCCCTGACCCTGGACACCCCGGAGGGCGGGGGCACGCGGATCGTGTGGAGCGTGCCGCTGACGGTGGACTGAGGGGGCGCCGGGGTCGGCGCCGAAGCCGGGGTCGTACGGGCCCGCCTTCGGGGCGGGCCTCGGCGCTACGGCCGGGCCTCGGCCGCGGGCGGCGGGTCGGGCTCGGGGTTCACCCCAGGCTGAGGGCGGCCTCAGGGCCCGTACGGCGGGGGCAGGCCACCGCAGTCCCGGACCCGGCCGCAGGGCCGCTCGGGTCCCGGGCTCAAGCCCCGGGGCCGGGACCTGGCTCGACGCCAGGGTCGGCGCCGGATAGGGGCCGGGCGCGAGCCACGCCTTCGGGCCCCGGGGCAGGCGCCCAGGGGCGGGCCCGGCCTCAGGGTCGGTCAGGCCCCCGCGGTCCGGCCTCAGGGCCGTGCCGGCCCCGGGGTCCGGCCCCCAGGGCCGGTACCGCCCTGGCTCGGGTCTCCTTCAGGCCCCGCCGCTCAAACGCCCGTACCCGTGCCCCGTCCCTGCGTCTCGCGCAGGCGGCCCGCGATCACCGCCGCCTGGACGCGGCGGCCCACGCCCAGCTTGCCCAGGATCGCCGAGACGCGGTTCTTCACCGTCTTCTCGGCGAGGTAGAGGCGGTCGGCGATCTGACGGTTGGTGAGGCCCAGGCCGATGAGGTCCAGGATCTCCAGTTCGCGCGGGGAGAGCCGGTCGAGGTCGCCGGGGGCGGTCGGGGCCGGGTCGGGTTCGGGCTCGCGGATCCGGGCCATCACGCGGCTGGTCATCCGGGGGTCGAGCAGCGAGCGGCCGGTGGCGACCG
The DNA here is from genome assembly GCF_040650755.1 of Streptomyces sp. NPDC048623. NCBI lineage: Bacteria > Bacillati > Actinomycetota > Actinomycetes > Kitasatosporales > Streptomycetaceae > Streptomyces > Streptomyces sp. NPDC048623. The sequence goes on from NZ_JBEZHV010000003.1 coordinate 326,720, forward strand.
TGCGGACGGCGGTGATCAGGTCGGAGCCGCCGATCTGCTTGAGGACGTAGCCCGCGGCACCCGCCATGATCGCGTCGAAGAGCGCCTCGTCGTCGTCGAACGAGGTCAGCATCAGACAGGCGAGGTCCGGCAGCTCGGCGCGCAGCTCGCGGCACACCTCGACGCCCTCGTGGTCGCCGCCGGTGGCGTTGCCGAGGCGTACGTCGAGCACGGCGACGTCCGGGCGGACGGCGGGCACCCGGGCGAGGGCCTCGCGGGCGTTGGCCGCCTCGCCGACCACGACGATGTCGGGCTCGGCCTCCAGCAGGTCGCGGACGCCCCGGCGGACCACCTCGTGGTCGTCGAGCAGGAACACCCGCACGGGCGCGGCGGGCCCGGCGGGACTGCCGGTCGGGTGGGAGGGACGGTGGTTCACCGAGGTCTCCTGAGCAAGGGCGGAGCGGGGGCCGGGCCGGGCCGATCGGCCGGCCGCACCCGGGACGACCGCCAGTATGGCAAGGAGTGCCTCGGGTCCTTCGGCCCCGGTCCCCCCGGGCCGAACGGCCCTGTCCGTACCTTCCGGGCACATGGTCGACTCTCTACGCGACCTGGGGTGCCCGCTCCGCCGTGACCCGACCGTCCCTCGGGGCCGGGGCCGGCACCCCTGGGGCGCACCACATCCCTCGCTGGACACCACCGCGAACCGACCGCGAGCCCACCGACCGCGAGCCCGAGGCAGGCACCGTGCACGACGAAGCAGTCCGCGACCGAACCGGCGCCGAGGACACCCGCCCCGGGCGCCGTACGGTCGAGCTGGACGGTGCCGAGGCGCTGCAGCTCCTCTCGACGGTGCCGCTCGGGCGGATCGTGTTCACCCGGCGCGCGCTGCCGGCCGTCCGCCCCGTCAACCACCTGGTGGACGCCGGCGACATCGTGCTGCGCACCCATGAGGGCGCGGCGCTGACCACGCATGCGCGGGAGGCGGGGTCGGACGGCGTGGTCGTGGCGTACGAGGCGGATCAGATCGATCTGGTGACACGGCTCGGCTGGAGCGTCGTCGTCACGGGCTACTGCCTCCCGGTGACCGACCCCGCGGAGGCGGACCGGTACAGGGCCCTGCTGCATCCCTGGACGGACCAGCGCAACGACGAGGTGCTGCGGATCCGGCCCGATCTGGTGACCGGGATCCGTCTGGTTCCCGCCGTCCGGCCCGCCACCCCGAAGACCGCCTGACCGCCTGGCCGCCTGGCCGCCGGCCGCGCGACCGACCGGCCGCCGGCCGCGCACCGCGGCACGGGACCGCACCCGGCCCGCGCATCGCGCCCGGCCCGCGCGCCCCGGCCCGTACTCCCCCGGCCTCCCCGCTCCCGCACGCCGTCTCACCCGGCTCCGACCTGCGCGGACGCCCGTGGCACTCTGGTTCTCGCGCGTCAGGAACGCGTCAAGGACGAGCCGGGGTGCGGGGAGTGGACATGTCGGAGCGGCCGACGGGCGGGGAACCCGAGGCGTACGCGGGGTACGACGTCTATCTGGAGGGGTACGCGGAGATCCTCAGCGGGATCTGCGCCACCGGCCGGCGGGCGAGCCGCGAGGAGCTGGCGGCGCTGCGGGCCCGCGGGGAGCGGGCCGCGGACGCGGGTCTCGGGCTGCGTTCGCTCGTACGGGCGCATCTCGCCGCCGCCCGCGCGGTCCTGACGGATCTGCCGAGGGCGGAGCACGACCGGCTGCTCGCGGCGGTCGAGCAGGCGGTGGACGCGTTCGCGGAGGGGCACGAGCGGGCACAGCGTCTGGCGGTCCGTCAGGAGGAGGCCGCCCGGCGGGAGTTCATCGACGACCTGCTGTACGGGCGGAGTGATCTGGGCCGCCTCGCCGAGCGCGCCGAACGGTTCGGGCTGCTGCTCTCGCACACGTACGCGGTGGCCGTGGCGCAGGGCCCGGAGCCGTACGCCGACGGCTATCCGGTCTCCCGGGCCGTCGAGTCCTCGCTGCTCGCCCGGTTCGGTTCCCGGCGGATCCTGCTGACCACCAAGGACGGGCGGCTGATCTGTGTCGCGCCCACCGACCAGCCCGATGTGCTCACCTTCTTCGCCAAGCAGGCGTACGCGTCGATGGACGGCGGCGGCCGGGTGGCGATCGGGCGCCCGCACTCCGGTGTCGGCGGCGTCGTCCACTCGTACGAGGAAGCACTGAACGCCCTCGACATCGCCGACCGGATGCGTCTCGGCGGGCCGGTCCTGTACGCCGCCGATCTGCTGGTCTACCCGGTCCTGGCGCGCGACCGGCAGGCGATGGCCGACCTGGTGCGCAGTGTCCTCGGGCCGCTGGGGCAGGCCCGCGGCGGCGCCCGGCCGCTCCTGGAGACGCTGACCGAGTACTTCGACGCGGGCTGCGTCACGACGGAGGCGGCCCGGCGCCTCTCCCTGAGCGTGCGCGCCGTGACGTACCGGCTCGACCGGATCCACCGGCTGACGGGGTCCGATCCGGCCGATCCGGCGCAGCGCTACACGCTGCAGACCGCGGTGATCGGGGCGCGGTTGTTCGGCTGGCCGGATCACGCGCTCTGAGCACGGCGTCACCGGCGCCGGACGGGCGGCCCGCTCAGCGGTCGGACCCGGCGGCCGGTTCCGCGGGCTGCGGGTGCCGGGCGAACCAGCGGGCGAGGGGTTCCGCGGTCGCGCCGTGCAGGATCACGCTGAGCAGCACGGTCGCGGCGGTCACGTTGACGACGAAGTCGGCTTCGTCGCTCGGTAGTTGGAGGTAGGCGAGGACGGCGAAGACGATCGAGGTGACGCCGCGTGGACCGAGCCAGCCGATGGCCACGCGTTCGGGCCTGGTGAAGTCGGAGCGGGCGAGCGAGGCGACCACGGGCACGAAGCGGGCCACGATGAGCACGAGGACGGCGTACGCGAGGAGCTGGGGGACGTGCCCGCCGTTGAAGGCCTGGGTGGTGAGGGCTCCGAAGGCATACCAGACGGACAGGGCCAGGAGATGACCGATGTCCTCGACGAGGACGAGCGATTCACCGCCGACGACGAGCACGGTGTTCGCGTACCACAGGCCCGCGACGAAGGCGGCGACGAAGCCGTTGCCGTCGATGAGGACGGAGGCCGAATAGGCGAGGAAGGGCAGGGCAAGGGCCGCGAAGCGGAGGTTGGCGGTCTTGGCCCAGTGGTGCTCGAAGGACCAGCGCACGGCCACCGAGGCCAGGTAGCCGAGGACGCTGCCGACGATCGTCGCGAACACCACTCCCTTGAGGGCGTTGAGGACGAGGTCGGCGAAGGTGTCGCCCTCGGCGGAGACGATGTTGGCGACGCAGAAGACGAAGAGCGGCGAGATCAGTCCGTCGTTGAAGCCGCCCTCGATGTTGAGGGCGGCCCGCACCCGCAGCGGTACGCGCGTGTCGCGCAGGAACATCAGGACCGGGGCGAGGTCCATCGGCATGACGACGAGCGCGGCGACGGCGAGCAGCCACCAGCCGGTGCCGGGGAAGACGAGGGCGCCGGCGAGGACGGCGAGGACCAGCGAGGCGGGCAGCGCTATCCCGAGCAGCCGCCCCATGCCCACCGAGCCGCGCAGCCGGGGCGCGTAGTCGCGGGCCTCGGTGGCGTCCGTGAACAGCATGACCGCGAGGACGAGTTCGAGGCCCCGCTGGAAGGTGTGGGTGTCCATGTCGATCGCGACGACCGGATCGTCGCCGCCGCTGAGGAGCATGCCGGCGACGGCGAAGGTGATCGGCGCGGTGATGCTCCAGCGCGCCAGACGGTCCGACACCAGGACCCACAGGAACAGCAGGGACAGCAGGACGAGCAGTGCAATCACGGTGACTCGCAGAGCAGGGACGGATACGGCATTTCCTGACAGAAGACATATCCTCGCAGGCGGCCGGGCGGGTACGGGGTGGGACACCCGGGTACGCGGCACGACCGGCCCGGGTCGGGCAGGGTGGCGTCCTCGCCGGCCCGGCGGCCCGCCCGTCGCCGGCGATCCGACGGGGATTCGATGGGGCATGGTGCCACTCGGTGCCAGGTCACCCACCCCGTGGCACCATTCGACGCCACATGGCGCCATAGACACTTGCCATGGCGCCACTTTGGCGCCATGATGGACCCATGGACCTGACCCCCTACGTCGATCACCTCCGGCACGAGCTCGCGGTCGCCGCCGAGGCGGGCGGGGAGGACGCCCGCGCGCTGGCCGAGCGGCTCACCACCCCCTTGGAGTCGGCCGTACGTCTGACCCTGCTGAACGCGCTGTCCGCGGCCTCGGACGAGATCACCCGCGAGCTGGCACCCGGTTCGGTGGACGTGCGGCTGCGGGGGGTCGACCCCGAGTTCGTGGTGATGGCGCCGCCCACGCCCGAGACGACCGGCCCCGTCACCACGGAGATGGCGCCACCGATGGCACCGGTGGCACCGCCCGTGGCGCCATCGGCGCCCGCCCTGGCGGCGGACGGCGACGACGGCGGCACGGCCCGCATCAACTTCCGCCTCCCCGCCCACCTCAAGGCCCGTGTCGAGGACGCGGCCGGTCAGGAGGGCCTGTCCGTCAACGCCTGGCTCGTACGGGCGGTGGCCGCCGCCCTGGATCCGGGCGCCGCGCCCCGGCAGGCCGGCCCGCAGGCGGTCACCCCCCGGTCCCCTCGCCAGGGCCAGACCTACCAGGGCTGGGCCCGCTAGACGGGCTCCGCCGGGCAGGCCCCCGACACCGGTCCCGGCCGACCCGGCTCGGCCCGTACCCGTACCCGTACATCACCACCCCTCCCACCTGCGCATTCACCCTTCACAGTCACGAGGACGGCACAGCCATGCCCACGTACGAGACTCCCGAGCCCATCACCGCGATCCTCGAGTTCGACATCGCCCACGTCCGGCTGGCCGCGGGCAAGCGCATGAACACCGTCGTCGAGGTGGAGCCCAGCAACCCCGACGACGAGAACGACAACCGGGCGGCACAGCAGACGAAGGTCACGTACGCCAACGGCACCCTGACCCTCAAGGGCCCCCGGAAGCGCTCGGTGTTCGGCAGGGTCGGCTCGGTCGACATCACCATCGAACTGCCGGCGGGCTCGCAGCTCCAGGCCCACAGCTCCATGGGCGACTTCCACTGCCAGGGACCGCTCGGCGAGTCCCGGGTCAGGTCCGGGCTCGGCGACATCCTGCTCGACGAGACGGGCCCGGCCGTGCTGCGCACGGACCACGGCGACGTACGCGTGGACCGTGCGACGGGCGACGCCGACATCAACGGCCAGGGCCGGATCGACCTCGGCGAGATCGCCGGCGCGCTGACCCTCAAGAACGGCATCGGCGACACCACGATCGGCACCGTCACCGGCGAGCTGCGCGCGAAGGTCTCCATGGGCCGCGTAACGGTCGGTGCCGCCGAGTCCTCGGTCGACATCCGCACCTCCCAGGGCTCCATCCAGGTCAACGAGGTGGCCCGCGGCAAGGTCGAACTGCGCACGTCGCTCGGCAGCGTCGAGGTCGGCGTCCGCGAGTCCACCGCGGCCTGGCTCGACGTCACCGCCAAGGTCGGCGTCGTCCGCAACTCCCTCGGCGCCGCCGAAGGCCCCGGCGACGCCGCCGAGACGGTCGAGGTGCACGCCAGCACCGGCGCCGGCGACATCGTGATCCGCCGCGCCTGAGGAGGGTCCGGGCGACCCTGGCGCCGTCGGACCAGGCGTCGTCCGGTCTGAGCGCCGGCGGTCCTGACCGTCACCGGGCCGGCCGCCCGGCCGCCCGAGAGCCGGCCCCGCACCGTCCGCCCCTCCCGCCCTCCGGCCCTCCGGCCTGACCACCGCCCGCCCGGGCGGCCCAGGCACCGCCGGGCGCGCCTTCGGCGTGCCTCCGAAACCTCATGTGCCATGTCACATCACACAGGCCTCTCTGGAGCCCTCATGACCCTCACGTCCACCGCCCCCGGCACCACCGCCGCACCGGCGATCGCCGCCCAGGGGCTACGCAAGTCCTACGGCGAGAAGCTCGTCCTCGACGGCATCGACCTGACCATCCCGGAGGGCTCGGTCTTCGCCCTGCTCGGCCCCAACGGGGCCGGGAAGACGACGACCGTGGAGATCCTCTCCACCCTGATCGCCCCCGACGGCGGCACGGCCCGGATCGCCGACCATGACCTGATCGAGCGCCCCGACGGGGTGCGGGGCGCGATCGGCGTCACCGGTCAGTTCGCGGCCGTCGACGGCCTGCTCACCGCCGAGGAGAACCTGCTCCTGATGGCCGCGCTGCGGCACATCCCCCGGCCCGAGGCCCGGCGCCGGAGTGCCGGGCTCCTGGAGCGGCTCGACCTGACCGAGGCCGCCCGCAAGCCCGTGGCGACGCTGTCCGGCGGCATGCGGCGCAAGCTCGATCTGGCGATGACGCTGGTCGGCGACCCGCGGATCATCTTCCTCGACGAGCCGACCACCGGCCTCGACCCGCGCAGCCGCCGCGTCCTCTGGGAGATCATCCGCGGACTCGTCGACGGCGAGGGCGTGACGGTCTTCCTCACCACGCAGTACCTGGAGGAGGCGGACCGGCTCGCCGACCGCATCGCGGTCCTCGACCGCGGCCGGATCGTCGCCGAGGGCACCGCCGACGAGCTCAAGCGCCTCATCCCCGGCGGCCACATCCGGCTCCGGTTCGCCGAACCGGCCGCGCTCGACCGGGCCGCCCACCACTTCGGCGCCGGCGCGCGCGACGCCGAGGAACTCACCCTGCGCATCCCCAGCGACGGCGGCATCCCGACGCTGCGGGCCGTGCTCGACGTCCTCGACGCCGCCGGGATCCAGCCCGAGTCGCTGACGATGCACACCCCCGACCTCGACGACGTCTTCCTCACCCTGACCGGCACCGGCACCCCCGACACCTCCGTGGAGATGACCCGATGAGCACCCTCGGCTACGCCGTCAGCGACTCGCTGACCATGCTGCAGCGCAACCTCAAGCACGCCCTGCGCTACCCGGCGATGACCGTCTCCGTCGTCCTCATGCCGGTGATGATGCTGCTGCTGTTCAACTACGCCTTCGGCGGCGCCATCGGCGCGGGCATCGCGGGCGCGCCCACCGGTGGCGGGAAGTACATCGACTACGTCGCCCCCGGCATCATCCTCATGACCGCGACGGCGGGCGCCGTGGCCACGGCGGTCGGCGTGTGCGTCGACATGACCGAGGGCATCGTCAACCGCTTCCGTACGATGTCGATCTCGCGGGCCGCGTTCCTCACCGGGCATGTCGTCGGCACCGTCCTGCAGACGCTGGTCGCCATCGCCCTGGTCATCGGCGTCGCGCTCGCCATCGGCTTCCGTCCCGACGCCACCCTCGTCGAATGGCTCGCCGCGGCCGGACTGCTGACCCTGCTCACGCTCGCGCTCACCTGGCTCTCGGCCGGCATCGGCCTCGTCGCCAAGACCCCGGAGTCGGCGAGCAACACGCCGCTGCCGCTGACCTTCCTGCCCTTCCTCGGCAGCGCGATCGTGCCGACCGACTCCATGCCGACCGGGCTGCGCTGGTTCGCCGAGTACCAGCCCTTCACGCCGGCCATCGAGACCCTGCGCGGGCTGCTGATGGGCACCGCGATCGGCGACAGCGGCTGGATCGCCCTCGCCTGGTGCGCCGGCCTGACCCTCGTCGGCTATCTGTGGGCGCGGTCCGCCTTCGGCCGTACGGCGAAGCGCTGACCGCACCGCGCGACAGAGGGCCAGGACGAAGGCGGTCAGCTCACCGCCCGCTTCACCAGCGCCGTGATCCGCTCCTCGACCTCCGGCGTCACCTCGGTGAGGGCGTAGGCGGCGGCCCACATCGGGCCGTCGTCCAGGCGCGCCTGGTCGCTGAAGCCGAGCGTCGCGTACCGGGCCTTGAACTTCTCCGCGCTCTGGAAGAAGCACACGACCTTGCCTGCCTCGTCGGCGTACGCGGGCATCCCGTACCACAGCTTGGGCGCGAGACCGGGGGCCGCGGCGGTGACGACGGCGTGGACACGCTCGGCCATGGCCCGGTCCGAGTCGCCCATCTCGGCGATCTTCGCGAGCACGTCCTGCGCCGCGAGCGCCGCCTTCTCCGCCTTCGAGCCGCGCCGCGTCGCGGCCGCCTTCGTCTCGCGGGCGTGGTCCTTCATGGCCGCGCGCTCCTCGGCGCTGAAGCCCTCGTACCCGGTCGTCTCGGTGCCGGCCATCATCGTTCCCCTGTCGGTCGTCGTGAGCGTCGCGTCCGCGGTGGCGCGATCGCCATGACCACAGTCTTCCGAGCGGGACCACGGACCGCATCCGTGCTCACCACGGAACGGACCACGGACGGCTCCCTCGCGGCACGTCAGAGCGCCGCGACGATGTCCTCCACCCGCTCCTTCGCGTCGCCGAAGAGCATCGCCGTGTTCTCGCGGAAGAACAGCGGGTTCTGCACGCCCGCGTACCCGGACGCCATCGAGCGCTTGAACACGATCACCCGGTCGGCGTGCCACACGGTGAGCACCGGCATGCCGGCGAGCGGGCTCGACGGGTCCTCCGCCCCGGCCGGGTTGACGGTGTCGTTCGCGCCGATGACCAGGACGACGTCCGTGTCGGCGAAGTCCTCGTTGATCTCGTCCATTTCGAGGACGATGTCGTAGGGCACCTTGGCCTCGGCGAGCAGCACGTTCATGTGGCCCGGCAGCCGCCCGGCGACGGGATGGATGCCGAACCGTACGTCGACGCCCTTGGCGCGCAGCTTCTCGGCGAGTTCCGCGACCGGGTACTGGGCCTGGGCGACGGCCATGCCGTACCCGGGGGTGATGATCACGGACCGTGCGGATTCGAGGAGTTCGGCGACGCCCTCGGCGGTGATCTCCTGGTGTTCGCCGTAGTCGACGTCCGCGCCCGTGGGGGCCTCGATGCCGAAGCCGCCGGCGATGACGGAGAGGAAGGAGCGGTTCATCGCCTTGCACATGAGGTAGCTGAGGTACGCACCGGAGGAGCCGACCAGGGCGCCGGTGACGATCAGCAGGTCGTTGCCGAGGAGGAAGCCGGAGGCGGCCGCGGCCCAGCCGGAGTAGCTGTTCAGCATCGACACGACGACCGGCATGTCACCGCCGCCGATGGAGGCGACGAGGTGCCAGCCGAGGGCGAGGGCGAGCGCGGTCACGGCGGTGAGCAGCCACAGCTCCGGAGTGATGACGAACCACACCGTCAGGGCGAGGAACGCGCCGACCGCGCCGAGGTTGAGGGCGTTCTTGCCGGGGAGCATCAGCGGCCGGGAGGCGATCCTCGCCGAGAGCTTGAGATTCGCGACGATCGAGCCGGTGAAGGTGACCGCGCCGATGAAGACACCGATGAAGACCTCGGCGTGGTGGATGTCCAGGGTGCCGAGCGCGACCAGGTCGGCGGCCTCGACGCCGGCGGGCCGGTCCTCGACGGTCAGGAAGCCGTTCCAGCCGACGAGGACGGCGGCGAGGCCGACGAACGAGTGCAGCAGCGCGATGAGTTCGGGCATGGCCGTCATCTCGACACCGCGGGCGCGCCACAGTCCGGCGAGCGCGCCGAGCACCATGGCGAGGGCCATCAGACCGGCACCGGCGCCGCTGATGTCGCCGTCGGCGGCGAGCACGATCGTCGCGACGAGCGCGACGCCCATGCCGAGCATGCCGAAGGCGTTGCCGAGCCGGGCCGACTCGTGCCGGGAGAGTCCGGCGAGGGCCAGGATGAAGAGCAGCGCGGCGACGAGGTAGGCCGACTGGGCGGCGAGGGTCGCGGACATCTCAGCTCCTCCTGAACATGCCGAGCATGCGGCGGGTCACCGCGAAGCCGCCGAAGACGTTGATGCCGGCCAGCAGGATCGCCACGGTCGAAAGCACCGTGACCGCCGTGTTGCCGTGGCCGATCTGCAGCAGGGCGCCGACCACGATGATCCCGGAGATCGCGTTCGTCACCGACATGAGCGGGGTGTGCAGGGCGTGGTGGACGTGCCCGATCACGTAATAGCCGATGACGATCGCGAGGACGAAGACCGTGACGTGCGGCAGCAGTGCCGCGGGCGCGAATCCGGCGGCGAGGAAGAGCGCGAGTGCGCCGAGGGCGACCGCGCCGAAGCGGCGGGCGGGCGACGGGGGTCGCTTCACCGGGGACACCGGTGGTTCGGCGGTGGTCGTGGGCGCGGGGGCGGCGGAGACCTGGACCGGCGGGGGCGGCCAGGCCGGCTCCCCGTCCCGTACGACGGTGACGGAGCGCAGTACGGGGTCGTCCCAGTCGAGGACCGGCTGGCCGTCCTTGCCGGGGGTCAGCAGCTTGAGCAGGTTCACCAGGTTGGTGCCGTACAGCTGGGAGGCCTGGGCCGGCAGCCGGCCCGCCAGGTCGGTGTAGCCGAGGATGGTGACGCCGTTCTCGGTGACGGTCTTCTCGCCCTTCACGGTGCCGACCACGTTGCCGCCGTTGGCGGCGGCCATGTCGACGATGACCGAACCCGGCCGCATCCCGGCCACCATCTCCGCCGTGATCAGGGTCGGCGCGGGGCGGCCGGGGATCAGCGCGGTGGTGATGACGATGTCGGCCTCGCGGGTCTGCGCGGTGTAGAGCTCGACCTCGCGCGCCTTGTAGTCGTCGCCCATCTCCTTGGCGTAACCGGTCTTCGAGACCTCGACCTCCGGGGACTCGATCGGCAGGTACTCGCCGCCCAGCGACCGCACCTGTTCGGCGACCTCGGGGCGCGGGTCGGTCGCCCGTACGATCGCGCCGAGCGAGCCGGCGGTGCCGATGGCCGCCAGACCGGCGACGCCCGCGCCCGCGACGAGCACCTTCGCCGGCGGCACCTTGCCGGCCGCCGTCATCTGGCCGGTGAAGAAGCGCCCGAACTCGTGCGCCGCCTCGACCACCGCCCGGTAGCCGGCGATGTTCGCCATCGACGAGAGCACGTCCATGGACTGGGCGCGGCTGATCCGCGGCACGGCGTCCATCGAGAGCACCGTGAACGGGCGCCGCGCGAGCTCTCCGGCCACCGCCGGCTCGGCCCCCGGCGCGAACAGCGCGATGACCGTGGCGCCCTCCCCGACCCGGTCGAGCTGCGCCGGGCTGGGCGCGTTGACCCCGAGCACCACGTCCGCGGCCGTCGCCTCCCCGATCCGGGCCCCGGCGGCCTCGTAGGCACGGTCGGCGAACCCCGCGGCGACACCCGCGCCGGGCTCGACGACGACGTCGTACCCCAGCTTGCGGATCGGCTCGACGGTGGCGGGCGTGGCCGCCACGCGTTTCTCGCCCGCCCGCGCTTCCTTGAGGACCCCGACAATCACGAATGCTCTCCGTTCGCCGTCGCTGGCGTCTCCGCCATCCCTGCGGTGCCTGCTGTGCCGGTCGTGCCTGGCGTACCGGGCGTGCCAGCCGTGCCTGGCGTGCCGGCCGTCACCGGCCTGCTGTCCCCCACTGGACCAGAAGTGCCCCCGCGACGACCGCCCGACACGGGCACCGGAAGATCCACTCCTTGGCCGGTCCGGTACCGCGCGCAGAGGGACGTTCAGGCGTTCAGGTCACCCGTCCTCCGGTGCCCGCATGCCCCGGGCGCGCGCGGCCTTCGTCGCCGCGTCGGATCCGAGGAGGTCCAGGACTTCGCGGGCTCGGGTCGGGTGGGTGGAGGACGTGAGGACGCCCGCGCTGAAGAGCGAGCTGATCGCGGTGTCGCCCGGCAGGGGGCCGGCGACGAGGACCCCCGGCAGGTCCATCAGCTCGCTGTGCTGCTGGAAGGCCAGGTCGGCCCGGCCGGAGGACAGCAGGGTGCCGGCGGGCACGCCGGGTGGCGCCTGGAGGAGGCGGGGTCCTATCAGGTCGGTGAGATCGAGCCGGTCGATCAGCTCGACGAGCGCCGTCCCGCTCGGGCCCGTGGAGTAGGCGATCTTCTTCGCGGACAGGAGAGCGGCTCGCAGGTCGGAGGCCGAGCCGAGCGCCGGGACCGGCGTTCCCTCCGGCACGGCGGCGACGACCTGGGAGATCCACAGCGGCCGCACCGTGCCTGCGAGCAGGTGCCCCTCCTTCTCAAGGGCGGCCATCGCTCCGCCGGCGAGCACCAGCAGGTCGGCCGTCACGCCCTCGCGTACGCGCCGTGCGATCTCGACCCCACCGGCGGCCTCGAAACGCACCGGGATTCCGTGGGTGAGCCGGATGTGCTCGGAGAGTTCGGCCAGGATCGGCCGGGTCGCCATCGAGGACAGACCGGAGATCTCTCGGTTCAACAGGGCCTCCAAGGTGTGCGGCAGGTGACAGGGCCGGCGGCCGGGCCGGCGACAGGACAGGTGATGCGGCGGGCAGTCGGGGCTGCTCAGGACCGGTCTGCGAGACTGGCCGCGTGAACCCGACCCAGCTCTCGGCGGCAGGAAAAGTCCTCAAGGTCCTCTCGGCGTTCGACCGTGAGCACCCCGCGCAGACGCTGTCGGAGGTCGCTCAGCGTACGGGTCTCGCGCTGAGCACGACACACAGGGTGGTGACGGAGCTCGCGGGCTGGGGTGTGCTCGAACGGGGCGAGGACGGGGCGTGGCATGTCGGGCTGAGGCTCTGGGAGATCGCCTCGGGATGTCCTCGTACCCAGATTCTGCGGGATGTAGCGCTGCCCTTCATGCAGGACCTCTACGAGGTGACCCACGAGAACATCCAGCTCGCGGTCCGCGAGGGCACCGAGCTCGTGTTCGTCGAACGGATCGCGGGGCACCGGTCGGTGGAGCTGCTGACCGCGGTGGGGACCCGTTTTCCGATCGCCTCCACCGGGATGGGCCGGGTGCTCCTCGCGCACGCGCCGCACGACATCCAAGAGGAGGTGCTCGACTCGCCGCTGCGGGCCTGGACCCCGCACACCGTCGTCGACCCGAAGGCACTGCGCACCCAACTCGACCGTATCCGCCGCGAACAGGTCTTCGTCAGCGACCGGCAGCTCTCGGAGAGCACGGTCGCCGTGGCCGCGCCGGTGCGGATCGGCCGGACCGGACCGGTCAGCGCCGCTCTCGGGATCGTGATCACGGCGCGAGGCGCGGGCCACGCACGCACGTTGCGGGATCCGCTCCTGAGGGCCGCGCACGGAATCTCCGACGAGCTCGGACGGCGTACGCGCACGACCGCCTGACATCCGGTCAGGCTTCCGCACGAGATCCCGGCGGGCTTCCGCCTGACGGAAACGCCGGCGACCGGGCGCGGTCCTGGCTGTCAACGTTCGAGGTGTTCGGGACGTTCACAGTTGCTCAGGAGATGCCATGGCCGATGCCGTCGACACCGTCGTCGACACCGTCACCTCCGTACCGGTCGCCGTCGTCGGCGGTGGGCCGGCCGGCCTGATGCTGGCGCACCTGCTGGGGCGCGCGGGGGTCGACACGGTCGTGATCGACACCCGCACCCGGCAGGAGATCGCGACGACCCACCGGGCGGGCATCCTCGAAGCCGACGCGGCCCGCGACCTGATCGAGACCGGGGTCTCCGACCGGATCCTGCGCGAGGGCCACGAGCACGAGGGCACCGAACTCCGGTTCGGCGGCCGGCCGCACCGCATCGACTTCAAGGCGCTGGCCGGCGTGTCGGTGTGGCTCTACCCGCAGACCGACGTGTTCATCGATCTGGCGGACGCGCGGGACCGCGACGGCGGCACGGTCCGTTTCGGGGTCAGGGACACCGAGGTCCTCGACATCACGACCGGTGCTCCGCGGGTCCGTTACACGGCGCCCGACGGCTCCCGGCACGAGATCCGGGCACGGTACGTGGTCGGTGCGGACGGATCGCGCAGCATGTGCCGCGATCTGGTGCCGGAGGACCGGCGGGTGCGGTACGGCAAGGAGTACCCCTTCGCGTGGTTCGGGATCCTCGCCGAGGCGCCGATGAGCGCGCCCGAGCTGGTCTACGCCCACTCCGAGCACGGCTTCGCGCTGATCAGCCAACGCACCGAGTCCGTGCAGCGCATGTACTTCCAGTGCGACCCCGACGAGTCCGTCGACGACTGGTCCGACGACCGGATCTGGGAGACCCTGCAGGCGCGGGTGGCCGGTGAGGACGGCTTCCGGCTGAAGGAGGGGCCGGTCACCGAGAAGACGGTGCTGCGGTTCCGCTCCTTCGTTCAGGAGCCGATGCGCTGGGGTTCGCTGGTGCTCGCCGGGGACGCCGCGCACACGGTGCCGCCGACCGGCGCCCGCGGACTCAACCTCGCCCTGCACGACGTGAAGATCCTGGCCGACGTTCTTCCGCGGGCCCTCGGCGGCGCGGGTGAGGCCGCGCTCGACGCCTACCAGCCGCGCGCGCTGCAGCGGGTGTGGCGGGCGCAGAACTTCTCCCACTGGATGACCCAGCTGCTGCACACGGCGCCCGGCGACTCGCCGTTCGACGTGCGGCGCCGGCTCGGCGAGCTCGACAACGTCGTGGGCACGCGCGCCGGACGCGCCTATCTCGCCGAGCAGTACACCGGCTGGCCCGTCGGCTCCCAGGGCTGATCCAACCAACCCGGCCGACCCGCCGACCCCGACGACCCGGCCGACCCGGCCCAGCCGCCCCGCCGCCCCGCCGACCCCGACGACCTCAGGAGACAACTCATGATCATCGACTGTCACGGTCACTTCACCACGGCACCACCGCAGTTGGCGCAGTGGCGGGACCGGCAGGTGGCGGCGGTCGGCTTCCCCGAGGACGCGCCCGATCCCGACGACCTGGTCATCAGCGACGACGACCTGCGCCAGGCGATCGAGGGCAACCAGCTGCGGCTCATGGACGAGCGCGGCAGCGACCTGACGGTCTTCTCCCCGCGGGCCAGCTTCATGGCCCATCACATCGGCGACTTCCAGGTCTCCTCGACCTGGGCGCGGATCTGCAACGACCTGGTCCACCGGGTCAGCACGCTGTACCCCGGCCGCTTCGCCATGGGCGCGATGCTGCCGCAGTCCCCCGGCGTCGACCCCGCGACCTGCCTGCCCGAGCTGCGCCGCGCGGTCGAGGAACTCGGCGCGGTGACCGTCAACCTCAATCCCGACCCGTCGGGCGGCACGTGGACCGCGCCGCCGCTGACCGACCGCAGCTGGTATCCGGTCTACGAGGCGATGGCCGAGTACGAGATCCCCGCCATGATCCATGTCAGCACCTCGTGCAACCCCGCCTTCCACACCACGGGCGCCCACTACCTGAACGCCGACACCACGGCGTTCATGCAGCTGGTCCAGGGCGACCTGTTCACCGACTTCCCGACCCTGCGGTTCGTGATCCCGCACGGCGGCGGCGCGGTGCCGTACCACTGGGGCCGGTTCCAGGGTCTCGCGATGGCCCTCGGCCGGCCGGAGCCCGAGACCCTCCTCGACAACGTCTTCTTCGACACCTGCGTCTACCACCAGCCCGGCATCGACCTGCTGACCCGGGTGATCCCCAGCAGGTCCGTCCTGTTCGCCAGCGAGATGATCGGCGCGGTCCGCGACATCGACCCGCGTACCGGCCACCACTTCGACGACACGAAGCGGTACGTCGACGCCACCCCGCACCTGTCGGACGAGGAGCGTGCCGCCGTCTACTCCGGCAACGCCCTGCGCGTCTACCCCCGACTCGCCGACCGACTCGCCGCCCGGCTCGCCGACCGCCCCGCCGCGGCCGGCCGCTGACCCCCGCATTCCAGGAGACGTACGCATGGAACACACCGAGATCGGCGTCGTCCGCACCAAGGTCGACCGTGCCGCCCCGGAGGCCGTGGCCGCGCTGTCGGAGTTCGGCGTGGCGACGATCCACGAGGCCATGGGCCGGACCGGACTGATGCGGCCCTACCTGCGCCCGGTCCACCCGAAGGCCCGGATGTGCGGCACGGCCGTGACCGTGCTGCTCCAGCCCGGCGACAACTGGATGCTCCACGTCGCGGCCGAGCAGATCCGGGACGGGGACGTCGTCGTCGCGGCCTGCACGACCGAGAGCGAGGACGGCTTCTTCGGCGAACTGCTCGCGACCTCGTTCCGCGCCCGGGGCTGCCGGGGCCTGGTCATCGACGGCGGTGTGCGCGACGTGACCGACCTGGAGGGCATGGGCTTCCCCGTCTTCTCGCGCGCGGTCAACGCCAAGGGCACGGTGAAGGCCACCCTCGGCTCCGTCAACGTGCCCGTGGTCTGCGCCAACGCTCTCGTACGGCCCGGTGACGTGGTCGTCGCGGACGCCGACGGTGTCGTCGTGGTGCCGCGCGAACGGGCCGCCGACGTGGCGGCCGCCGCGGCGGCGCGCGAGGCGAACGAGGAGGGCAAGCGTGCGCGGTTCCGGGCCGGCGAGCTCGGCCTGGACATGTACGGCATGCGCGGCCCGCTGGCCGAGCTCGGACTCCGGTACGAGGACTGAACGATGACGACGAACGCAGAGAACACGACCTTCGAGAAGACCCCCGGCTGGCTGGACTGGTACGCCGGGCCGAGCACGCCCCGGTACCGGCTCCCCGACGGCGCCGTCGACACGCACTGCCACATCTTCGGCCCGGGCGCCGAGTTCCCGTACGCGCCCGAGCGCAAGTACACGCCGTGCGACGCGTCCAAGGACCAGCTCTTCGCACTCCGCGACCACCTCGGCTTCGCCCGTAACGTCGTGGTGCAGGCGACCTGTCACGGCGCCGACAACGCCGCCATGCTCGACGCCCTGCGGGCCTCCGGCGGGCTGGCCCGGGGTGTGGCGACGCTGCGGCCCGACGTCACGGACGCGCAGGTGCGGGAGCTGCACGAGGCGGGTGTCCGCGGGGTGCGGTTCAACTTCGTCAAGCGGCTGGTGGACGCGGCGCCGCAGCAGGACCTGCTGGACATCGCCGAGAAGATCGCGCCGTACGGCTGGCACGTCGTCGTCTACTTCGAGGCGGCCGACCTCGCCGGCCTGCGGGACTTCTTCCTGTCGATCCCGGTACCGCTGGTGGTCGACCACATGGGCCGGCCGGACACCGCGAAGGCCCCGGAGGGGCCCGAATTCGAGGCGTTCCTCGACTTCCTGCGGGCCCGGCCGGACATCTGGTGCAAGGTGACGTGCCCGGAACGGCTCTCGGTGACCGGCCCGCCGGCCCTCGACGGCGAGCGGCACGCGTACCGCGACGTCGTCCCCTTCGCCCGGCGCGTGGTCGAGGAGTTCCCCGACCGGGTGCTGTGGGGCACCGACTGGCCGCACCCCAACCTCACCGACCACATGCCCGACGACGGGCTGCTCGTCGACTTCGTCCCGCACATCGCGCCGACGCCCGAGCTCCGGCGCAAGCTGCTCGTCGACAACCCGATGCGCCTGTACTGGCCCGACACCGCCACCGACACCGACCGCCCCCTCCCCTGATCGGAGCCCCGGCATGGCACTGGACAAGACCTACAAGCTGGTTCCGGGAACGACCATCTTCGACTCCGAGCAGTCGGCCAAGGGATACCACCTCAACCAGTTCTGCATGTCGCTGATGACGGCGGAGAACCGGGCGAGCTATCTCGCCGACGAGCGCGCCTATCTGGACGCGTGGCCGCTGCGGGAGGAGCAGAAGCAGGCGCTGCTCGACCGCGACCTCAACGCGGCGATGCGCGAGGGCGGCAACATCTACTTCCTCGCCAAGTGGGGTGCGACGCTGGGGCTCTCGTTCCAGCAGATGGCGGGCTCGATGACCGGCATGGCCGAGCAGGAGTACCGCGACATGATGGTCGGCGGCGGCCGCCCGGTCGAGGGGAACCGGATCGACCGCGCCGTCCTCGAAGCGGCCCGTGCCGCGGCGAGCCACGACCCGGCGGCGCCCGCCGAGCATGCCGTGATCACCGGAGCCGTCTTCACCTCGCACGTGCCGGCGATCGGCGCGGCCCTCGACCACGGCAGGACCGCCGAGCCGTACTGGCAGCCGGTCTTCGAGGGGTACGAGTACTCCAGGGCGTGGGAGCGGGAGAACACCCCCGACGTCATCTTCCTGGTCTACAACGACCATGCCAGCGCCTTCGACCAGTCGGTGATCCCGACCTTCGTGCTCGGCACCGGCGCCTCCTACCCCGTCGCCGACGAGGGATACGGTCCCCGCCCCGTGCCCGGCATCGAGGGCGACCCCGACCTGGCCGCGCACATCGCGCACTCGCTGATCCGGGACGACTTCGACCTCACCCTCGTCAACGAGATGGCCGTCGACCACGGACTGACCGTGCCGCTGTCGCTGATGTTCGGCGACGACGTCGAGAAGTGGCCGTGCAAGGTCATCCCGTTCCACGTCAACGTGGTGCAGTACCCCGTCCCCTCCGGTGCCCGCTGCTTCAGGCTCGGTCAGGCGCTGCGCAAGGCCGTCGAGTCGTACGACCGGCCGGTCAGGGTGCAGGTGTGGGGCACCGGCGGCATGAGCCACCAGTTGCAGGGCCCGCGCGCCGGCCTGATCAACCGGGAGTGGGACAACGCCTTCCTGGACAGGCTGGTCGAGGACCCGGCCGGCCTGGCCGGGATCCCGCACCTGGAGTACGTGGAGGAGGCCGGCTCCGAGGGCATCGAGCTGGTCATGTGGCTGATCGCCCGCGGTGCGATGAGCGATGTCGACGGCTCCGGCGAGGTCGAGGTCAAGCACCGCTTCTACCATGTGCCGGCGTCGAACACCGCCGTCGGCCATCTGATCCTGGAAAACCACCCGCGGGTCGGCGAGCCCGCCGTGAAGGAGTGACATGACTGACGACCGGACCCTGCGGATCGCGCTGGCCGGCGGCGGTGCCTTCGGCGCCAAGCACGCGGCCGGGCTGAAGCGGATCGAGGGGGTCGAGGTGGCCGCCGTCGTGAGCGACAGCCTGGAGAACGCGCGGAAGTTCGCCGCGGAGCAGGGCGTCGGCCGCGCCGTCGCCTCCCTGGACGAGGTGCTGGCCATGGACGACATCGACGCCGTCATCCTCGCCACCCCCACACCGCTGCACGCCTCGCAGACCCTGGCCTGCCTCGAAGCGGGCAAGCACGTCGAGGTCGAGATCCCGCTCGCCGACTCGCTCGCCGACGCCGAGGCGTGCCGGGCGGCGCAGGAGCGCACCGGGCTGGTCGCGATGGTGGGCCACACCCGGCGCTTCAACCCCAGCCACCAGTGGGTGCGGCGGCGGATCGAGGCCGGTGAGTTCCACCTCCAGCAGATGGACGTGCAGACGTACTTCTTCCGCCGGACGAACCTCAACGCGCTCGGGCAGCCGCGCTCCTGGACCGACCACCTGCTGTGGCACCACGCCGCGCACACCGTCGACCTGTTCGCGTACCAGACCGGCTCGCCGATCGTGCAGGCCAACGCCGTGCAGGGCCCGATCCACCCCGAGCTCGGCATCGCGATGGACATGTCGATCCAGCTGCGCGCGGCGAACGGCGCCATCTGCACGCTGTCGCTGTCGTTCAACAACGACGGCCCGCTGGGCACGACCTTCCGCTACATCGGCGACACCGGCACGTACCTCGCCCGGTACGACGACCTGTTCACCGGCGAGGAGGAGCCGATCGACGTGAGCGGCGTCGACGTGTCGATGGACGGCATCGAGCTCCAGGACCGCGAGTTCGTCGCCGCGATCCGCGAAGGCCGCGAGCCCAACACCTCCATCGCCCGGGTGCTGGCCTGCTACCGGACGCTCGCGGCCCTGGAGGAGCAGCTGAACGCCGCCGGCGCGGGCGCGTGAGCGCGCCGACGGGTGCCGGCGCGGGGTATGCCCCGCGCCGGATCGGGCCGCGCCGGATCGGGCCGTTCGAGGTCCCGGCCGTCGGTCTGGGCTGCATGAACCTGAGTCACGCGTACGGTGTCCCGCCGGCGCCGGAGGCCGCGGAACGACTGCTCCTGACGGCCGTGGAGGAGGGCGTCACGCTCTTCGACAAGGCCGCCCTGTACGGCTTCGGCGCCAACGAGGAGCTGGTCGGCCGGGTCCTCGCCGGCCACCGGGACCGGATCGTGCTCGCCAGCAAGTGCGGGATGACCGGGGTCGACGGGCGCCGTGTCATCGACGGGCGTCCGGAGACGATCCGGCGCACCGCCGACGAGGCACTGTCCCGGCTGCGCACCGACGTCATCGACCTCTACTACCTGCACCGCCTCGACCCGAAGGTGCCGGTCGAGGAGAGCGTCGGGGCGATGTCGGAGCTGGTCGCGGCCGGGAAGGTGCGTGCCCTGGGCGTGTCGGAGGTGTCCGCGGCGACCCTGCGCCGGGCGCACGCCGTGCACCCGGTCGCCGCGCTGCAGAACGAGTACAGCCTCTGGACGCGCAACCCCGAGGAGGGCACGCTCGCCGCGGCCCGTGAACTCGGGATCGCCCTTGTGGCTTTCAGCCCGCTGGCCCGCGGGTTCCTCACCGGCGCCCCGCCGGACCCGGACGCCCTGCCGGCCTCCGACATCCGCCGGGGCATGCCCCGCTTCGACGCCCACCACTACCCCGCCAATCTGGCCCTGCGGTCCGAGCTCGCGCGGCTGGCGGAGAAGGCCGGAATCAGCCTTGCGCAGCTGGCCCTGGCCTGGGTCGTCTCCCAAGGTCCTCATGTCGTCGCCATCCCCGGGACCCGGTCGGTGGCCCATCTGCGGGAGAACCTCGCGACGCTCGACGCCGACGTGCCTGGCGAGGTCCTCGCCATGGCGGGGCGGGTGCTGAACGCGGCGACCGTGCGGGGCGCCCGGTACAACGAGGCCGCCCTCGCCGAGGTCGACACCGAGCGCTGCGGTCGGGCGGGCTGAGGCGGGGGCGAGACCCTCGTACCAGCGCATGGGAAAGCGCCCCGGACCGCGAGGGTCCGGGGCGCTTCGGTTCGCTCCGGGGCGCTTCGGGACAGGTCGGCGGCCGCCGGGTCAGTCCTTGACCCGGGAGGCCGTGCGCTCCAGATGGGTGCGCATCAGCGTGCTCGCGGCCTCGGTGTCGCGGGCGGCGATCGCCTCCACGAGTTCGCGGTGCTCCTTGGAACCGCGCCGGCCCATCGTGTCCGGCTCGTTGGCCTGGGCCTCTCGCAGGCTCATGAGCATCGGGCCGCGGAAGGACTCCACGAGCATCTCGATCGCCGGGTTGTGGGTGCAGGCCGCGAGACGGATGTGGAAGGCGGTGGAGAGTTCCATGGTGTACTCCCCCTTCCTCAGCGCCTTGGCGTGTGCCTCGCACATGGCCCGCAGATCGGCGATGTCCTCTTCGGTGGCCCGCTCCACGGCCAGCGGGACCACGCCCAGTTCGAAGATCAGCCGGGCCTCGGTGACCTGCGAGGCGGTGAGCGGGGAGAAGGTGAGCAGGTCGGCGAGGCCCTCGCTGACCCGGCTGGAGGTCGGGGCCGTGACGAAGGCGCCGCCGCGGGCGCCGACCCTGATCTCGACCAGGCCGTTGGCCTCCAGGATGCGCAGCGCCTCGCGGATGGTGACCCGGCTGCACCCGAACTGCACACACAGTTCGCGTTCGCTGGGCAGGCGGTCGCCGGGCTGCAGCCGGTCCTCCTTCAGCAGGTGCCGGATCTGCTCGACGATCACCTGGGACACACGGCTCGAGGAGACGGCCTTGAACAGCTCCTGCGGCACGGCCGGCTGCCTGGAGGTTGCCTCGTTCTCCGGGGTCTGACTCGCTCGGGGGGACATGGGGGCCATTCTTCCACGACGGAGCCGCTCCCAGGCCCTGTTATGACCGACGGAATAACGTCATACCAAAATACCTTTCCACCCGAGCCCCTACCCGCCCCGCCTTCTCCATTGGTAGAATGGTCTGACCATGCTGTATCGAGCTGTACTTCACCGAGCCGGGAGAGGGTCGCACCATGGGGAGTGGGACAGTCGTCGTCGGAGCCGGCCAGGCGGGACTGCAGCTGGCCGTGTCGCTGCGCCAGGCGGGCGACGAGGAGCCGATCGTGCTCGTGGGCGAGGAGCCGCACGCGCCCTATCAACGCCCCCCGCTCTCCAAGGACTTCCTCGCCGGAAGAGCCGGACAGGACTCCCTGGCCTTCCGGGACCCCGCCTACTACGAGCAGGCCGGCATCCGGCTGCTCACCGGTGAGCGGGTCACGGGGGCCGAGCCCGGCCTGCTGCACACCGCCTCCGGCCGCACACTGCCGTACGAGCGGCTCGCCCTGACCCTGGGCGCGGAGCCCGTACGCCTGCCGGTGGAAGGCGTCGGCCTCCAGGGGGTCTGCACCCTGCGCGGGATCGAGGACGCACGCACCCTGCGGGAACGCCTGGCCCGCGCCGAGCGGGTCGTCGTGGTCGGCGGCGGCTTCATCGGCCTGGAGACGGCCGCCGCGGCCCGCTCCCTGGGCGTGCACGTCACCGTGGTGGAGGCCGGGGACCGGCTGATGGCCCGCGCCGTGGCGCCCGTGGTCTCCGAGTTCTACCGGCAGGCCCACACCCGGCAGGGCACCGAGGTCCTGCTGTCCGCCGCCGTCGCCGGCTTCGAGGGCGCCGACGGGCACGTACGTGCCGCGGTGCTCGCCGACGGCACCCGGCTGCCCGCGGACCTGGTGCTGCTCGGCGTGGGCGTACGGCCGCGGACCGGGCCCGCCCGTGAGCTCGGGGTCGAGGTGGACGGCGGCATCGTCGTGGACGCCTGCTCGCGCACCAACGTGCCGGGCGTCGTCGCGGCCGGGGACTGCACCGTACGGCCCCACCCGCTCACCGGCGAGGGCCGGCTGCGGCTCGAATCGGTGCCGAGCGCCGTCGCACAGGCACAGGCCGCGGCGGCGAGCCTGCTCGGCCGCAGCGAACCGGACACCTCCGTCCCCTGGTTCTGGTCCAACCAGGGCGCACTGCGGCTGCAGATCGCGGGTCTGTCCGCCGGCCACGACACCACCGTGGTACGCGGTGACCCGGCGAGCGGACAGTTCTCCGTCCTCTACTACCGCCAGGGCACGCTCCTCGCCGCCGACGCCGTCAACCGGCCCGCCGACTACATGGCCGTCCGCCGGGCCCTCACGAAGGGCGAGCACCTGCCCGCGGACCGGGCCGGCGACGCCGGCGTGCCCCTGAAGCGGCTGCTGACCGAAGGTGCGGCCGGCGTGCGCTGAGCCGGACAGGCGCAGCACGAAGGAGCCGGACCCGATCGGGTCCGGCTCCTTTCACATGTGCCGCCGGTCGGCCCGGTCAGATCACCGCCGACTCCAGGGCCTCCGGGGCGAACAGCTCCTCCGGCCGGTACCGGCGCGGGGAAAGACCCTGCTCGTGGTGGTAGCGCAGGAAGGTCTCCAGCGTCTCCCGGTTGCCGTCGCCCAGGCCGTACGACCAGTAGTCGCGGCCGAACAGTGCGCGGGCCTCCTCCAGTTGGGGCGTGAGCCAGGGCAGCATGAAGCGCAGCGCGGAGGTGTCGTACAGGCTGTCGAGCGCCTGGTTCTTCGCCTCCAGGAGTGCCTTGTAGAGGGACTGGGCAACCCAGGGGTTCGCCTCGTAGACGTCCCGGCGGATGACGACCACATGCATGATCGGGAAGATGCCGGTGGCCGCCCAGTACTCCTTCTCGGCCGCCACCACGTCGGGGAAGACCCGGCGCACCCGCGGGTCACCGGCCTGGAAGGGGCTCGGCACGCGCGGTGTGCACAGGGCGTCGATCTCCCCCTCGGCCAGCATGCGGGCGAGCGTGTCGTCCTCGGCGATACGGCTGATGCGCACCGAGTCCGGCAGGGCGACCCCCGCCTTCTCGATCCGGCCCGGGGTCTCCTGGCCGCCGGTCACATGGGTGACCGAGTCGAAGGGGACTCCGTGCCGGTCACCGACGATGCCGCGCATCCACACGCACGCCGTCAGCTGGTACTCGGGGGTGCCGACCACCTTGCCGCGCAGGTCCTCCGGCTTCGTGATGCCGGAGTCGGCGTGGCAGTACAGCGCGCCGTGCCGGAACATGCGCGAGGTGTAGACCGGCAGCGCCACGAACGGGGACGGGTCGGCACTCAGCGAGAGGACGTACGAGGAGAGCGACAGCTCCGCCACCTCGAACTCGCGGTGGCGCATCATGCGGAAGAAGGTCTCCTCCACGGGCAGCCTGAGGTAGTTGACCTCGATGCCGTCCGGGCGGACGGTGCCCTCGGCGATCGCGCGTGTGCGGTCGTAGTCGCCGCAGGCGAAGGTCAGTCGTAGGGGTGCCATCGGTCACCTTCCCTGGGAACGGAGCCTGGCGTCCAGGCGCGGATAGACCCGGCGGGCGTTCGCCTCGTACACCTGGTGCAGCTGGTCCGGGGTGAGGCCGGCGGCGTCCACGTACGTCCGGGTGTCGTCCCAGGCGATGCCGGTCTCGGGGGCGACCCCGCGGACGGCGCCGAGCATCTCCGAGGCGAACAGCACGTGTTCGGTGCCGATCACCCGGGTCAGCAGGTCGATGCCGGGCTGGTGGTAGACGCAGGTGTCGAAGACGATGTTGCCGAGGAGTCCGGCCGGGTCCGCCAGGCCCATGCGGACCGCGAGGCCCCGGTAGCGGCCCCAGTGGTACGGCACCGCTCCCCCGCCGTGCGGGATCACGAAGCGCAGGCCGGGGAAGCGGGCGAAGAGTTCGCCGCCGCCCTGGAGGAGCTGCATGAACGCGGTGGTGTCGGCGTTCAGGTAGTGCGCGCCCAGGGTGTGGAAGACCGGGTTGCACGCGCTGGAGACGTGCACCATGGCCGGCACGTCGAGCTCGCACAGCGCCTCGTAGAGCGGGAACCAGGAGGGGTCCGTCAGCGGCGGGGCCGTCCAGTGGCCGCCGGAGGGGTCCGGGTTGAGATTGGCGCCGACGAAGCCCAGCTCACCGACGCAGCGGCGCAGTTCGGCGACCGCGTCGGCGACCCCGCCCGCGGGGGTCTGCGGGAGCTGGCAGACCGGGGCGAAGTGCTCCGGGAACAGCTCGCCGACCCGGTGCACCAGGTCGTTGGAGATCCGCGCCCAGGCCCGGGCGGTGGCCGGGTCCGTGACGTGGTGCTCCATGCCCGAGGCCTTCGGGGAGAACAGCATCAGGTCGCCGCCGCGCTCGCGCAGGACCTTCAGCTGGTTGTGCTCCACGCTCTCGCGCAGGGCGTCGTCACTGATCGGCGCCGGCCGCGGGACCGGCAGCGAGGAGTCGGCCAGGCGGGCCAACTGGGCGTCCCGGAAGGCCTGGAGGGGGGCGGGGGCCGTGGTGTAGTGGCCGTGGATGTCGATGATCACGCGTCGGCCTCCACGGATCCGTCGGGCTCCCCTGGTCCGCCGGCCTCCACGTAGGTGAGGCCCTTGGCGGCGAGCCGCTCGCGCATGTGGTTCACGTCCAGGCCGAGTTCGCCGCCCTGGTAGCGCTTGCGCAGGGCCGCCTCCTTCTCCTCGCGGGCCCGGGAGGCGGCCAGGACAACGGCGGCCCGCGCGCGCGGCACGACCACCACGCTGTCGTCGTCGGCGACGATCACGTCCCCGGGGTGGACGATCTGCCCGGCGCAGGCCAGCGGCAGGTTCACGTCGCCCAGGGTCTCCTTGACGGTGCCGAAGGCGCTGATGTGCCGGGCCCACACGGGGAATCCCATCTCCCGCAGGTCGGCCACGTCGCGGCAGCCCGCGTCGATGACGAGGCCGCGCACCCCGCGCGCGGCCACCGAGGTGGCGAGCAGGTCGCCGAAGTAGCCGGCCTCGGAGGGGGTGGTCGGGGAGACGACCAGGATGTCGCCCTCGCGGCACTGCTCGACCGCGACGTGGATCATCCAGTTGTCGCCGGGCGGGACGCTGACCGTGACCGCGTTGCCGGCCACATGGGCGCCCGGCCACACCGGGCGCAGCGCGGGTGCGAGCAGGCCGGTGCGGCCCTGCGCCTCGTGCACGGTGGCGACGCCGTACCGCGCGAGGGCGTCGACGACGGCCAGGTCGGTGCGGGGGGTGCGGGTGACGACCGTGCTCATGCGGCCGCCCAGGGCAGCAGGGACACGTGGACGGCGTCCTCTCCGGTCTCGCCGCCGACGGTCCGGATCGCCCGGTCCGCCTCGTGCAGCGGGAAGGTGTGCGTGGCCAGCTTCTCCAGCGGGAAGCGGCCCGACGCGAGCTGCTCCAGGGCCAGTTCGCAGGAGCGGTAGCTGTGGCCGCGGGCGCTCTTGAGCGCGATGGACTTCTCGGTGAGCTTCTTCAGCGGGAAGTCGGGGAACGCGGCGAGCTCGCCCTGGGAGACCATGACGCCCTCGCGCCGCTTGAGCGCGTTGATGCCGAGGAGTACGGGTGAGGTGCCCGCGCCCGCCGTGCAGTCGAGGACCACGTCGACACCGCGGCCGCCGGTGAGCTCCCTGACCCGGCTCAGGGCGTCCTCCTCCAGGACGTCGATGACGTGGTCGGCGCCGAGTTCCTGCGCGAGCGAGAGGCGGGCGGCGTCCCGGGTGGTGCCGGTGACGATGATCTGCGAGGCGCCCGCCTGCTTGCAGGCCACGACCTGGGACAGGCCCTGCTGGCCCGGGCCCTGGATGAGCACGGTGGAGGCGTAGCCCACTCCGGCGGTCACGAGCGCCCACTCGATGCCGTTGGACAACGGCGTGACCAGACCGGCCAGTTCGGCCGAGACACCGTCGGGCACCTTGTGGGTGACCGCGTTCCACGGCAGGTACAGGTACTCGGCGAAGCCGCCCCACAGCGTGCCGGGCTTCTCGCAGGAGGTGTAGCCGTAACGCCGGGCGTCGGGGTTGGTGCGCCAGTCGGTCGTCTCGCAGTGCCGGTACTCGCCCGCGTGGCACCAGGCGCAGCGGAAGCAGCCCACATAGTGCTCGACGAAGACCCGGTCGCCCTCGACCAGGCCCTTGCGGGCGGTGAACTCCCTGCCCGCCTTGGCGATGACGCCGACGTTCTCGTGTCCCATGATCACCGGGTCGGGGAACGGGGGCTTGCCGTACATCTTCGCGTCGGTGCCGCAGATCCCGGCGACCTCGACCTTCAGCAGTGCTCCGTCCGCCGGTACGTCGGGCATGGGCAGTTCGCGCATCTCGGTGACACCCGGCGCCGTCCTGACCGCAGCCCGCACTGTTTCTGCCATGACCCCTCCTCGGGGTGGAAGCCGTCGTATGACGACAGTCTATGGACTGATGGTCTGACCATGCTACCTTTCCGTCATGACGGATGATCAACTACGGACAGTCACCCGGACCCAGGGCAACAACCAGGCGCTCAAGACCGGGGCCGTCAGGCCTCACGGCTTCTCCTTCGACTTCGAGGAGGTCCCGGTCCTCGTCCACGCCTTCCGCCGCATGGTCCGCGAACACGCCTACGACATCAGCGAGATGGCGCTCACCACCTATCTGGTGGCCAAGGAGCACGGCGCCCGCTTCACGGCCGTGCCTGCCTTCCTGGTGCGCGGCTTCCACCACGGCGCGATCCATCACCACACCGGTGCTCCGGTCACCGACCCCAAGGACCTCGAAGGCCGCCGGGTCGGCGTCAGCCGCGGCTACACCGTCACCACGGGGGTGTGGGCCCGCTCCGTGCTTCAGGAGGAGTACGGGGTCGACCTGTCCAAGGTCACCTGGGTGCTCTCCGGCGACGAGCACGTGGCCGACTACACGCCGCCCGGCAACGTCGAGTCGCTGAAGCCCGGCCGCACCCTCGAAGAGGCCCTCGTGGCAGGGGACCTGGCGGCCGCGATCGGCATCAGGCCCGAGTCCGAACAGCTCGTCCCGCTGCTGCCGGACGCCGAGCAGGCGGGCTACCGGGCGCTCACCGAGCGCGGCCTCTTCCCCATCAACCATCTGGTGGTCGTCCGCGACGAGCTGCTCGATCGGAATCCCGAGCTGGCGGCCCAGGTCTTCGACGCCTTCGCCCGCTCCAAGCAGCGGTACGTGGAGCGGCTGCGGGCCGGCGAGGGCGACACCGCCACCGACGCCATGCACCGCCGGGTCATGCGGCTGACCGGCGCCGATCCGCTGCCGTACGGGATCGAGCCCAACCGGGGCGTGCTCGAAGCGCTGCTGAGGCACGCGGTGGACCAGCGGATCCTGAGCCGTCCGCGGCCGCTGGAGGAGCTGTTCGCCCCGGCGGCCCGGGACCTGGTGGGCTGAGCCGTCGTCCGCACCACACGCAGGGACAGGGAAGTGATCCGCATGCGTATCGCCATCGCCGGTGACCACAACGGCTTCCGGCTCAAGGGCCGGCTCGTCTCCTGGCTCACCGAGGCCGGCCACACGGTGGCGGACCTGGGCAGCCACACACCCGAGGAGGTCGACTACCCGGAGCTGTGCGTACGGGTGTGCGCGCGGGTGACCGAGGGCACGGCCGACCGCGGCATCGTGCTCGGCGGCAGCGGCCTGGGCGAGACCATCACCTGCAACAAGCTGCCGGGCATCCGCGCCGGGCTCTGCCCCGATCTGTGGTTCACGCGGATCTCGCGCGGCAACAACGACTCCAACGTGCTCGTCCTGCCCGCCAAGGTGCTTGAGGACGAGGAGGCCGAGCAGATCGTGGAGACGTGGCTGACGACTCCGTTCAAGGGCGGCGTCCACCGGCGCAGGGTGGACCAGATCGCCGCCCTGGAACGCGAGCAGGGCTGAGACACGCAATGGCCGTCGGCCCCGGGGGGTGACCCGGGGCCGACGGCCGTTCACGTACCGGAGAGTCACATGTCGGAAAGACACGCCCCGGAGAGGAAGGAAAGGATCCGCTCCGGAGCCGTGGAGTCCGTCTGCTCGGCGACCGGGACGTCCCAGTACTCGTTGACCGGCAGGCACTCCTGCAGATAGCGCGCCGCCGAGGGCGCGTGCGAGGTGTCCTGGCCGGGCACGATCAGCGCCGGCACGCGCAGCGTGAGCAGGTCCTCCGGCTCCACGCCCGGCACCGTGTCCCGGTCGAAGAGCAGCCGGGCGCTGCCGGTCACCAGGGTGCGGTAGCGCTCCGGGTCGCAGTCGGCGTACTCCTTCGCGAACTCCGCGTCACGGCGCAGCACATGGGACCAGGGTCCCACCCGCGGCTCCTTGGAGAAGCCCTCCCCGGTGGACCGGGCCAGGTCCACCACGCCCCGCAGCCCGTGCTCGGCCGCGTAGGCGAGGTGGGCGTCGAACCGCTGGTGCTGCTTGCGCCGGTAGTGCACCCCGCCGGCCGGCGAGTAAAGGACCATGCCCGCCACCCGCCCGGGCGCGGCCACGGCGAGCGCGGCCGCGGTGGAACAGCCGACGCAGCCGCCCATCAGGAAGGCACGGTCGATGTCCAGATGGTCGAGCAGGCCGAGCCCCTGGCGCACGTACCCCTCCCAGGACAGGCGCTCCAGGCGGCCGCCGGAGCTGCCGGACTCGCGCCGGTCGAAGGTGACGCACGTGTAGTGCTCGGCAAGGCGGTCCAGGAGGCCGAGCCGGCGGTAGACGCCGGTGGTCCGCCAGGCCTCCAGGCTGGAGTCGAAGCCGCCGGGCGAGAACATGAGCAGCGGGGGCCCGTCCCCGGTGACCTCGTACCGGGTGCTGATCCCGTCGATGACGGCCGTGGGCACGGGTCAGCCCTCCTCTGCCGGCGCCGACGCCGAAGCGGGCACGGACGCGGGCACCGGGGCCGGCACCGGGATGCCGCCCGCGATCTGCCGGGCGGCGACCACGTCCTCGCGGTACGCGGTGAGCGCGTCCAGGGCGATCCGGGCGACGTGCGCGTACGTCTCCGGCGGGTCGTCAAGGGACCCGGCGGAGTAGCCGATCGCGGCGTTCGCCATCCGCATCCGGCCGTCGAGCCAGGGGCCGCCGCCGAAGCCGCCGACCACCGGCACCGAGACCGCGGCGGCCACCGCGGCGCCCACCACCGGCCCGGAGTTGGTGAAGTTCAGCAGGACGGCGCCCGCCTCCTCAAGGCGTTTCGCCTCGGCGACCATCGCCTCCAGCATCTCCTCGGGCACCTGGTCGGCGGCCGAGGGGATCTCCCGGTACTCCACGCCGTAGCGCAGCGCGGTCTGCGGGGTGATGCCGAACTGGGCGAACACCGGGACGCCGGCCCGCGTGACGGCCTCGACCGCCTCCGGATAGTCGGCGGCCGCATCCAGCTTGACCAGGTCGACCCCGGCCTCCTTGGCGAAGCGGATCGCCGCCCGTACCGCGGCCGCACTCCCCTCCTGGAGCGGTCCGTACGGGAAGTCCGCGCTCAGCAGGGCACGCTTCGTGCCGCGCCGCACCGCCTTGGTGACGACCAGCATCTCGTCCATGGTGATCTCGAAGGGGTTGGTGTGCCCCCACAGGTTCACCCCGACGGTGTCGCCGACCGAGATCAGGTCGACCCCGGCCCGGTCGGCGATGCGGGCCATCTGGCAGTCCCAGGCCACCACTCCGACGATCTTGCGCCGCTCGTCCTTCATGCGCCGCAGCGCGGTCAGCGTCACCTTGTCCGTCACAGGTTCCGCACTCCTTATCAGTTTCTCGGGCGGAAACCGCGCTCAGGGTCTACACCCTGAGCGCGGTGAGCAGTTCGACCGCGTCGCTCTCGTCCGCGGACAGCAGCAGCACCCGGGCGTACGGCCGCAGGGCGGCGACCGCCTCGCCGGCCTCGTACCCCTCCCCGAGCACCACACCGGCCGTGGTGATGCCGCGCCGCCGGCAGACGGCACCGATGGCGGCGGCCACCCGGTGGCCGCGGTCCTCGGTGGCGAGCACGACCACCACGTCGGTGCGGGCGATCACCCCGTCCAGCGGGACGGGGGTGCCGTCCAGCCGGTGCAGGGTCTCGGTGCTGACCGCGGTGTAGAAGCGCGCGCCGGCCCACCGGCGGGCGGCGAGCCGGTGCGCCACCCCGGCCGCGCGGTCGTCGAGGGCGACGATCCGCGCGGTCCGGGCGGGGGCGATGGGCGCGTCGATGCGGAAGCGGGACTCGTGGGCCGAGGCGGCCCGGGCGCTCTCACTCAGCCGCAAGCCGGCCTGACCCATGGATCCCATGGATCAGACCGAGGTCTGCGGGGTGCCCGGCACGACCTTGACCGCGTCGCGGCAGGAGTCCAGGAAGGACTCCGCCTGCGGCAGGACGATCGCGACCGAGCGGACCTTGTGGTGCTCGGGGTCGACCCCGGGCGGAACGACGCCCTCGTCGCGCAGCGCGATCGCCGCCTTCCGCAGCTTCTGGCGGGCCTTGATGATGCCGCTGTCGGCGGGCACCAGGCGCTCCTTGGTGCGGTCGACGATCGGGCCCATCGACTCCTGCAGCGAGGAGTCCTGGATGGCGATGCCCCGGATGCCCGAGTACATCTCGCCGCTTCGCTGGGCCTCACGGTCCATCAGATAGTCGTTGTCCATGTTGGCTTCCGGCCGGTAGGTGCCGGGGATGTTCTTGCTGTGGACGCCGTGGCCGTCCTTCATCGCCTGGCGCTCGGTGTCGGTCAGCGGCCGGACGGGGTGGTAGTCGAAGGAGTACGCCCAGCAGTTCTCGTCGTCGATGGGCACCCACCAGTGGCCGTGCACCGGGTGGTCGCCGCGCGGCGGCACCATCGTGAACGAGGGCATCACATAGGGGGTGATGCGCCAGTAGTAGTTGCCCTCCTCGGCGTTGCGCCGGGCGCCCACGAACAGGCCTCCCTCGAAGTCGGCGACCTCGAAGAAGGGCTTGGTGTCGTTGAGGTTGTACTCGTTGCCCTTGGCGCCCTTGAACAGCGGGTCCGACTTGAGGCCGCCGGAGTGCAGGAAGGTGACGTGGCTGGAGTCGATGCCGCCCTCGAAGGCCTGCAGCCAGTTGCACTGCTGCCAGCGCTTGGAGGTGTAGGTCTGCTCGGCGGGCACGTGGATCCACTCGAACTCCGGCGGCTCGGGCCGGGTGGCCGCGTCGCCCATGTGGGTCCACAGCACGTCACCGATCTTGACCAGCGGGTACGAGGTGAGCTTGACGTTCTGGCAGAAGCTGGAGTTGTCCGCCTCGGAGGGCACGTCGGTGCACTGGCCGGTCACGTCGTACTTCCAGCCGTGGTACGGGCAGCGCAGCCCGCCCTCCTCGTTGCGGCCGAACCACAGGGAGGCGCCGCGGTGGGCGCAGAACTCGTCCATCAGGCCGTAGCGGCCCTCGCTGTCCCGGAAGGCGATCATGCGCTCCGAGAGGAGCTTGACCCGCACGGGCGGGCAGTCGTTCTCCGGAAGCTCCTCGGCGAGCAGGGCCGGGATCCAGTACTGCCGGAACATCTCGCCCATCGGTGTGCCGGGGCCGGTCTGGGTGAGCAGCTCGTTGATCTCTTGACGGAGCACGGGGTTTCCCTTCGGTTGCTGGGCCCCGGACGGGGCGGCTGAGGCTGCTGCTGCGGGCGGTGCTCGGGGCTCAGGACTCGGGTCTCAGGGCTCGGGTCTCAGGACTCGGCCGGCGGGATGTCCACGGTCAGCCCCGCCAGCTCCTGGGTGAGCGCGATCTGGCAGGCCAGGCGGCTGGTCGCGCGCCGCTCCGACACCGCGAGGTCGAGGAGGTCGTCCTCCATGTCGCCGGGCGGGCCGACGAGTTCCGCGAATTCCTCGCGCACCCACACGTGGCAGGTGGCACAGGACTGGTTGCCGCCGCACTCGGCGACGATGCCGGGGACGCCGTTGCGGACGGCGGCGGACATCACGGAGTCGCCGGGCTGGGCGTCGACGATGTGCTGGGGCCCGTCGGAGGCAACGAAGATGACCTTGGTCAAGGTCCCTCCCTCTGCTGGAAGTTGACACCATTCCCGTACCGGGGGCACGGGCCGACATCCACACTCTGCCTTATGGTCTGTCCATTGGACCATATGCGTGAAGAGAGAAACAAGAGAAAGGAAAGGGACCCGTCATGAGCCACCCCCGGACCCTGGTGCTGCTGCGCCACGGCGAGAGCCAGGGCAACGCCCGCGGCGCCTTCACCGGATGGATCGACGTCCCCCTCACCGCGCGCGGCGAGCGCCAGGCCCACGAGGCCGGCCGGCTGCTGCTCGCCCACGGGCTGCGCCCCACCCGCGCGCACAGCTCGAACCTCGCGCGCGCCGTACGCACCTGCGCCCTGGCCCTGGCCGCCGCGGGCCGCCCCGACGTCACCCCCGCCCACACCTGGCGCCTCAACGAGCGGCACTACGGCGCCCTTCAGGGCCTTGAGCGCAGAGCCGTACGCGCCCGGTACGGAGAGGAGGCCTACCGGCGCTGGCGCCGCTCCGTGGACGCCGTACCGCCTCCGCTCCCCGACCACGAGGCGGCCGCCTACGCGGGAGATCCGCGCTACGGCGACCTCGACGCGGCGCGACTGCCGCGCAGCGAGTCGCTCGCGGACGTACGCGCCCGGCTTCTTCCCTACCTGTACGGCGTGGTGGCGCCGGAGCTCCGCTCGGGGCACACCGTCCTGGTCACCGCCCACAGCAACTCGCTGCGCGCCCTGGTCTCCCACCTGGACGCGCTGACACCGGACGAGACAGCGGAACGTAATATTCCGACCGGTATGCCGCTCTGCTACGAACTGGACGCGCGACTGCGTCCACTCCTGCGCGGCGGACGCTATCTGGACCCGGAGGGCGCCCGCGCGGCCGCCAAATCCGTGGCCGAGCAGGGCTTTTAGCGTCGCATTTCCGGACTCTGCAGATCCGTTGACGGGCCAACTACGTGGACTTATGGTTCTACCAATCCCAGCCCTCGTACGCCCCGCTCAGCGGCGCGACAAACCAGGAAGGGTCCCGATGTCCAAGGACGCCATCGTCGACGACACGTTCGCAGCGAAGTTCGCCACCGAGAAGGACTCCCCGTACACCCGCTGGGTCGCAGACGAAGGTCTCGACATCATCGCCGCGCACTACATCCCGGACCTGCGCACCGTGGAGCTCAAGCCCTGGGAGAGCCGCGGCGGGCGCGGGGTCTTCATCAACCACGAGGCCACCCGCACCTCCAACGACTGCTACGTGTGCGAGATCCCGGCCGGCGGCAAGCTGGCCCCGCGACGCCAGCTGTTCGAGGAGATGATCCTCGTCCTCGACGGCCAGGGCTCCACCCGCGTGTGGAACGACGAAGGGGCCTCGGTCACCTTCGAGTGGCAGACCGGCTCGATCTTCGCCATCCCGCTCAACGCGCACCACCAGCACTTCAACGGCTCCGGCCAGAAGGCCGCGCGCTTCGTGTCCTCCACGAACATGCCGCCGGTCATCAACCTCTACGGCGACCCCGAGTTCGTCTTCGACACCCCGCGCGACTTCCCTGACCGCTTCAACGGCGAGCCCGACTACTTCTCCCCCAAGGGAGAGCAGCGGGGCCTGCTCCTCGACACCAACTTCGTGGCGGACTCCGTCTCCCTGCCGCTGGTGGAGGCCAAGGAGCGCGGCGCGGGCGGCGGCCACATCCGCTTCGCGATGGCCAAGGGCTCGATGAACAGCCACATCTCGCAGTTCCCCACGGCCACCTACAAGAAGGGCCACCGGCACGGTCCGGGCGCCCATGTCATCATCCTGTCCGGCGAGGGCTACAGCCTCATGTGGCCCGAGGGCGAGGAGCCGCGCCGCTACGAGTGGGGCCCGGGCTCGCTCATCGTGCCGCCGAACATGTGGTTCCACCAGCACTTCAACACCAGCACCGAGCCGAGCCGC
The DNA here is from genome assembly GCF_040650755.1 of Streptomyces sp. NPDC048623. Lineage (NCBI taxonomy): Bacteria > Bacillati > Actinomycetota > Actinomycetes > Kitasatosporales > Streptomycetaceae > Streptomyces > Streptomyces sp. NPDC048623. Next base: position 360,976 of record NZ_JBEZHV010000003.1, read on the forward strand.
TACCTCGCCTTCAAGCACGAGGTCGTGTCCATGCGCAACGCCCAGGGCGTGCCGAAGGCGTGGATCAGCCGGCGCATCGGCGGCGACCAGATCGACTACGCCGACGAGTCCCCCTTCGTGCGCGACACCTTCCGCGAGGCCCTCGCCAAGCAGGACATGACCCCGCAGATGGACGCCACCTACGCGTCGGAGCTGGAGACCCTGCCGCCGCTTCCCGGCACCGAAGGCTGAGCCGGACGTGGTGCACACCCACACCGGCCCTCCCGCGCGCACCGCCCCTCTCCCACGCACCGTCCACGCCCCGCACGTGCCCGCGCACACGCACGACCACGACGACGACCCCCTGGGCCCGATCGAGGACAACCCGATCTGGCAGCAGGACAACGTCACCCTGCACAGCGTGGGCATCGACATCGGCTCCTCCGGCACACAGGTGCTGTTCTCCCGGATCCGGCTGCGGCGCATCGGCGAGGAGCTGACCAGCCGCTACCACGTCATCTCCCGGGAGACGCGCTATCTGTCACCGGTGGCCCTGACCCCGTACACCGACGGCGAGCACATCGACGCCGTCCGGCTCGGGGAGCTGATCGACGAGGCGTACGGGGCGGCCGGGGTCAGCCCCGAGCAGATCGACACCGGGGTGGTCATCCTCACCGGGGAGGCACTGCGGCGCCACAACGCGGAGGCGATCGCCGGCGTCCTGGCCGAGCGCGGCGGCCAGCTGGTGACCGCCACCGCGGGCCACCACATGGAGGCCCGGCTCGCGGCCTACGGCTCCGGTGCCGCCCGCCGTGCCTACGAGGAGCGACGACGGCTCCTCGTCGTGGACATCGGCGGCGGCACCACCAAGCTCGCCGTGGTCGAGGGCGGAGTCGTGCTCACGACCGCGGCGGTCCACATCGGCGGCCGCCTCCAGGTGACCGGCGAGGACGGGCGGATCGTCCGCCTGGAGCCGGCCGGCCGGCGCCACGCGGCGCGGGCCGGCTTCGACTGGCGGCTCGGCGACACGGTCCGCCCCGAGGATCTTGACCAGGTCGCCGAGGCCATGGCACAGGCCCTCGTGGACGTGCTGCGCGGCTCGCCCGGGGCGGACGGCCTGTACCTCACGGAACGGCTCGGTGATCCCGGCCCGCTCGACGGGGTGCTGTTCTCCGGCGGCGTGGCGGAGTACGTCTACGGGCGCGAGGAACGCGACTTCGGCGACCTGGGCCGACGGCTCGGGCACGCCGTGCGCCGACGGCTCGATGCCGGGGACATCCCCTGGCCGCTGCTGCCGGCCGGTGAGTGCATCCGCGCCACCGCGCTCGGCGCCTCGGAGTACAGCGTCCAGCTGAGCGGCAACACCGGCTTCATCAGCGACCCGGACGCCCTGCTGCCGCGGCGCGACCTGCCCGTGGTGCGCCCGCGCTACCCGCTGGGCGACACCGTCGACGCACAGGCGGTCGCCGAGGCGGTCCGACATCACCTCGACGACCGGGGGGCCGGGGACGATGTCGCGCTGGCCATGGAGTGGAGCGGGCTGCCGGAGTACGGCAGGCTGCTCGCCCTCGCCACGGGCATCCGCGACGGCCTGGCCGCACGCCTCGCGGCCGGCCGGCCGGTGTACGTCGTCCTCGACGGCGACGTGGCCATGACGCTGGGCCGGCTGCTGCGCGAGGAGCTCGGTGTCACGTCCGAGGTGCTCGTCGTGGACGGGCTGAGCCTGCACGACTTCGACCACATCGACATCGGGCGGGTGCGGCACCCCTCGCGCACCGTGCCGGTGACGATCAAGTCCCTGGTGTTCGGCGCGGATCCGCGCGAACAGGGCTGACCGGACACCGGTCACCACCGATAAAGGTCCGGTAACGTTTCCAGCTTATGGTTAGACCATAAGGCCAAAACTGCGCTTTCATTCGCAGTCAACGGCTCCTGTCAAGGGGCCGACAGTCCCTCGCAGTGCACGACGATCCACCGGCAATGACGCCCCAAGGAGCGATCGATGCATCATCACCGAACCCTCCCCGCCGTACTGCTGGCCACCGGTCTCCTGCTGGCCGCCTGCGGCACCCCGGTCACGACCGGCGCCCCGGACTCCAAGGGGTCCGGGGAGTCCACGGCCTACGCCGAGTACGACAGCCTCACCGGCCCGCAGCGGACCGAGAAGCTGCTCGCCGCGGCCAAGAAGGAGGGCGGGGTCCTCGACCTCTACACCTCCAACACCGACATCCAGGAACTGGTCGACGGCTTCCAGAAGGCCTACCCGGGCATCAAGGTCCGCGCCTTCCGCGCCAACTCCGAGACCGTCCTCCAGCGCATCCTGCAGGAGCACGGCGCCCGCAGGACGAACAACGACGTCGTCGACACCAACGACATCGAGCTGCGCGCCCTCCAGGACCAGCACGTGCTGTACGAGTACCGGGGCCCCGCCCTGGCGGGTCTCAAGCCCGAGGCGACCAAGCCCGACGGCTGGACGGCCGAACGGTTCAACGCCTTCGTCGTCGGCTGGAACACCGACGTGGTCCCCGCCGGCCAGGAGCCGAAGACCTTCTCCGACCTCGCCGACCCCAAGTGGAAGGGGAAGATCTCGGTCGAGATCGGTGACTGGGACTGGTACATGGCCATGTCCACCTACCTCACCGACGAGAAGGGCTGGTCGCAGGAGAAGGTCGACGACGTCTTCGCCAAGATCGCCAAGAACGCCCGGCAGACCAAGGGCCACACCGTCCAGGGCGAGATGCTGAGCGCCGGCCAGTTCGGCATCGCCGCTTCCGTCTACAGCCACACCCTGGACAAGGCGGTGGCGAAGGGAGCCCCCGTCGCCTGGCGGCCCTCGGTCGAACCGGTGATCCTGCGGCCCAACGGCCTCGCCCTGATGAAGGAACCGAAGCACCCCGCCGCCGCCCTGCTGTGGACGGACTGGGTGCTCACCGAGGGCCAGCGGGTCATCGCCGACTCCAAGCGCATCCCCGCCGCGAAGGAGGTCCCCGGCTTCAAGGACCCGATCCCGCCGGGCACCGAGGTCTACAGCCTCGACAAGTCCGACGCCTCCGACGGCCAGAAGTGGAACTCCGCCTACGACGCCCTGCTCCGGGGCGTCCCCAAGAACGACTGAACACCAGAGCCCGAAACCCCCGGGAGCACCCGATGAAGAGCCGTTCCGCAGTAGTCGCCGCGTTCACCGTACTGGCGGCCACGTCCCTGCTCACCGCCTGCGGAGGTGCCGTTCCCCAGGCGGCCGGCAGCGGCGCGTCCACCGAGACGTACGACAAGATCGCCTCGGCAGCCCCCGATCAGCAGCGCGCCGAGGCCGCCAAGGCGGCCAAGGCAGAGGGCAACACCCTGTCCCTCTACACCTCGATGACGGCCGACATCGTCGGCCCCATCTCCAAGGCGTTCACGAAGGACACCGGCGTCAAGGTCGAGGTCTTCCGCGGCAACTCCGAGACGGTCCTGCAGCGCATCTCCCAGGAGTCGCAGGCACGCCGGGCCGGCGCCGACGTCGTGGAGACCAACTTCGCCGAGATGGACGCCCTGTCGAAGCAGGGCGTCCTCGCGAAGTTCGACGGAGCCTCGCGCGACAAGCTCGACGCGACCGTGAAGTTCCCCGACTGGAGCGCCACCCGGCTCAACATCTTCCACCCCGCGTGGAACACCGATCTCATCAAGCCCGGTCAGGAGCCGACGAGCTGGGAGGACCTGGCCAAGCCCGAGTACAAGGGCAAGATCACCCTGGAGATCAGCGACGCCGACTGGTACGCCAACGTCACCACGTACTGGCTCGGCCACGGCAAGTCGCAGGCCGAGGTGGACGCCCTGTGGAAGAAGATCGCGGCCAACTCCAAGGCCGCCAAGGGCCACACCACGATGATGCAGTTCCTCACCGCCGGGCAGACCGCCATGGAGGCGATGAACTACACCTACATCACCGAGCGTGCCAAGGAACAGGGTGCCCCCGTCGCGTACCTCCCCGCGAGCGGCAGGTCGACCGTTCCCGCCTTCCCGCGGCCCAACGGCGTCGGCCTGATCAAGGGCGCCGCACACCCGGGCGCCGCCTGGCTGTTCTACGACTGGATGCTCAACGAGGGCCAGAAGGTGATCGTCGACCTGCATCTGTCCCCCTCCACCAAGGTCCCCGGCGACAAGAGCCTGGACGGCCTCACCCTGGCCCCCTTCGCCATCGAAGCGCTCACCGACAAGAAGGCCGACTGGGACGCGAAGTACGACGCGCTGCTGCGTGGCGCCGACAACCTGGAGAAGTAGCACTGTGGCTGTGACCTCTGCCCCCGCCAACCGCGCCGCCCCGCCACCGGACACACTCGCCCCGGGCCGGCGCCCCTCCCGGATCCTCGCGCTGCTGCGCGGCTGGATGACCCCGCAGACCCTGGTGGTCGGCGCGGCGATCGTCATCGTCGGATACATCGCCGTCGTGCCGCTCGGCTACCTGCTGCACGACACCTTCATCGACTCCGACGGCGTCGGCATATCCTTCGACGCCTTCGCCCGCGCCTACGGCGGCAACTCGCAGTCCGGCACCATGCTGTGGAACTCGCTGGTGTTCGCCTTCGGTTCGGCCCTGCTCTCGCTGGTCGTCGGCACCGCGCTCGCGTACGTGCAGGTGCGTACGGACACCCCGTTCAAGGGGCTGTTCTTCGCCGCCTCGATGGTGCCGCTGATCGTCCCGGGCATCCTGTACGCGACCTCGTGGATCTTCCTCGCCGACCCGGACACCGGGCTGGTCAACTCCCTGTTCTTCAAGCCGCTGTTCGGCACCTCGCCGATCGACGTCTACAGCGTCCCGGGCATGATCTGGGTCCAGGGCCTGCACCACGCCCCGGTCGCCTTCCTGCTCATGGTCTCGGCGTTCCGGGCCATGGACCCCTCCCTGGAGGAGTCGGCGGCGATGTCCGGCGCCGGCACCTGGACCGTGCTGCGCCGCATCACCGTGCCGCTGCTGCGCCCGGCGACCATCTCCGTGGCCCTGCTGATGTTCGTGCAGTCCCTGGAGAGCTTCGAGGTACCGGCCCTGCTCGGCCTGCAGAACGGCACCTACGTCTTCACCAGCCGTATCTACTTCGTCCTGCGCGCCTACCCCATCGACTACGGCGCCGCCGGCGCGTACGCCACGGGGCTCCTGCTGATCGCCGCCGTCGGCGTGCTGTTCACGCAGTGGCTGCAGCGCTCCTCGCGCAACTACCAGACGGTCACCGGCAAGGCCTTCCGGCCGCGCCCGGTCGACCTGGGCCGGGCCAAGCCGTGGGTCGGCGCCGGCGTCCTGCTGTACTTCGGGATCACGGTCGTGCTGCCGGTGGCGGTGCTGTTCTACGCCTCGCTGCTCAAGTTCTACGCGGCCCCGAGCGGCAAGACGCTGTCGAGCATGTCCCTGGCGAACTACGCCCGGGTGTTCGAGATGCCACAGGCCCTCGACGCCCTGAAGAACTCCATCATCGTGGGCGTGGGCGCGGCGACGGCGGTCATGCTCCTCACCTCGGTGGTCTCCTGGGTCGTCCTGCGCACCAAGGCCAAGGGACGCCAGGTCCTCGACGTCCTGGCCTTCACCCCGATCGTCATCCCCGGCCTGGTGCTCGGCCTCGCGCTCTCCTTCGTGTACCTGCGCATGCCGCTGCCCATCTACGGCACCCTGCTGATCCTGCTCATCTCGTACTGCACCCGCTATCTGCCGTACGGCATGCGCTACAGCACCTCGGCGATGTCCCAGATGTCGCCGGAGCTCGAGGAGTCCGCGCACGTGTCGGGCGCGTCCTGGTTCCAGACCTTCCGGCGCGTGCTGCTGCCGCTCATGAGCAGCGGTGTCCTCGCCGGCTGGGTCTACATCGTGGTCGTGTCCTTCCGCGAGCTGTCCTCCACGATCCTGCTCTACAGCCCCGGGACCGAGGTCATGTCGGTGCTCATGTGGGAGCAGTTCGAGAACGGTCAGTTCACCACCCTCGCCGCGCTCGGCGTGCTGATGGTGCTGCTGCTCTGCGTCCTCGTCGCCAGCGCCTACCGCTTCGGAGCCCGGTTCGGGCTGCAGGACGACTGACCGCGGGACGACTGACCGCGGGACGACCGACCCCGCCAGGATCCGGACTAAGGAACGAACCCATGCTGACCGTATCGTCCCTCAAGAAGAGCTACGAATCGCCCTCCAAGCGCAGGAAGCGTCGAGGGGGCGACGACACCCGCGCCTACGCCGTGGGCGGGATCGACTTCGAGATCCGGCAGGGCGAGCTGTTCACCCTGCTCGGCCCCTCGGGCTGCGGAAAGACCACCACCCTGCGCTCCATCGCGGGCCTGGAGAAGCCGACCGAGGGATCCATCACCCTCGGCGACCGGGTCCTGTTCGACGACAAGAAGGGCATCAACCTGCGGGCCAACTCGCGCGGGTTCGGCATGGTCTTCCAGTCGTACGCGATCTGGCCGCACATGACGGTGTTCAAGAACGTCTCCTTCCCGCTTGACGTGCTCCCCCGCGCCAAGCGGCCCGACCGCGCGGAGATCGAGCGGCGCGTGGCCGAGGTCCTCGACGTGATCGAGCTCGGCGCCTACTCCTCGCGGCCGGCCACCAAGCTCTCCGGTGGCCAGCAGCAGCGCCTGGCCCTGGGCCGCGCGCTCGTCACCCGCCCCGAGCTGATGCTGCTCGACGAGCCGCTGTCCAACCTGGACGCCAAGCTGCGCGAGTCCATGCGCTTCGAACTCAAGCGGCTGCAGCGTGAGTTGAACCTCACCGCGATCTATGTGACGCACGACCAGGCCGAGGCCCTCGTGATGTCCAACCGGATCGCCGTGATGAACCAGGGCCGCATCGAGCAGATCGGCAAGCCCCGGGAGATCTACACCAAGCCGGCCACCCGCTTCGTCGCCGAGTTCATCGGCACCTCCAACTTCCTGGAGGCCAGGGTCCGCGCGGTGCGCGGCGACGAGGTCGAGGTCGAGACCCCCCACGGCCGGCTGACCGCCCGCGGCGTGGAGAACGCGCCCGCGGTGGGATCCCCGGTGCTGCTGTCCATCCGGCCCGAGTCGGTCGACCTGACCCTCGAACCGCGCAGCGGCGTGCCCAACCAGTGGAGCGGCACCGTGGCCACCCGCGCCTTCCTCGGCGACACGGTCGACCACATCATCGACGTCGGCGGCGGCAAGGAGATCCGCAGCCGCTCCAACCCGAACGTCTCCGTCCCGGCGGGCGAGAGCGTCCACTTCACCGTCTCCCCCGACAAGGTCATCCTCGTCCCCGCCGAGTGAGACGTCCCGCAGCCCCCGACCTCTGAAAGGAGAGACGTGCGCGTACCCGAGGTGCTGCGTCACAGGGACTTCGATCTCTACTGGGGCGGAGTCGTCCTCTCCCAGATCGGGACACGGGGCGCCGTGGCCGCCAACCTCTACCAGGTGTACGAGCTCACCGGGTCCACCGCGCAGGTGGGCCTGGTGGGCCTGGCCCAGGCCGTGGCGCTCGTCGTCCTGTCCCCGCTGGGCGGCGTGTACGCGGACCGGCTCGACCGGCGGCGGCTGCTGCAGGCCTCGCAGGCCCTGGCGCTGCTCGTCTCGGCCGCCCTCGCGGCCGTCACCCTGGCCGGCCACGCCACGGTCTGGGCGGTGGTCCTGTCGTCGCTGCTCGCCACCGCCGCGGCCACCTTCGACCAGCCGGCCCGCCAGGCGCTCATCCCCGCGATGGTGCCGCGCGAGCACCTGGTCGACGCCTTCGCCCTGCTCAACCCCTCGCGCGAACTGGCCGTCCTGCTCGGTCCGGCGCTCGCGGGGCTGCTCATCGCGATCGGCGGCCCCGGCCTCGTGTACGCCTTCGACACCGTGACGTACGCGGTGCTCGTGGGGGTCCTGGCCCTGCTGCGCACCCCGGGCCTCAAGCCGCCGGACGGGGCGCGGCAGCCGGTGTGGCAGAGCATGCGCGAGGGCATGGCGTACGTGGTACGGCGTCCCGTGATCCGGCAGCTGATCGGTCTCGACCTGTCCGCCACGGTGTTCGGCGCCTACCGGGTGCTGCTGCCCGCCCTCGCCGCCGACGTCTGGCACACCGGAGCCACCGGGTACGGGCTGCTTTCGGCGGCTCCCTCGGCCGGCGCCCTGATCGGCTCGGTGTGGGTGTTCCGCCTGGTCCGCACCGCCCGCTCGGGACACGTCGTGCTGTACGGCACGGCGGCCTACGGGCTCGCCGTGGTGGGCCTCGCGCTCGCGCCCTCCCTCTGGCCGGCCCTCGTGATGGCCCTCGCGCTCGGCGCCGCCGACGCCGTCGCCACCACGGTGCGGCACGCGGCCGTCCAGCTGGAGACCCCCGACGAGCTGCGCGGCCGGGTCTCTGCGGGCTACCAGATCGCCTCCCGCGGCGGTCCCGCCGTCGGCGACTCCCTGATGGGTGTGGCCGCCGGGGTGCTCGGACCGGTCACCGCCCTCGCCGCGGGCGGCCTGGTACCCGCGCTCACCGCGGGGGCGAGCGCCCTGCGCAGCCGCACGATCCGCGAGTACGACGTGTCGCGCCCCGGGGCCACCGCGTAACCCCTCGTCTTTCCCGCCCGCCATCTTCCAGAACCCACTCATGCAGGAGGTTCGATGAGTACGCACACCACCACCGAAACCACCCACTACCACGTCCAGAAGCGCCGCCGCGCCAAGTTCCTCGAGGACTGGAGGGACAACCACCGCACCGTGGTCGGCCTCGCGGACGTGACGACGCACGAGACCGCCCGCGGCAGCAGGATCGGCGTCTACGTCGGCGCCGACGGCGACCGGCCCACCCGCACCATGGACGCCCTCGCCCATGAGATCGACCCCGGGGTGACCACCACGGTGCACCGCCACTCCTGGGACGCCATGGTCTTCGTCGTGGCCGGCCACGGCTGGACCGAGATCGACGGCAAGCGCATCGACTTCGGCCCCGGCGACTCGCTCCACCTGCCCTCCTGGGCCTGGCACCGCAGCGGCAACGACGGTGACGTCCCGGTGCGTTACCTGACCTTCTCCAGCCAGCCGATGCTGGAGACCATGGGCATGGCCGTCCTGGAGGACGCCGGACACACCCCCTTCGCCGAGCTGGCGCCCCGCCCGCCCTTCTCCCCCGGGATCGACGGCGCCGACCCGTACGCCAACCGGCTGCGCCGCCTGGCCAGGGAGCAGGAGCAGCGCCGCTCCGGCCGGCTGCACACCGACTGGGACGAACTGGAGCTGCGCAACACCCCGCGCGGCACCCGCACCACCTTCCTGCTCGACCGCGCCATCGGCTACCAGGCCTCCGGCATCACCATGGCGATGTTCGAGATCGGCCCGGGCCGGCAGCAGTCGATGCACCGCCACCCCGGCGAGGCCTGGCTGTACGTGGTCGAGGGCTCGGGCGAGAGCTACCTGGGCACCGAGCCGGAGGGCGGCAAGCGCCACCCGTGGAAGAAGGGCGACCTCATCGTCGTCGACCACTTCCTGTGGCACCAGCACATCAACACCGACCCGGACCACACGGCGAAGGTCGTGCGGATCCACATGTTCGACAGCCTCCTGGAGACCATGCGGGTGCTGTGCGACCCGCTGGTCCTGTTCGAGGAGCCGCCGACCCACATCCGTGACGCCCAGGCCGGCGACCCCTCGACCATCGAGTGGCCGGAGAACGACCGGCCCACCTGGCCGTAAGGAAGCAAGGAACCACGGAAGCAAGGAAGTACGGAAGGAGAAAGGCTCCTCATGAGCTCCCTGCCACACGGCGTTGCCGGAGTGCACGCCCTGCCCAGCGACCATCACGACGGTCCGTGGGACGCGGTGCTCATCGACCCGCGGGTCAAGGAGCGGCTGCTCGCGACCGCCGTCCTCGTGCTCCGGCACGGGCGGCGGCTCGCCGGCTCGGCCGTCGCCCCGCACGGCCTGATCGTCCTCGCCGGGCCGCCGGGCACCGGGAAGACGACGCTGGCCCAGGGCCTGGCCCAGGCCGCCGCCCGCGCCCTGGCCCCGCACGGGGCCACCACCCTGGTCGAGGTCGATCCGCACGCCTTTCCCAGCGAGCTGCTCGGCGAGAGCCAGCGTTCGGTGAGCCGGCTGTTCCGCGAGGACCTGCCGGAACTGGCCGCCCGCAGACCGCACACCGTGGTGCTCGTCGACGAGGTGGAGGCACTGGCCGTACGGCGGCAGAGCGCGTCCTTCGACACCAACCCCGTCGATGTGCACCGGGCCACCGACGCGGTGCTCAGCGGTCTCGACGCGCTGCGCGCCCAGCGGCCCGGCACCCTGCTGGTGGTGACGACGAACTTCGCCGACGCCGTCGACGAGGCCTTCCTGTCCCGCGCCGACCTGGTGATCCGCACCGAGCTGCCCCCGGCCGAGGTCACTCCGCTGATCGTGGCCGACTCGCTGCGCGAACTGGCCGCCCAGTGGCCCGAGTTGATCCCGCTCGCGAAGGACAGTGCGGTGCATGACGAGGTCGGGCGGCTGCTCGACGGAGTGGACGGCCGGCGGATCCGCAAGACCGTGCACGGGGCGCTCGCGCTCCGTCTCGCCACCGCCACCGACCCGGCCCTGCTGACGGCCGAGGACCTGGTGGAGGCCGCCCTGGAGACGGCCGCGCAGGTGACGGCCGACACCACCCACCGCGCCTGAGCATCACCGCGACGCCAAGGGCCCCGCATCCTGAGGATGCGGGGCCCTTCCCGTCGCCGTGGCCCTTCGGATCAGCCCTGGTACTCGGGAGCGTCCTCGAAGTAGTGGACCGTGTCGTAACCCAGGTGCTTGAAGACCCGGTTCTGCGCCGAGAACACCCTCAGCGGGGTGCCGTCCGCCGCGAACAGCTGGCAGATGTGGTTCTGCGGCACGTAGAGCGTGTCGCCCTTGGTGATCTCGTAGCGCTTGGGCTCCTTGGCGACGCGCGCGTAGTACTTCTCCGCGATCTCCGCCTCGACCTCCCACTGCAGCGCGTAGCCGCCGCCCTCGAGGACGTAGAAGACCTCGTCGGCCATCTTCCAGTACTTGCCCGAGCGGCTCCCCGCGGGGATGTCCAGCTCGTAGGCGTCGACGGAGAAGATGCGCCCGTCGGTCATCTCCGGCGAGGCCATCACCCGGGTGCGGCCCAGCGGGGTCGTCTCCCAGACGGTGTCCTTCGGGGTGATGACCTTCTTGCGGTCGAGCACGCCCGGTGTCCAGATCCGCGACCAGTCCTCGCGCTCGCCGAAGTCCTCGGGGCGGTCGATCGGGCCGGAACGGCCCTGCTGGATCAGGCCCATGAACATCCAGGTGCTCTTGGCCTTCACCACGAGCGCCACGGCCTTCTCGTCGTACGGATTGAAGTGCCGGTGCACCGAGTCCGTGTGGACGAAGACGAGGTCGTCCTTGGCCCAGTCGTAGCGCTGGTCGTCGTGGATCTCGTAACCGCGGCCTTCGAGGATGTAGAAGGCGGCCTCGTTCTGGTGCCCGTGGCCGTGGTTGCTCGACTCGGCGGGCAGCTCCACGAAGTGGACCTGGATGGTCTGGGTGAGGAAGTCCTCGTCACCCGGCCCCACCCGCCACCAGGTGCGCGACTTCGCACTGTCCCCGGAGTGTGCGACCTTCGCGTCGTCGACGACGACGGAATCGTCCCGGACCCGCTCGACAGCCAGCTGCTGCTCACGGAAATGGTTGAGGCCGTACGTCTCCGAGGTCATACCGCGGACGAAGACGCGTCCCTTCTTTGCCATGGATCCTCCTGTCGGAACAGCGGTGGTATCGGTCTAACCATAAGACCCATAGTCCGTCCCGCCAATCCCCCGGACGATGTTGACCACCCCGACCTCACGACCTAACGTCAGACCATTGATCCATCAGGGAGGGGAGCCCATGCAGCACATGCCGGAGCGGCGGCTGATCTCGGACGCCTGCCGCGTGCTGGCCGCCCGGGGCCTGGCCGACGGCATCCTCGGCCACATCAGCCTGCGCGTGGACGACACCACGCTGCTCGTGCGCTGCCGGGGGCCGCGGGAGCGCGGGCTGCGCTGGACCACGCCCGCCGACATCCGCCTGGTCGACCTGAACGGGCGGGCGGCCGCCCCCGGCGAGCTCGACGACTGGTCGGTGCCGAACGAACTCCCCCTGCACACCGAGGTCCTGCGCACCCGCCCGGACGTACGGGCCGTGGTGCACGCCCATCCGCCGGCCGTGGTCGCCGCGGACCTGGCCGGGCTCGCCCTCCGCCCGATCGTCGGAGCCTTCGACATCCCCGGCACCCGGCTCGCCGCCGGCGGAGTACCGGTCCACCCCCGCGGCGTGCTGATACGCGACCGGCGCCTCGCCCTGGAGATGGTGCGCGCCCTGGGTGAGCGCCCCGCCGTACTGCTGCGCGGGCACGGGCTGACCAGCACCGGCGGCAGCGTCCCCGAGGCCGTCCTGCGGGCGGTGTCCCTGGACATGCTCGCCCGGCTCTCCCTGGAGATCACCCAGGCCGGCGGCACCCTGCGCGACCTGCCCGAGGAGGATCTGGCCGAACTCCCCGACCTGGGCGGCTCCTTCCACCACGACACCGCCTGGCGCCACGAGCTGGCCCGGCTCGGCCCGGCGGCCGGACAGCTGTCGTGACCAGTCGTCAGGAGACCCGTCAGGAAACCCATCAGGAGCGCTGACAGGAGCGCCGTCAGGAGGAACCGCATGGCCAGGAAGGGCCGCCTCTTCTCGCCGATGCGACTGGACAAGCGGGAGGACGGGCGCCGGGGCGGGCGCGGGGGCGAGGGGGCGACCGGGCGCCGGTCGGTCCGGCGCCCTCCGCGCGACACCGTCGCCGCCGCGGGAAGCGCCGCCGTCTTCTCGTGCGCGCTGGGCCTGGCCTCGGTCGCGCTGCCCCTGCTGGCCCTCGACGCGGGCTACACCGGCGTCGAGGTCGGTGTCCTGACCGCCGTCTCGGGGGTGTCGCAGATGGCCACCCGCCTCGGGCTCGGCGTCCTGATGCGGCTGCTCCCCGACTGGACCCTGGTCGCCCTGGCGGCCGCCGTCCTCGCCGTGTCGAACGTCTTCGTGGTGGTCTCGGTGGCGGTCGTGCCGTTCGTGGTGGCGCAACTGCTCCAGGGAGTGGCGCGGGCCTGCTTCTGGACGGGCAGTCAGACCCATGTCGTACGCGGCGAGGGCTCGTCCGTCCGCGCCCTGGCGACGGTCAACTTCGTGTCCAACGCAGGCCTGCTGATCGGGCCGGTGCTCGCGGGCCTGCTGTCGGAGCGCAGTCCGTCGTACGCCCTCGGCGTCTGCGCGGTGATCGCGGCCGTCGCCGTCGTACCGGCCCTGTTCCTGGACCGGCTGCGGCCGTTCCGGCGGCCCGCCGACCGGCCCCCGGGCCGGATCTGGCGCCGGCCCGGAGTGTCCACCGGGTGCTGGGCGGGCGTGAGCGCGGGGGCGTGGCGCGGTCTTCTCGGCTCCTACGTCCCGGTGGTGCTGGTGCACGCCGGGCATGCCGCGGCCGTCGTGGGCACCCTCGTCTCGGTCGCCAACGCGACCTCGCTCGTCGGGTCGGCCGTCATCGGCCGGACCGGCCGGGCCGGCCTGGCGCGGGCCTTCGCCATCGGCACGATCGTCACCGGGGGCGCCCTGGCGCTGCTCGGCGTGCTTGCCGGTTCCGCCGTGGCCGCGGGCCTCGCGCTCGCCCTCTCGGGCGTCGGAGCCGGAGCCATCCAGACCCTCGGCCCGGCCATCGCCAGCGACGCGGTCCACCCCGAGGAGCGGGGCGAGGCGATCGCCGCGGCCGGAACCTTCCGTGCCGCCGCGCTGTTCGCGGTGCCGTTCGGTGCCGCCGGCCTGGTCGCCGTACTGCCCGTCTCCGTGACGCTGATGATCGCCGGGGCCGCGATCGCGGTGCCGGCGCTCACCGCCGGCCGCCTGCGCGAGCATCTGCGCGAGCACGTGAGCGAACCGCCGGCGGACGGAGCCGAACGTGCGTGACGGGATGGCCCGCACCCTGCGCTCGCTGTCCCACCGCGACTACCGCCTCTTCCTCACCGGCCACGCGGTGAGCGTGATCGGCACCTGGATGCAGCGCGTGGCCCAGGACTGGCTGGTGCTCGACCTCACCGACGACGCGGTCACGGTCGGCCTCGCCGCCGCGCTGCAGTTCCTGCCGGTGCTCCTGTTCGGGCTCTGGGGCGGCGTGCTTGTCGACCGGTGGGACCGCCGCCGGGTGCTCCTCGCCACGCAGGCGGCGAGCGGGGTGCTGGCCGCGGCGCTGGCCGTCGTCGTCCTCGCCGGGGCCGTCCGGCTCTGGATGGTCTTCGCGCTGGCCCTCGCGCTCGGGTTCGTCACCGTCCTCGACAACCCGGCGCGCCAGGCCTTCGTCGCCGAGCTCACGACCCCGGCCGACTACGTCAACGCCCAGGCGCTCGCCTCGACCGTGCACAACCTCGGCCGGCTGGTGGGTCCGGCGGTCGCCGGCGGGCTGATCGCCGCGGTCGGCCCCGGCTACGCGTTCGCGCTCAACGCCGTCTCCTTCGTACCGGTGCTCTGGGGACTGCTCCTCATCGACCCGCAGGCCACGCGTGAGCGTCTGGAGGCCGCCCGGACCGGTGCCGGCGGAGTCCGCGAGGGCCTGCGCTATGTGTTCACCCACCCCGAGCTGCGCGCCTGCATGCTGCTCATCGGCGTGGTCGCCCTGCTCGGGCAGAACTTCCGGGCGGTGCTGCCGGTGCTCGCCCGGGACACCTTCGACGGCGGCCCCGCGACCTACGGCTGGCTCACCTCGGCCCTCGGCGTCGGCGCGGTCGTGGGCGCCCTCGGCACCGCGGCGGCGCGACGCGTCACCAGCTGGGCGCTACTCCTCGCCGCGGTCGGCTTCGGCGCCGCGAACGCCCTCGTGGCGGCGGCCCCCTGGCTGGGGCTCGCCCTCACGGGGATGGTCGCGCTCGGCATCGCGAACCTCGCGTTCAACACCCTGGGCAAGAGCCTGCTCCAGCTCGGCACGGACCCGGGCATGCACGGCAGGGTGATGGCCCTGCACGGCCTGGTGGTCCTCGGCAGCACCCCCCTCGGCATGCCGCTCCTCGGCTGGATCTGCGACCTCTGGGGCGCTCGCGCCGGCATGGCCGTGGCGTCGTCGAGCGCGCTGCTCGCCGCCGCGGTCGTCCTCCCGCGCCTGAGGCGCCCGATCAGTCCCCCCGAGTGAGCGGCCGCCCGCCGCGACCCGAAGTGGCCGAGACGACCGCGCCGTGCGCGGACCGCAGGGTGGTCGCCGCCCCTGCGGGCCAGTGCCGGTGCAGGACGTCGATGTGGAAGTCGTGGGTGTGGTCCCGTCCGGTGCCCGCGAGGTGCGGGTGGTCACGGGGCAGTTCGGGGTGGGTGTGGGGCAGTTCGGCCGGGTCGGTGCGGGGCCACAGCCGTACGGCGACCACGGTGCCGGCGAGTGCGATCACCGCCAGGGCGCCGGCCGCGACGGCCAGGCTCGTCCGGGCGGCGAGCCATCCGGCCAGCGGGTAGGTGACGAGCCAGCAGGCGTGCGTCAGGGAGAACTGGGCGGCGAACACGGCCGGCAGGTCGGGCGTCGCCGCGGAGCGGCGGACCAGCCGGCCCCCGGGGGTGAGGATCGCCGAGGTCGCCGCCCCGATGAGCAGCCAGGCCGCCGCCAGCGCGGGCCACGCCCACGAGCTCCGCGCGAGCCCGGCCGCCAGACCGGTCGCGAAGAGCCCGAGCACACCGGTCATGGCGAAGGCCGCCGGCAGCATGAGGGCACGGTCCCCGACGCGGCCGAGCACGCGGGGCAGCAGAAGGGCCACGAGCATGGAGCCCGCCCCGTACGCGCCGAGGGCGAGCGACACGTCCCCGGCGGAGCGGCCCAGGGTGTCGCGGACGAGGACCACCGTGTTCACCAGGACCATGGCGCCCACGGCGGCCACGACGAGGTCGAGGGCGAGCAGGGCGCGCAGTCGCGGGGTGGCGAGGAAGAGGCGCGTCCCGAAGGCGGCCTTGGCTTGGACGCCGCCGGTGCGCTCGACCGGCCGGGGCCTGGGCAGCAGGACGGAGACGACCAGGACGCCGGAGGCGACGAAGCCCGCGGCGGTGCCGGTGAAGAGCCATCGGTAGGAGATCAGGGACAGGAGGGCCGCCGCGAGCGTCGGGCTGAAGAGGCTCTCCAGGTCGTACGCGAGCCGGGAGAGCGACAGCGCCCGCGTGTAGTCGCGTTCCTCGGGCAGCACCTCGGGGATGGTCGCCTGGAAGGTGGGGGTGAAGGCGGCGGAGGCGGCCTGGAGCAGGAAGATCAGCACGTACACCTGCCAGACCTGGGTCACGAACGGCAGGGTCAGTGCGACGCCGGCGCGGATCAGGTCCATGGACACCAGAAGTGCCCGCCGGGGTACGCGGTCCGCGAAGGCGCTGACGAGCGGCGCGATGCCGACGTAGGCGATCATCTTGACCGCCAGAGCCGTGCCGAGGACCGCCGACGCGTCGCCACCCGCGATGTCGTAGGCCAGCAGGCTCAGCGCCACGGTCGCCAGGCCGGTGCCGACGAGGGCGACAGCCTGGGCGGTGAAGAGGTGGCGGTAGGTGCGGTTCCTCAGGACGGACAGCATGCGGGGCATCCCTGGGTCGGCTACGGGCTCCTCCACCGTAGCCGACACGTGCACGATTGCGCACCTATTGACTTGTCGTGGGCATCGGACCCCACGCCGGACTCCGCGCCGGACTCCGGTCAGTCGTGCCAGGGCTCTCCCGTCACTTGGTGGTCGGCATGGCTGGCCGCCTCCACGACCATGCGCTTCATGTGCCCGTCCGGCAGGGAGTAGACCACACGGCGTCCCGCCTTGCGGGACTCCACCAGACCGCCCAGACGCAACTTGGCCAGATGCTGGCTCACCGCGGGCCTGGCGGCGCCGACCGCGTCGGCGAGGGCGGTCACGTCCGATTCTCCGCGCGACAGCAACCACACGAGATGCAACCGGGTGGGGTCGGCGAGCAGGGCGAAGACCCGCGCCGCCGCTGCCAGCTCGCGGGCCCCCGGCGCCTGCTGTTGCACACCGGTCGCAGATGAAAGGGTGTCGCTCGAAGACATGACGTCATCGTAGGCGTGCCCGGTCCCGCGGGTCAGAGGGCGCCGACGATGTCCTCGACGCGGGCCTTCGCGTCGCCGAAGAGCATCGACGTGTTGTCCTTGAAGAAGAGCGGGTTCTGCACGCCCGCGTAGCCGGAGGCCATCGAGCGCTTGAAGACGATGACCTTGTTCGCCTCCCAGACCGTGAGGACCGGCATGCCGGCGAGCGGGCTCGACGGGTCCTCGGCACCGGCCGGGTTGACGGTGTCGTTGGCTCCGATGACGAGGACGACATCGGTCTCGGAGAAGTCCTCGTTGATCTCGTCCATTTCGAGGACGATGTCGTACGGCACCTTCGCCTCCGCCAGGAGCACGTTCATGTGGCCCGGCAGGCGGCCCGCGACGGGGTGGATGCCGAACCGTACGTCGACGCCCTTGGCGCGCAGCTTCGAGGTGAGTTCGGCGACCGGGTACTGGGCCTGGGCGACCGCCATGCCGTAGCCGGGAGTGATGACCACCGACCGGGCGGAGCCGAGGAGTTCGGCGGCGCTCTCCGCCGTGATCTCCTGGTGCTCGCCGTAGTCGACGTCGGAACCGGAGGGCGCCTCGATGCCGAAGCCGCCGGCGATCACCGAGAAGAAGGAGCGGTTCATCGCCTTGCACATGATGTACGACAGGTAGGCGCCGGAGGAGCCGACCAGGGCGCCGGTGACAATCAGCAGGTCGTTGCCGAGGAGGAAGCCGGAGGCCGCGGCGGCCCAGCCGGAGTAGCTGTTCAGCATCGAGACCACGACCGGCATGTCACCGCCGCCGATCGAGGCGACGAGGTGCCAGCCGAGGGCGAGGGCGAGGACCGTCACGGCGGTGAGCAGCCAC
Organism: Streptomyces sp. NPDC048623; assembly: GCF_040650755.1. Lineage (NCBI taxonomy): Bacteria > Bacillati > Actinomycetota > Actinomycetes > Kitasatosporales > Streptomycetaceae > Streptomyces > Streptomyces sp. NPDC048623. Next base: position 378,782 of record NZ_JBEZHV010000003.1, read on the forward strand.
AGCTCCGGAGTGATGACGAACCACACCGTCAGGGCGAGGAACGCGCCGACCGCGCCGAGGTTGAGGGCGTTCTTGCCGGGGAGCATCAGCGGCTTGGAGCTGATCTTCGCGGAGAGCTTGAGGTACGCCACGATGGAGCCGGTGAAGGTCACGGCGCCGATGAACAGTCCGATGAAGACCTCGGCGTGATGGATGCCGAGCGTCCCGAGCGCGTCCAGGGCCTTCGCCTCGTGGCCCTCGGGGTCGTGCTCGACGTTCAGGAAGCCGTTCCAGCTGACGAGGACGGCGGCCAGACCGACGAAGGAGTGCAGCAGCGCGATGAGTTCGGGCATGCCGGTCATCTCGACGCCGCGGGCCCGCTGGATTCCGATCAGCGCGCCGGCCAGCATCGCCGCGGCCATCAGGCCGAGGCCGGCGGTGCTGATGTCGCCGTCGATCGCGAGCACGATCGTCGCGACGAGCGCGACGCCCATGCCGAGCATGCCGAAGGCGTTGCCGAGCCGGGCCGACTCGTGCTTGGAGAGCCCGGCCAGGGCCAGGATGAACAGCAGCGCGGCAACGAGGTAGGCCGCCTGGGCGGCGAGGGTCGCAGTCATCTCAGTCAGCTCCGGTTGAACATGGCGAGCATGCGACGCGTCACCGCGAAGCCGCCGAAGACATTGATACTGGCCAGCAGGATCGCGACACAGGACAGGACGGTCACCGTCGCACTCGTGTGGCCGATCTGCAGGAGCGCGCCGACGACGATGATCCCGGAGATCGCGTTCGTCACCGACATCAGCGGGGTGTGCAGGGCATGGTGGACGTGCCCGATCACGTAGTAGCCGATCACGATCGCAAGGACGAAGACCGTGACGTGCGGCAGCAGGGCCGCCGGCGCGAAGGCCGCGAGGAGGAACAGCGCCAGGGCGCCGAGGGCCACTCCGCCGAACTTCTGCCCCGTCGTCATCGGCGCCTTCTTCGGCGCCGGTTCCGCGGCGGGCGCCGCGGCGGCCGGTGCCGGGGCCGCCGAGACCTGGACCGGCGGGGGCGGCCACGCCGACTCGCCCTTGCGGACCACGGTGATCGAGCGCTGGACCGGGTCGTCCCAGTCGAGGACCAGCGACCCGTCCTTGTCCGGCGTCATCAGCTTCAGCAGGTTCACCAGGTTGGTGCCGTACAGCTGGGAGGCCTGGGCCGGCAGCCGGCCCGCCAGGTCGGTGTAGCCGATGATCGTCACGCCGTTCTCCGTGACGGTCTTCTCCCCCTTCACCGTGCCCACCACGTTGCCGCCGTTCGCGGCCGCCATGTCCACGATGACGGACCCCGGCTTCATGCTCGCCACCATCTCCGCGGTGACCAGCGTCGGCGCCGGACGGCCCGGGATCAGCGCCGTGGTGACGACGATGTCGACCTCGCGGCACTGCGCGGCGTAAAGCTCGACCTCGCGCGCCTTGTAGTCCTCGCCCATCTCCTTGGCGTAACCGGTCTTCGAGACCTCCACCTCCGGGGACTCGATCGACAGGTACTCGCCGCCCAACGAGCGGACCTGGTCGGCCACCTCGGGCCGCGGGTCGGTCGCCCGTACGATCGCGCCGAGCGAGCCGGCCGTGCCGATGGCCGCCAGACCGGCGACGCCCGCGCCCGCGACGAGCACCTTCGCCGGCGGCACCTTGCCCGCCGCCGTCACCTGACCGGTGAAGAAGCGCCCGAACTCGTGCGCCGCCTCCACCACGGCCCGATAGCCCGCGATGTTCGCCATCGACGACAGCACGTCCATCGACTGCGCCCGGCTGATGCGCGGCACGGCGTCCATCGAGAGGGCGGTGAACGGCCGCCGGCCCAGCTCCTCGACCATCGCCGGGTCGAAGGCGGGCGCGAACAGGGCGATCACCGTCGCCTCGGCCCGTACCCCGTCCAGCTGCGCGGGGCTTGGGGCGTTGACGCCGAGGACCACGTCGGCGGCCGTCGCGTCGCCGATGCGCGCCCCGGCGGCCTCGTAGGCGCTGTCGGTGAAGCCCGCGGCGACACCCGCGCCGGAGTCGACGACGACGTCGTACCCCAGTTTGCGGATCGGCTCGATCGTGGCCGGCGTGGCCGAGACACGATGCTCACCTGCCCGCGCTTCCTTGAGGACTCCGACAATCACGAGTGTGCTCCGTTCGCTGGAGGTGCCGTCGACGGTCTGCAAACGTCCCCGACCACGATTCGGGTTCTGAGTCCGACCAGAATCGGGCCGCCACCACCTCGATCGGAAGCGTGGGAGCGGTGATCCATCCCACATTGCCCGACGGGGCGGTCGTGAGCAGCCGCAGGGCGCGCAAGGCCGCCTCGGTGCGAGGGGAGCGGGCCGGACGGCCCGTGTCAGGCGCCGGCCCGGCGCCTGCCCCGCACGCGGCGCGGGTACGGGAAGAGGCGCGGAGAGCGCTTCGCGGCCACGTCCTCGACCCAGCCGAAGGTCAGCACAAGGAGGCCGATCAGTGGGATCGCCACCATCAGCGGAAACCACTGGCTGGTCAGCAGCCACTGGAAGTGCTCGTAGAAGAAGCCGACGGACCAGAGGGGGTCGATCAGCGGGATGGCCGCCACCAGCGCGGCCTCGTGCCAGAGGTAGACGCTGACAGCGCGTGCGTTGAGCAGGCTGATCAGGCCGTTCCAGCGTTCCAGCGGTCGGGGCCACTGTTCCCAGGAGGGACTGACGTGGAGCAGGAGGGCGACGAAGCCGAAGGACCACAGGGCCTGGGCTATCGGCCAGCTCTCGATGTCGGTGTGCACGGTCGGATCGACCGGTCGGGTCTGCAGGTACCACCAGCCGGCCACCATGATCAGCGGCGCGACGGACGGCACGACATACTGCGGGATCTTCTTGAGCAGGCCCTCCTGGTGTGCCATGCCGAGGATCCAGCAGGAGCCGAAGGTGGCGAAGTCGCTGACGGTCTCCCAGACCCGGCTGTAGATGAACTCCTGGTCGATGAAGAACGTGTTCATGACGATCGCCAGCGCGAGCGGCGCGGACAGCGTCACCACCGGCATCCGGCGCAGCGCCCACAGCATCAACGGTGAGAGCAGGACGTACCAGAGGTACGCGCGGAGGTACCAGAGCGGGACGATGACCTGCACCGCCCAGCCGTGCCCCACAAGATGGTCGAAACCGTTCAGCGACTCGGCGTACGGCGGAGTGCTCAGCGGCACGATCCAGAACAGCAGCTTGCCCCACCACCAGTCGGGGTGGCCCTCGGCCTCGGGCCCCCAGCCGTCGGCGATCTCGACGGTGAGCATGACCGCGCCGAACAGCCACATCGGCGGCAGCAGCCGGCGCAGGCGGCCCCGGATGACGCCCAGGGCGGGACGGCTGAGCGAGCGTGCCATCAGCGACCCGGCCAGCGCGAACATCACGCCCATCGACGGGAAGACGACGGGCAGCCAGAACCAGCCGAAGTTGTGGTAGAGCACCACGCGCACCAGTGCAAGCGCGCGCAGCAGGTCGAGATAGCGGTCCCGGCCGCCCTTGCGCGGGGACGGCGCCGACGGCTCCGGCTCCGGCTCCGGCTCCCGCTGGGGCTCCCGTCGCGGAACGGGCGGGACGCGCAGCCGGAGGGTGTCCTGGGCGCTCCCGAACTCGAAGGATGCGGTCATGGTCAGGCCTCCACCGGTGCGGCGACCTCGCCGGTGCGCCGGAGCTTCTGCCAGCGCAGCCGGCCGCCGGTCAGCGCCGTGATCGCGGACTGCAACAGGACGATGTACATCAGCTGCCGATAGACCACCTGCTGGATCGGCAGGCTGATCAGATGCAGGGGCTTCTCGCCGTCGAGCCGGAAGGCGTACCAGGACAGCACGGCCTGGATCAGGATGAAGCCGCCCCAGCTGGTGAGGGTGATCGGGGCGTCGGCGAACAGCACGCCGTACAGCAGGAACATGTCGACCAGCGGCGCGAGCAGCGGGGCGACCACGCCGAACATCACGACGAGCGGCAGTCCGATCCGGCCGAAGCGCCCGGCCGGGCCGCGGGAGGTCACGGCGCGCCGGTGCTTCCACATCGCCTGCATGGAGCCGTAGCTCCAGCGGTACCGCTGGGACCAGAGCTGCTGGATGCTGGCGGGGGCCTCGGTCCAGGCGCGGGCGCGCTCGGCGTAGACGATCCGCCAGCCGTCGCAGAGCACCGCCATGGTGATGTCGGTGTCCTCGGCGAGGGTGTCGTCGCTCATCCCGCCGACCCGCCGCAGGGCCTCCTTGCGGAAGGCGCCGACCGCGCCGGGGATGGTCGGGATGACGTTGAGCATGTCGTACATCCGGCGGTCCAGGTTGTGGCCGAGGACGTACTCGATGTGCTGCCAGGCGCCGATCAGGCTCTCGCGGTTGCCGACCTTGGCGTTGCCCGCGACCGCGCCGATGCCCGGGTCGCCGAACGGCTGGACCAGCTCGCGCACGGTGGACGGCTCGAAGACGGTGTCGCCGTCCATCATCACGACGATGTCGTGCGACGCGGCCGCGATGCCGGTGTTGAGCGCGCTGGACTTGCCGCCGTTGACCTGGCGGATCAGGCGGACGAACGGCAGGGCCATCGCCTCGACGATGTCCGCGGTGCCGTCCGTGGAGCCGTCGTCGATGACGATGACCTCGATCGGATAGTCACTGGCGGCCAGCGAGTTGAGGGTGTTCGCGATGCACTCGCGTTCGTTGTAGGCCGGGACGAGGACGGTGACCGGCTCGGTGACGGGTGGCCCCCACGCGTCCCGCCGCCGGGAGCGCCGGGCGTGCAGCGGCGCGAGGACGAGCATGAGCGCGAACCGGCCGAAGTTGAGGAAGCCGACGACGGCGAGGAGGGAGACCAGCACCGGCAGGGTGAGCACGGCGGCCTGGCTGGCCCAGATGAAACACTTGCCCGCCCACAGCTGGTAGCCGTGCACGGGCACGGTGGCGTTGGTGGCGCCGAGCGCCTCGGAGACGGTGGCGAAGCGGTAGCCCTCGCCCTGCAGCTTCACGATGATCTGCTCGAGCGCGGTGAGGGTCTCGGCACGGTCGCCGCCCGCGTCGTGCAGCAGGATCAGCTCGCCCGCGCCGGGCTTGCGCGGCATCGCCGCCTTGACGATCGCGTCGACGCCGGGACGCTTCCAGTCGTCGGTGTCGCGGTCGATGAACGCGGTGAGGTAGCCCTGGGAACCCACGTACTTGATCACCGGGTAGTTCCAGTCGTCGAGCGCCGAGGCGTCGGACGAGTACGGCGGGCGGAACAGCGCGCTGTGGACGCCCGCGACGCCGGCCAGCGCCAGCTGCGTCTGCGCCAGCTCCCAGCCGATCCGGGCGTGGGACTGGTAGGCCAGGTCGGGGTGGGTGAAGGTGTGCACGCCGATCTCGTGGCCGCCCGCGACGATCTGCCGGATCAGCTCCGGGTGGCGCGTGGTCATCGCGCCGGTCACGAAGAAGTCCGCGCGGACGTCGTGGTCCGCGAGCACCTTCAGGATCTTCGGGGTCCACTCCGGCGACGGGCCGTCGTCGAAACTGAGGACCACGGTGTGGTCGGGGACCCGATAGCTCACCGGGCGCTTGTTCTTGTCGCCGCGCGCGTCGATGATCGGGCCGCCCTTGAGCAGGTTCACCGGCACGGTCGTCTTGTCGACCGAGGTCGCGATCCGGGTGTCGTGGAACACCTCGTTGGTGGCGAGGCCGCGCAGGACGAGGAGCGCGAGCAGGCAGGCCAGCAGGGACAGCGGCATGAAGAAGCGCAGCGGCGGCGCAGCCAGTCGGCGTGGCCTCAGCAGGGACTGCCGACGACGCTGGTGGCGGGACAAGGGCGCTCCTGGAGATGGGTGGTGCGGACGATCAGGCACGCTCGGCCGGCCCGCAGGCGTCGCTCCGGGTGCGGCACGACGGGCGCGGTATGTCGTGGAATGTCACGGCATTCGGCGTGACGGCCGGACTCTTCGGGCGGGGTGTCGCGGACCGCGCCCTTCAGGGCCACAGGGGCGACAAGGGTCCCCTGGTGGGCAAGAACGAGGGTTTCGGCGGTATCCCCATCGCCGGGGCGTCCGACTGCATACCGATCAGGCTGCTGCCCATGGCGGCCGCCAGGATCGCGCCGACCACGGAGACCGGCCAGCCGAAGCGCCGGAAGAGGCGGCTGCGCAGACCCGACTGATCGACGAACACCGGCGCCGGAACAGGCTCCTCATGACGTGATTCAGCCACGCCGGGCTGTGCCGGGTGGACCGATCCGCGCCTGGAGGATGTGGCGACTTGGCGCATCATGTGTGGCCTTTTTGTGCAGGGTGTGGAGATCGGTGAAGCGTAGAGCGGACCGTATCGGATGACCCTGATCGATTGGTGTGCGATATCCCCTTTTGACATGATCCGATCGAATGTCGTAACCGGATCGGTATGTCGACGGGCACCTCCCGACCCTTGGGTGACCGGGTCGCGAACACACGGCGGGGTGGCTTGAATCCTTCGCTAGGATGACCGCTCGATTCATGCGATCAGCGATTGATCCACACGCAACGGGCGTGTCCAGACACCGCCTCTACGCCCCAAGGAGCCTGTGTGAGCCAGCCCCTCCGCACCTCTCGTCGCCGTGCGTGGACGGCGCTCACGCTGCCCGCCCTCCTGTGCGTCCTCGCCGCGTGTTCCGCCGGCCCCGCGGCCGGTGGGGGCGCCGACGCCGCCGCGCCCGCGCGGGAGTCCGCGCGGGAGTCCTCGCCGACGCCCACCGGACCGCCGGGAACCCTGTTCGACAACTTCAACTACACCGGCGCCGACGACCCTTCCCTCGCCGCGCACGGCTGGGAGATCCGTACCGGTGCGGGCGGCCCGGGGATCAAGAACACCTGGAGCGCCGACGGCGCGGCCTTCCCCTCCGACCCGGCCGCCGAGGGAGGCAGGGTCCTGCGACTGCGCTCCTCCACCGACGGCACCGAGCAGGGCACCACGCAGGCCGAGGTGCAGACCACGAGCCGGAACTTCCTCACGGGAACCTTCGCCGCCCGGGTCCGCCTCAGCGACCGGCCCACGAGCGGCCGCGACGGCGACCACGTCGTCCAGACCTTCTTCCCGATCTCCCCCTCGGACTCCTCGGAGAACTACAGCGAACTCGACTTCGAGTACCTGCCGAACGGCGGCTGGGGTTCGGCGGGTCCGCAGCTCGACAACGTCAGCTGGTACAAGGCCGACCCGCCGGACCGGGTCCACGACACCCTCGAGCGGCGCCTCGACGGCTGGCACACCATGATGATCACCACCATGGGCGGAAAGGTCACCTACTCCCTGGACGGCGAGGAGCTGTTCACCAGCTCCGGCAAGTACGTCCCGCGCGAGCAGATGGACATCCACTTCAGCAACTGGCTCATCGACCTCCCCTTCACCGGCGGCCCGCGCACCTGGGACATGAAGGTCGACTGGGTCTACTACAAGGCCGACGAGGCCGTCTCCCTTGCGGACGTCCAGAAGACGGTGGACGGCTTCCACAGCACCGGCACCGACTACATCAACACCGTCCCGAAGCCCTGAAAACGATCCCCACGCGGCCCCTTCCCATGGTCCGGCCGACACCTCGTGCGAACTCGGCTTCTGCTTCGCCCCTCGAAGCCGGCGTCCCAGAGCACCCGTTCCCCCTCGACCAGCTACTGTGGCGGCGCACCGGATGAGTCGGGGAGGGCGACGGGGATGGCGACCAGCAATAGGTACGGCGCTCTGTGCGCCGCCGAGTTGTGCGCGACCTTTGTGCCGCCGGGTGGCGGCATTCTGGTCCGTGGTGAAAACGGCTGGCTCACCTATTGCCCCGACGACGACCCTGCCCTCGGGCCCCGCAGATTCTCGGCCGACCCCGATGAACGTGACCACGACCCGATGGTCGCGTTCCTTCTTGCTCGCCTTGACGAGGAGGAGGCCACTGCCGGAGCCGCGGGTGTCACCCATTGGCGCCATTGGCCGGCCCGTAGCCAGAGGGTCGTCGACGACCACGACGAGCTGGTCGTCGCCTGTCCGCTGCGGGATGTTGCCGAACAGATCGCCACCTGGGGGCCGATGTCAGCCGTGGCGAACATCGAAGCGCGCCGTATGGTGCTGGATCAGTACGAACAAGCCGCACCCGGCCCCGCACGCGACGCCCTCCGTCAGGCGGTACAGGCACTGGTGATGGCCTACCGCGATCATGTGGACTACGACATCTCATGGACTCTGCGCCAACAGCTGTAGTCCCCACCGTACCGTCGGGCGAGTGCGGTACGGACAGAAAGCATTGCTGCCACGCCCCGGAACGTTCGCTGACGAGAAGGCTCTCGGTGCCTTCGTTCTGGGCAAGTTGGACCAGTGGTTCCAGGCACCGGCGAACGCTACGGCTGGGTCGCACAGGCCGTCGGATACACCCAGGTGTAGTTTGCCGAGTCTGTGCCGTCGGCCCGTGGGTGGTGAAAGGATGCCTCGTCATGGCAACGAGAGATGTCAGCGACGAGACGTACGTCATCGGGTTGTGCGACCACATCCTCGGGGAAGCGGCCCTGATGCAGCACAGGTTCGACTGGCTGCTGGGAGACCCCGGAGCAGGCGGCCGACGAGTCAGACTTCCGGTCGACGCCTACTGGCCCGGGCATCAGCTGGTGGTCGAGTACCGCGAACTGCAGCACGACCAGCCGACGCCTCATTTCGACAAGCCGGACCGCCTCACGGTCAGCGGCGTCCACCGTGGCCGGCAGCGAGCCCTGTACGACGCCCGGCGCGATACGGAGATTCCCGCGCACGGGCTGCGCCTCGTCGTCATCCGCCCCGCCGATCTGGATGCGGACAGTCGCGGACGACTGCGCCGCACCGAAGAGTCCGACCTCGCAGCACTGCGGAAGATCCTGGCTCGCAAGAGTGACGAGGACCGGGTCACCGACACCTTCCGCACCTGGCTCCTGACCGGCGGCTGGACACCCGTCGATCCCACGGACCGGTGGACCGACCTGGAAGCCGTACGCGGCCAGGAACGGCTGATCTGCGAGGCCAAGGGCCGCACCAGCGAGAAGGGCATCGACGCCGACATCGCATACGGCCAACTACTACGCCGCATGACGAGCCAGAACCCACACACCCGCTACGCCCTCGTCGTACCGTCCTCCTCCGCCAAAGCCGCCACTCGCGTCCCGGCCCACGTCCGCCAGCTCCTGCGCATCGACGTGTACGAGGTAACAGACGACAACCGGGTATGCCGGCTGACCGACTGATCTGTGCCGGGCACTGCGTCAGTGCGGCTTCGCCGCCTGCACATCCTCCGGACGCCACGCGCTGCGCGTCGACACCTCGTCAGCCGCCTTCGCGTTCGACGGTGATCCGGGTGACGACCTGGTGGCCCCGCCGACGGCGGTCACTTCGCGCCGCTCGACGCCGGCCCGTACCCGCGAGCCGGCCATGACTGGCGCCGGGAACCTGACCTTGTTCACCCCGTGGTTCACGCTCATGCGCACGCCCCCGTAACTCGTACACCTCCCAGCACAGCATCATCGGCGAACGTGTCGATCTGCTTCTGGCTCAAAGACTCCCACCAGCCCCGAGGCGATGCCCATGGAGCGCCGCGCCGAGGTCCCGGAGCGGGAGGCGCCCACGCGCAGGATCAGGTGGGGCATCAAGGCCGTTCCGAGGATGACGATCATGTGGTCGCTGAGCGTGTTGAGCGGACCGAGACCCGCCGTGTGCGCCCATTGCCCGGGCTTCAGATAGCCCTGGGGCGACGCGCTCCCGTCGACCGCCGCCGCGAGCAGGTCCCCGGGGTCCCACCGATGAGCAGCGCGGCAGTGATCCCACCGGCCCTCCACTGGACGATGAGCAGCGGAATCGAGCGACGTGGCGACGACGGGACACCCGGCTCGCACCGAACGGGCCCCCGCAAGCCCCCCTGCCCGAGAGACCTTGACGGCGCCCCGCCGGCAGGTAAACTCGAATCAATTCGAGTTTGAATCCCGAGCCCCGACCCTCGGTGCCCAGCGCCCACGATGCGCCTTCCGCGGCACGGGTACGAGACGGCCACCGCCTGCCGGTCGGGTCAGCGCTCCGGTCGCATCGGCACACGGCACTCGCCGCCCCCGCACACTCCTTGGAGAGCCCCATGGCCCTTGAAGTCAGCGAGATCCCGCGCTCGCACAACCCCTTCCCGCGGCAGGGCGTCGTGAGGGACGCCGACGGCGTCCCGGGCCACTCGGATCTGCCCGCGACGCTTCTGGACATGCTCCGGGCCCACGTCGACGCACGCCCGGAGGTCGAAGCGGTCGTCGAACTCGGCGCGGGACGCCTGACCTACGCCCAGCTGTGGGAGCGCGCTTCGCGGGTCGCCGGTGGTCTGCGGGCCGCGGGCGTGCAGCCCGGCGACCGGGTGGCCGTACGGTATCCGGCGGGAACCGACTGGGCGCTCGCCTTCTGGGGCACGGTCCTGGCCGGCGGCATCGCCGTGGCGGTGAACACCCGGTCAGCCGACCCGGAGGTGGACTTCGTGCTCGGCGACGCCGGCGTGAAGGTCGATCTGGCGGCGCACACCCCGCTGCCGGACGGCGCACCGTACGTGGCGGACGGCGTCGAACCCTCCCACGTGGCCGCGCTGTTCTACACCTCGGGCACGACGGGGCGCCCCAAGGGCGTACCGACCACGCACCGCGCGTTCCTCACCAACGCCGAGAACCTGATCCGATGTCTCGGCATCCCGGGCGAGATCGGTGCGGACCTGCGCACCCTGATCTCCGTGCCGCTGTTCCATGTCACCGCCTGCAACTCGCAGTTCACGGTCGCCGCGTACCTCGGCGGGACGTCGGTGATCATGCCGGCGCTCGATCTGCCGCGGCTGACGGAGGCGCTGTCGGCCGAGCGGATCTCCTTCGTGGTCACCGTGCCCGCCGTGTACTCGCTCCTGCTGCGGCATCCGGGCTTCGCCGGCGCCGAGGTGTCCGGGGTGCGCTGGGCGGCGTACGGAGGCGCTCCGATCGCCCCGTCGCTCGTGAAGGCACTGAAGGCCGCCTTCCCGCAGGCCCGGCTCATCAACGGCTACGGCATGACCGAGACGGCCTCGCTGATCACCGTCCTGCCGGACGAGGACGCGGTCGAACACGCGGATTCCGTGGGGTACGCGGTGCCGTCGGTGGACATCGGCGTCGTACCGGTCGGGGACGACCCGAGCGTCGGCGAGCTGGTGGTCCGCGGTGCCACCGTGACCACGGGGTACTGGAACCGGCCGGAGGCCACCGAGGAGACGATCGTCGACAGTGGGGGCACCCCCGCCAGTGAGGGCGTAGCCGGCGGGGGATGGCTGCGCACCGGTGACATCGTCCGCGTCGACGACGCCGGCCGCGTCCACATCGTCGACCGCAGCAAGGACATCATCAACCGCGGCGGCGAGAACATCTCCAGCGTGGAGGTCGAGGCCGTCCTGCTGTCCGCCCCGGGCGTCACCGACGCCGCCGTCCTCGCCGTGCCCGACGACGTGATGGGCGAGAAGGTCGGCGCCGTCCTCTTCACCGACCAGGACCGGATCAACGTCGATGCCGTGATCGCCCACTGCCGGGACCACCTCGCCGACTTCAAGATCCCCCAGTACGCGACGGTCGTCGCCGAGGCACTGCCGCGCAACGCGGGCGGCAAGCTCCTGAAGAACCGCCTGCGTGAGCAGGTCCGATGGGGCGCCCCGCTGCGCTAGGCCTCCGACTGCCGCACGTATCTCCTTCCCCTCCCCAGAAATTCGCAGCAAGGAGAAGAGCACCCATGACAGAGACGACAGGGCAGGACAAGAGCGGCATCCCACGGCGCGTCATGCTGGCCGGCGGCGGGGCCGCGGCCATCGGCGCGGGATTCGCGCTCGGACGCGTCTCTCCCGCCTCCGCGACGCCCCCGGGGCCCGTCAAGCAGTCCAGCGTGGACGTGGCGATCGTCGGGGCCGGTGTCTCCGGCCTCACCGCGGCCCGACGCCTGGTCCAGGCCGGCCGCTCGGTGATCGTCCTGGAGGCCGACGGCCGGGTGGGGGGCCGGACCCTCAACCTCAGCGTCGGCAAGGGCGTCATCACCGAGGGCGGCGGGCAGTGGGTCGGCCCGGGCCAGGACCGCCTCTTCGCGCTCCTCGACGAGCTCGGTCTGAAGACCTTCAAGACCTATGTCGACGGCAAGTCACTGCTCCACCGCAAGGGCGTGCGACAGGAGTTCACCGGATCGGTCCCCGCCCTGCCGGCGAAGGCGCTCGAGGACTTCGGCCGCTTGGCGGCGACCCTGGAGAAGATGGCCGCGACCGTCCCCGTGGACGCCCCGTGGAACGCGAAGAACGCCGTCGAATGGGACGCCACGACCTTCGGGCACTGGCTCGACACGAACGCCGCCACGGAAGAGTCCAAGTGGCTGTTCACGCTCGCGTTCACGGTCATCCAAGGGGAGGACCCGCACAACACCTCGCTCCTCATGACTCTCTTCCACATCGCGGGTGCCGCCGGGATCGAGCACATGATCTCCACGACCGGGGGCGCCCAGGAGTCACGCGTGGTCGGCGGCACGCAGCGGATCTCCCTGAAGATGGCCGAGCAACTCGGCGACCGGGTGGTGCTCGCCTCGCCGGTCGGCGAGATCCGCCGACGGGACGGGGACGTCCTCGTCAGGTCGGCGAAGGCCGACGTGCGCTGCAAGCAGGTGATCGTCGCCATGTCGCCGGCGGACGCCGAACGCATCAGCTTCACCCCGCATCTTCCCGCCCGTCGCACGTCGCTGCAGCGCAAGTGGCACAACGGCACGGAGAGCAAGCTGTTCCTGGTCTACGAGAAGCCGTTCTGGCGGGCCAAGGGGCTCAACGGGTCGGCGATGACCGACCTGCCGTTCGCTCGTTTCGTCGTCGACAACTCGCCGCCCGACGGCAGTGTCGGCATCCTTCTGACGTTCATGGGCACCGCGGGCTCCGGTCCCGGCCACACCTGGAGCGACAAGGTCCTCGACGACCCCCGTGAGCGCCGGGCCGCGTTCCTCGCCGACATGGTGACGCTGTTCGGCCCCGAGGCGGCGCATCCCCTCCGCTTCCTGGAGCAGGACTGGGCCCACGAGCCCTGGATCGACGGCTGCGTGAGCACGGCCCCGCCGGGTCTGCTCACCCAGTACACGGATGCCCTGCGCAATCCGGTGGGCCGGATCCACTGGGCGGGCACCGAGTCGGCGACCGCGTACCAGGGGTACATCGAGGGAGCGATCCAGGCCGGCGAGCGCGCCGCGAAGGAGGCCGGCGCGGCGCTCTGACGCCACGTCCAAGCCCCCCCCACACGCCGTCCGTAAAGAGTTGGCCTCACCCACAACGAGACCTTGACGGCACCCCACCGACAGCTAAACTCGAATCAATTCGAGTTTGCATCTCGCGCCCTCGGCCAGAGCCGACGAGACCCGCGACAAGCACACCGCCGCACCGTCCGGCGGCATTCCCCAGAAACACGCATCGGCCGCGGCACTGCGGCAGCTATGAGCCATACGTACGTCGCCGCGCAGTCCAGCGGCGACCAGCAGAACGGAGATGCCATGACGCAGCGAGTCGTCTTCATCGGAGCCGCGGGTGAGATGTGCCGGCTGGCCATCGAGCGCTTCGCGAAGGCCGAAGGTGACTGGAACCTCACCCTTTGCGACATCCGGCCCGAGCTCCTGGAGCCGCTGGCGAAGAGGCTCCCCGCCGGCCTCGCCACCGTCCGCCGCCTCGACCTGTACAACCGCGAGAACCTGCTCGACGTGATCAACGGCGCCGCCCTGGTCGTCCTGGGCGCGGGCCCCTACATCCGCACCTCGGAGCCGGTGATCGAGGCGTGTCTCGAGGCCCGTGTGCCCTACCTCGACTTCGACGACGACGTCGAGAGCACCACCCACGCGCTGTCGCTGGCCGGCAAGGCCAAGGAGGCCGGCATCCCGATCTACGTCGGCTGCGGCGCCTCTCCCGGCATGAGCAACGTCCTCGCCGTCGACGCCGCGAGCGAGCTCGACACCGTCGAGAACATCGAACTCGGCTGGGTCGTCGGCGACGAGCGCCCCAACGTCGGCCGCGCCGTCCTCGAACACCTCATGCACATCGCCGCCGGCGAGTGCCTCACCTGGGAGAACGGCGGCCCCGTCGTCCACGACTCCTACGTCGAGACCGCCATCATGCCGATGGGCGGAGGCATGGGCGACACCCTCCTCTACGAGACGGCCCACCCCGAGCCCGTCACCCTGCCGCGCAAGTACCCCCAGGCCAAGCGCATCCGCTGTCTCGGCGGCCTGGACCCCATGCCCTTCAACGGTCTCGCCCGCGGTCTCGGACTCGCCATCCAGAACGACAAGATGACCGTGAAGGAGGCGGTGGACTACATCCAGGAGGTCCTCCACAACCGCTTCACCAACGTCACCGGCCTGCGCCACACCCTCAAGGGCATGAAGGGACAGATCAGGCGCGGCGAGATGCAGACCGGCGAGATGATCAAGTTCCTCGCCAAGTCCACCCTCCGTCAGCGCTACCCGTGGCGCGGAGGCCTCCTCGCCCGGGTCACCGGCACCCGCGACGGCATCCCTGCCGTCGCCATTCGCCGCACCCCCATCAGCGGACCCGACCTCTACCTGGTCAACAGCATGGGCGGCCTCACCGGCACCGCCTGCGCCGCCTTCATGCTCCTCGCCCTGGACGAGGCCGGAAAGCGCACCGGCTCCTTCGCCCCCGAGGACTGGGCCGATCCCCAGGCCTTCTACACCGCCCTCGAGCGCGTGGGCACCCCTCGCAAGGAGATCGTCGAGTCGGTCTGACGGACGGCGGTCCGTCAGTCGCGCGTCTCCGGCGGCACGGAGTACGTATCGAGGTAGGCGGTGATGAAGCGGCGCGCCTCGTCGATCGTCACGTCGTCGCCGGTCGGCACGGTGCGGAACGCGACGTCGAAGAGCCTGTTGCCGGCTTCGAAGGCGAGCTGCACGACGAGCGCAGGGGTGTCGTCGACGAGGAGCTGCTGCTCGACGAGGAAGGAACGGACCCGCTCCCCCTGCACCCGGTCGAACTCGCGCACCAGTTCGTCGATCCGCTCGCTGCGTCCGGAGAACCAGACCTCGGCGCAGTCCCGGTGACTGCGGAAGTAGTTCAGGAGCGCGTCGACGACGGCGTCGACGGCGTCGCGGAGCGTGGCCGGTCCGGGCTCGTCGAACAGGGCGGCGACGATCGCGTCGAGCGCTCCGATGTGCCGCTGCAGAAGCACGGCCTCGACCTCATGGCGGTCGGAGAAGTAGTGGTACACGGACGTGATCGGAATGCCGACCCGCTCGCTGACCGCCTTGAGGGTCGCCCCCTCGTAGCCCTGCTCGACGAGCAGGGCCTCGGCGGCGTCGACGATCGCCCGTCTGCGCTCCACTCCGCGGCGCTGTGCCGGACGGCTCGACGCCTGAGTTGCCGGGTTTTGCTCGAACACGATTCCAGATCGTAGCAGTTGCCAGGTCACACCCCCTTGTCACTCCGCGTCGCCCAGGTCGGTGCGCATCGGCGAGGGATCGAGTTGACGGTTCAGGAGACACCAGTGACAGACACGACCACCCACCAGACGAAGCCCGTGCACGTCGATGTGCTGATCATCGGCGCGGGAATCTCCGGCATCGGCGCGGCCTCCCACCTCAAAGCCCGCCGCCCGGGGACCTCGTTCACGGTCCTGGAGGCGCGTGACACCCTCGGCGGCACCTGGAGCCTGTTCCGGTACCCCGGCATCCGGTCGGACTCGGACATGCCGACGTACGGCTTCGGCTTCAAGCCCTGGACGCACCGCAAGTCCATCGCCGACGGGCACATCATCCTGGACTATCTGAAGCAGACCGTCGCCGAGAACGGGCTCGCCGAGCACATCCGTTACGGATACCGGGTGGTCGGCGCGGAGTTCTCCTCCGTGCAGGGACGGTGGACCGTCACCGCACAGCATGCGCACACCCGCAAGAAGGCGAGGTTCACGGCGCGCTTCCTGTTCCTGGGTACCGGCATGTACGACCACGACCAGGGCTTCACCCCCGTGTTCGACGGCGTCGAGGACTTCCAGGGACAGATCGTCCACCCGCAGCAGTGGCCGGAGGGGCTCGACTACACCGGCAAGCGCGTGGTCGTGATCGGCAGCGGCGCCACGGCCGTCACGCTCATCCCGTCGATGGCGCGCACGGCAGGCCACGTCACCATGCTGCAACGCTCGCCGAGCTACATCTTCTCGGCGCCCGCCGCGGACCCGGTCACGAACGCGCTCAACGCCCTGCTCGGCCACCGGCGTGCCCAGCCGATCGTCCGGCGCAAGAACATCGCGGTGACCCGCGGGATGTACAAGGTGTGCCGGCGGGCGCCGAGGCTGATGCGCAGGCTGCTGATCGCCGACGTGCGCCGCCGGCTGCCGAAGAACTTCGACGTGGACACCCACTTCACCCCGCGGTACGACCCGTGGGACGAGCGGCTGTGCGTGGTGCCCGACGGCGACATGTTCAAGGCCATCTCGGCCGGTCGGGCCTCGGTCGTCACGGACCGGATCGACCGGTTCACCAAGACGGGCATCCTGCTCGAGTCCGGTCAGGAGCTGGCCGCCGACATCATCGTGACCGCGACCGGGCTCACCATGCTGCCGTTCGGCAAGATCGGGCTGAGCGTCGACGGCCGCCCGGTGGATCCGTCGGACACGACGGCGTACAAGGCGATGATGCTCTCCGGCGTGCCGAACCTGGTGTTCGCGCTCGGCTACACGAACCTCTCCTGGACGCTCAAGGTCGACCTGGTCTGCGAGCACTTCTGCCGCCTGCTCGACCACATGGACCTCCACGGACACAGCACCGTCGAGCCGGTCCTCGACGACCGGTACCTGGAGCGGGTGCCGTACCTCGACCTGAAGTCGAACTACGTCCAGCGCGGCATCGCGCGGTTCCCGTGGGCGGGCACCCGCGGACCGTGGACGGTCGAGATGGCGTACGAGAAGGACGTCAAGCGGCTGCGCGAGGGGCCGGTCGAGGACAGCGGGCTGAGGTTCACCACCGCCGGCGCCGTGCTGTCGGCCGCCCGCCCGGAGGGATCACGATGAAGAAGGACCTCACCTTCACCAGCCACGGCGTACGGTGCGCCGCCTGGCACCTGCCGGCCACGAGCGCCGCGCCGGCCGGGCCTGGCGGCCGCCCCTGCGTGGTCATGGCCCACGGCTTCGGCGGCACCCGCGACAGCGGGCTCCTCGCCTACGCCGAGGGCTTCGCCGAGGCCGGCATCGACGCGTTCGTCTTCGACTACCGCGGCTTCGGCGCCTCCGAGGGCACGCCCCGACAGAACGTCTCGGTCCGCCGCCAGCGGGAGGACTACCACGCCGCCCTCGCGGCCGCCCGCCGACTGCCCGGCGTCGACCCGGACCGGATCGCGCTGTGGGGGACGTCGTACGCCGGCGGTCATGTCCTCCCGGTCGCGGCACAGGACGGGCGCATCGCGGCGGTCGTCTCGCTGACGCCGGCGGTGGACGGCCTGGCCACGCTGGGCCACGTCCTACGCCACGCCGGGGTCGGCCGGCTGCTGCGACTCACGGGACACGGCCTGTGGGACGCCGCCCGTGCCGTCACCGGGCTGGCCCCCCACCACCTGCCGGTCGTGGCACACCCCGGGACGGCGGCCATGATGACGACGCCGCTCGCCGACCGGATCGCCGTCACGATGGCCGGCCCGACCTGGCGCAACGAGGTCTGCGCACGGGCTGCCCTTGCGGTCGGACTCAACCGGCCCACCGCCTACGCCCGCCGCGTGGACTGTCCGATCCTGCTGCAGATCGGCACCGACGACCACGTGGCGCCGCCGGACGCCGCCCGTCAGGCCGCCCGGAAGGCCGGGTCGTGGGCGGAGATCAGCGAGTACCCCGTCGACCACTTCGACGTCTACGACGGCGAGTGGCAGAAACGGGCGCTCGCCGACCAGCTCGCCTTCCTGACGCGCTGCCTCGACCCGTCGCGTCCACCGCGACACAACGCTTCGTAACCACGCACTCTTCATTCAAGGGACGGAATGAACATGTACGACTACGTCATCGTCGGTGCCGGATCCGCGGGCTGCGTCCTGGCGGCGCGACTGTCCGAGGACCCCGGGGTCAGGGTGGCCCTCATCGAGGCGGGCGGCGCCGACACCGCCCAGGAGATCCACATCCCGGCCGCTTTCCCGCAGCTGTTCAAGTCCGCGCTCGACTGGGACCTCGACACCGACCCGGAGCCGGGCATCGGCGGACGCCGGGCGTACCTGCCCCGGGGCAAGGTGCTCGGCGGCTGCAGCTCGATCAACGCCATGATCTACATCCGCGGCGCCCGCGCCGACTACGACGGCTGGGCCGCGAACGGCGCCACGGGCTGGGGCTACGACGACGTCCTGCCGTACTTCAGGCGCGCGGAGGACAACGAGCGCGGCGAGGACGCCTACCACGGCGTCGGCGGTCCGCTGACCGTCAGCGACGGCCGCTCGGGGCACCCGCTGTCCTCGGCCTTCGTGCAGGCCGCCCAGCAGGCCGGGTACAAGGCGAACGACGACTTCAACGGCGAGGAGCAGTTCGGCGTCGGCCGCTACCAGCTGACCCAGCGCGGCGGCCTGCGCTGCAGCGTGTCCGTCGCCTACCTGCACCCCGCCCTGGAGCGGCCGAACCTCACCGTGCTGTCCTCCACCCATGCCCGCCGCGTGGTGGTCGAGAACGGCCGGGCCACGGGCGTGGAGGTCGAGCGCGCCGGCGCCCTGGAGGTCGTCCGCGCCGAGCGCGAGGTGATCGTGTCCGCCGGCGCCTACGAGTCCCCGAAGCTGCTGATGCTTTCCGGGATCGGGCCCGCCGCCCAGCTGTCGGCCTTCGGCATCGAGGTCGTACGCGACCTGCCGGTCGGTCAGGGCCTGCAGGACCACTACATGGCGATGCTGAACTTCCGCACGGACGCCGAGTCGCTGATCAGCGCGGCGTCCCCGGAGAACGCGGCGCTGCTGCAGAGCGAGGGACGCGGCCCGCTGACCTCGAACATCGGCGAGGCCGGCGGCTTCTTCCGCAGCCGTCCCGAACTGGACGCCCCTGACGTGCAGTTCCACGCCGCTCCCGTGCTCTTCCACCAGGAGGGGCTCGGCGCGGCCACCGAGCACGGCTTCGCCTTCGGCCCGCTCGTGCTCGCCCCGACGAGCCGCGGCGCGGTGACGCTGCGCTCCCCGCTGCCGCACGCCGCGCCCCGGATCGTGCACAACTACCTGGTGTCGCGCGAGGACCAGGAGTGCATCGTGGCCGGCGTGCGGATCGCCCTGGAGGTCGCGGCGCAGCAGGCGGTGGCCGACCTGGTCACGGGGCCGTTCGACGTGCCGGCCTCCGACTCCGAGGCCGACATCCTCGCCTGGGCGCGGCGGATCGGGCAGACGCTCTACCACCCCACCTCGACCTGCGCCATCGGCTCGGTGGTCGACCCCGAGCTGCGCGTGTGCGACGTGGACGGCCTGCGGGTCGTCGACGCCTCCGTCTTCCCGACGGTCCCGCGCGGCAACACCAACGCGCCCGTGATCATGGCCTCGGAGAAGGCCGCGGACCTCATCAAGGGAGCCGTGTGATGACGACTCTCCAGCCGTCCGTCGAGCAGGTGTGGGAGATCGACCAGGCCGTCGAGGACCTGGTACGCGGCGAGGCCGCCTGGGCCGCCTGTGGCCTGGCGAAGCGGCGCGAGCTGATCGAGCGGGTGCACGCGGCCACCGCCGAGCAGGCGGAGGCGTGGGTGCGCGCGGCCGCCACGTACAAGAAGCTGCCGGAGGACAGCCCGCTGCTCGGCGAGGAGTGGATCACGGGCCCGTACCCGGTGCTGACCTCCGCGGGCGCGCTGGCCGCGAGCATCGGCGCCCTGGAGGCGGGCCGCAGTCCCGTCGACGGGTTCTCCGTGACCCCGGCGCCCGGCGGGCGGGTCGCCGTCCGGGTGCTGCCGCACAGCGTCTGGGACCAGCTGCTGCTGAGCGGTTTCAGCGCCGAGGTCTGGATGCCGCCGGGCGTCACCGAGGGCACAGTCCGCCGTCAGGCGGGCCTGGGCCAGCGCCGCCCGACCGAGACCGGCGGCGTCGGCGTGGTGCTCGGCGCGGGCAACATCACCTCGATCCCGGTCCTGGACGTGCTGTACGAGCTGTACGCGCACAACCGGGTGGTCGCTCTGAAGCTGAACCCGGTCACGGACGGCCTGTTCGAGGTCTTCAGCCGGGTCCTGGCCCCGCTGATCGAGCTGGGCGCGGTGCGGATCCTGACCGGTGGCGCCGACGTCGGCACGTACCTCGTGCACCATCCGAAGGTCGGCCATGTCCACATGACCGGCAGCGCGGCGACGCACGACGCGATCGTCTTCGGCACGGGCGAGGAGGGGGCGGCCCGGAAGAAGGCGGGGACGCCGCTCCTGGACAAGCCGGTCACCAGCGAACTGGGCGGAGTGTCGCCCACCATCGTGGTGCCGGGCGCCTGGTCCGAGGCGGACCTGCGCTACCAGGCGGAGCACATCGCCACCCAGAAGCTGCACAACGGCGGCTACAACTGCGTGGCGAGCCAGGTCGTCGTGGTCAGCTCCGACTGGCCGCAGAAGGACCGCTTCCTGGCGCATGTGCGCCGGGCCCTGTCCGAGGCCCCGGCCCGGCCCGCGTACTACCCGGGCAGCGACGGCCGGGTGGAGGGTGCCGTCGATGCGTACGCCGGCTCCGAGCGCATCGGTCGAGGACGGGTGCTGATCACGGGCCTGGACGCGGCCGATCCGGGCCCGGCACTGACCGCCGAGTACTTCGCGCCGGTCCTGGCCGTCCTGGAACTCCCGGGCGAGACAACGGAGTTCCTGGGGAATGCCGTCCGAGCCGCGAACGAGAGGTTCACGGGCACGCTCGGCGTGAACCTCATCGCGCACCCGCGCACGATCGCGCAGCTGGGTCCTTCACTCGACGATGCGATCACCGAACTCCGGTACGGGACCGTGGCGTTGAACGCGTGGACGGGTGTCGGCTACCTGACGGCGACCGCCACGTGGGGCGCCTTCCCCGGGCACTCTCTCGCCGACGTGCAGAGCGGGATCGGCGTCGTGCACAACGCGCTGCTGCTCGACGCACCGGAACGCACCGTCGTCCGCGGCCCGTTCCGGCCCGCGCCGCGATCGGTCCTGCACGGCGAACCCGCCCTGTCGCCGAAGCCCCCGTGGTTCGTCAGCAACCGCACCGCCGCCACCACGGGCCGTCTCCTCGCCGACTTCGCCGCGGCGCCCCGCTGGTCCGCCCTGCCGGGAATCTTCGCCTCCGCACTACGCGGCTGACCCCGGCCCACCACCCGGGGGCCGGCACTCCACCGGCCCCTTCCTGGAGATCAACCATTCCCCGCTCCGGTCGGTCAAGTGCGCTGGTCCCCGAGCGGTCCCCGGAAACGAGTCAGGGGCCGTTTCAGATTGCTCTGAAACGGCCCCTGACCTGCGACTCTTTCGAGTCGGGACGACAGGATTTGAACCTGCGACCCCTTGACCCCCAGTCAAGTGCGCTACCAAGCTGCGCCACGTCCCGGTGCTTCCGTCCCCGGGTTGTCCCCGGCGGCGGCGTGCAAGAGAACATTACCTCACTTCACGAGGTGGATCAGCACACGGGGTGTCACCGGGCGGGGCGGCGGAGAATGGGGGGATGGACGAGGAGCCGGGCAGGGATCGGGACGCGGAGGGGCGGGCGCGGAGTGGGCGGCCGCGGGACGGGCTCGGGCGGCCGTTGGCGTACGGGGCCGAGGGGGTCGCGCGGCAGCCGGAGGGGGTGGTGCGGACGCCCGAGGGGACGGTGCGGGAGGCGCAGCGGCTGCTCGACGCGGGGATGCCGTTCCATGCGCACGAGGTGTTCGAGGACGCGTGGAAGGCCCGGCCGGCCGATGAGCGGGAGCTGTGGCAGGGGCTTGCGCAGCTGGCCGTGGGGCTGACGCACGCGGCGCGCGGGAACGCGACGGGCGGGGCGCGGTTGCTGCTGCGCGGGGCCGGGCGGGTCGAGGGGTACGTGCGGGACGGGGCGGAGACGTACGGGGTGGATGTCGCCGGGCTCGTGGCCTGGGCGTGCGAGCTGGCCGCCCGGGTCGGGGCGGGGACCGGAGCCGGGGCGGTGGATCCGGTGGCGGAGGCGCCCCGGCTGCGCGGGGTCAGCGGCTGAGGAGCAGTTCCTCGGGCGAGCGGTGGATGAACGTGGGCCGCATCCGCGGTGGGGCCGCGGGGTCGGCGAGCCGCAGGTCCGGCAGGCGGCGGGTCAGCGCGGTGAGGGTGGCCTGGAGTTGGACACGGGCGAGCTGGGCGCCGGGGCAGCCGTGCGGGCCGTGGCCGAAGGCGAGGTGGTGGCGCGGGTGCGGCCGCGGCCGGGAGAGGTCGAAGACGTCGGGGGCGTGGTGGCGGGCCGGGTCGCGGTTGGCGGAGCCGTACGCGACGAAGACGGTGGCTCCGGCGGGCAGTTCGGTGCCCGCGAGGGCGACCGGCCGGGTGGTCGTACGGCGGAAGCCCTGGACGGGGCTGTCGTGGCGGGCGGCCTCCTCGACGGCGACCGGGACGAGTTCGGGCCGGTCGACGAGGAGTTCCCACTGCTCGCGGTGGCGCAGCAGGTGCAGCAGCGTCGTGCCGATCAGGGCGGTGGTGGTGAGATGGCCGGCGATGAGCAGGTTCTGCAGGTTGGCGACGAGTTCGCAGCGCTGGTCGTCGGTGAGCTCGCGCGGTCCGGGCCCGAGGCCCGCGTCGGGGGCGAGCGCGGTGACCATGCCGGTGATCAGGTCGTCCCGGGGGTGGGTGCGGCGGTCGCGGGCGTAGCGGTCGAGGAGCCGCTGGAGGGTGAGGACGTCCTCGGCGGCGGCGACCTGCCCGTTCTCGGGGAGCGGGCGGAAGAGGAGCCGTTCGGCGCTGTACGAGCAGTGCACGGCGGTCGGCACGTCGTCCGGGTCCAGGCCGAGCAGATGCCCGATGACGGCGCCGGGGAGCGGGCGCGCGTAGTGGGTCATGAGATCGGCGCTGCCGTGCGTGTCGAGGGTGGCGGCGAAGGCCTCGGCGAGGGTTTCGGCCCGCTGGGTGACGTACGGGGTGAGTGCCGCGGTCCGGGCGGCGGACAGGCCGCTGTTGAGCGGCGCCCGGTGCCGGTGGTGGGCGGGGCCGTCGGTGGAGACGACGGTCGGACGGGGCGCGAATCCGCCGGCGAGCACGGCGAGGGCGGCGGGTGAGGGCTGGACGTCCGGGCGCAGCGCCTGCGCCGAGGAGAAGTCCTGGGGGCGAAGGAGCACCTCGCGGATGTCGGCGTCCCGTGCGACCAGCCACGCGTCGAGGAGCGGCACATGGGTCAGTCCCGGGGTGCGGCGGGCCTGTTCGTAGAGGGGGTACGGGTCGCGCTGGAGGGCGTCGAGGCGGGTGTGGTGCTCGCGCAGGGCGGCCGCGGCGCGTTCGGCCGCGGAGTCTTCGGCCGCCGCGTCTTCGGCCGTGGCGCGTTCGGCCGCGGCGCGTTCCGGTCCGCCCTCGGCTCCGTCCGTGACGCCTCGGGTCTGCTGCCTGGGCTGCCGGGGCTGCTGCCGGAATTGCTGCTGCCGGGCCTGGTCCATGTGCGCCTCCTCGCCGGGGGGGTGGTGCCGTGGGTCCGTCGCGGTCATGGTGCGGTGGGACGGGCGGGTGTGACCAGGGCGGTGTCGGCAGGTGGCGGGAAAGCACCGCGCCGGACGCCGGACCGCCCTATTCCGCACCCAGGGCCTCCACGAGCACCGCCGTGTGGCTCGCCGAGGGGTCCTTGGCGGAGGTGAGGAGCGTGACTGGCCCCTCGGCCGCCCGGGCGCGCAGCTCCGACAGCGCCTCGGCGGCGGCCGGGACGGCGAGCTCCCGCTCGTAACGGCGCCGGAACTCCTCGTACTCCCCCTCAGGGCTGTGGTACCAGCGCCGCAGTTCGTTCGAGGGGGTGAGGGCCTTGGGCCACGCGTCGATGTGCGCGTCGGCCTTGGCGAGGCCGCGCGGCCAGAGGCGGTCGACGAGCACCCGCAGGCCGTCGTCGGGCTCGGGCGCCTCGTAGATCCGGCGGACGCGGACCCGGACCGGGGGCCGTGAGGAGTGGGGCATGGGTTCAGGGTGCCGGACGCCGGGAGGCCTCACACCTCGGGGCGGGACGTCTCACCCTTCGGGGCGGAAGGTCTCACGCCTCGGGGCGGGCGGACGGCGCCACGCCCAGCGCCGGCAGCAGCACCGCGTCGACGAAGGTCCGCATGGTCGCCGCGTCGGCGAAGCGGTCCTCGAAGAGGCGCTCGATGCGGAGCATGCCCAGGAAGCAGGGGGCGACGAAGCCGATCGCCGGGTTGTCCGCGGCGAGTTCGCCGCGCTCGACCGCCCGGCCGAGCATCGTGTCGAGCGCCGCGACCTCCGGTTCGATGACGGTCTCGCGGAGCGCGGCGCGCAGGTCGGGGTGCTGGAGGTACGCCTGGCTGACCGCCTCCATCAGCTCGGCGTCGTGCTCGACGCGGGAGGAGGCGATCCGGGCCGCCTCGCGCAGGTCGCCGACGAGCGAGCCGGTGTCGACGCCGGCGAAGACGACGCAGCGGGTCTTGTCGAGGGCGGCGGTGACGAGCCGGGGCTTGGTGCCCCACTGGCGGTAGAGCGTGGCCTTGCCGCACTTGGTGCGGGCGGCGACGCCCTCCATGGTGACGGAGTCGTAGCCGCCCTCGCGCAGGAGGCAGATGACGGCCTCGTAGAGCTCGGTCTCCCGTTCGGGGGTGAGCTTGCCGCGACGGGCGGCGGCGGTCGCGGCGTGCGTGGACATCGGTTCCTCCCGAAGACCCGGTACCCCAGCGGATGGTTCTCCGCACATCCGAGAGTAGGGGGTGCACAATCGAGACGCAAACGTATCGAGACGCTTGCGTCTCGATGAATTCGGATCTAGAGTTCCTCCGTTTGCTGCCCGAATTGACGGAAAAGGGGGCCACGCCATGGCTGCCGGGATACGCGGGATACGACGCACACGTCCTGCTGGACCGGGGTCGACGGCTACCCCCGTACACGACCCGGGGCCGACGCCCGCAGCGGCGCCCGCGGCGGCGCCCGTACGGCCGCCGCTGGTGCGCGAGCTGCTGCTCGTCACCGCGCTCTTCCTCGTCTACAAGGCCGGCCGGCTCTTCGCGAACGGGCACGAGACCCGGGCCTTCCACAACGCCGACCGCGTGTGGGACCTGGAGCGGGCCGTGCACCTGCCGGGCGAGGGCACGGTCCAGCAGCTGCTGCTGCACGGCGACGGGCTGATACGGGCCGCGAACACCTACTACGCGGCCGTGCACTTCCCGGCCACCCTGGTCTTCCTCGCCTGGCTCTACTGGCGCCGGCCCGCGCACTACCTCTGGTCGCGCCGGGTCCTGGCCGTCCTCACCGCCGCCGCGCTCGCGCTGCATCTGCTGCTGCCGCTCGCGCCGCCCCGGATGCTCGCGATGAGCGGTCTGATCGACACGGCGCGGGTGTACGGGCCCTCCGTCTACGGCGCGTCGCCCGAGACCGACTCGATGGCGAACCAGTTCGCGGCGATGCCGTCGCTGCACTTCGGCTGGGCGCTGATGGTCGCGATCGGCCTGATCGCGGCGACGCGCTCGCGGTGGCGGGTGCTGTGGCTGCTGCACCCGCTGCTCACCCTGCTCGTGATCGTCGGCACCGCCAACCACTACTGGTTCGACGCGCTGGTCGCCGCCGTGCTCCTCGCGCTCGCCCTGCTCGTCGTACCGGCGCCGGTACGGCACGGCCGGCCGCCGCACGACGATGTACGGGCGCTGGGCGACGATGTACGGGCGCCGCGCGCGCCGCGCACCACGCCGGTCACCGCCGCCGCGGCCGCGACCGCGACCGCGGGAGCGCTGCGATGAGCGGCGCCGGCGGGACCGCCGGTACGGTCGTCGCGGTCCTCCTCTCCCTCGTCTCGGCCGCCGGGTACGCCCTCGCCGCCGTCGCCCAGTCCCGGCTCGCCTCGACCTCCGCCGGCGGGCGCGGCGCGCTGCGCCGGCTGCTCGGGCGCCCGCAGTGGTGGTCGGCGGTCGGCCTGAACGCGGCCGGCGCGCTCGCGCATGTCGCCGCCCTGCACTACGGGCCGCTCACCCTCGTACAGCCGCTGGGCGCGCTGACCCTGGTGGCGGCGCTGCCGATCGGCGCGTACGGGGCGCACCGGCGGGTCTCGCGGGTCGAGTGGCGCGGTGCGCTGTGGACCCTCGCGGGCCTGGTCGGGCTCGTGGCGGTGACCGGGCCCGTGGCGCCCGACGAGGCGCTCGACCTGCGCGAGACCCTGATCGTCACGTCGGCGACCCTGCTGCTCATCGCGCTGCTCGCCTCGCGCGGGCGGGGCGGCGCACAGACACGGGGCGGGGGGCAGGGCCGTGAACGCGGCGGTGAACGCGGCCGGGGACTCGGGCACGCGACGGCGTCCGGGGTGGCCTCGGCGGCGGGCTCGGCGCTGACTCAGACACTGACCGTCGCACTGGCCCGCGACCTGCCCGGCGGACCCACCGCCTGGTGGCAGACGGCGCTGCTCGCGCTGCTGATCGCCGCCTTCGCCGCGGGCGGTCTGCTGCTCTCCCAGGCCGCCTACCGCGGCGGCCTCGCGGCCCCGCTCGCCGTCGTCAACCTCTCCAACCCGGCCGCCGCCGCGGTCATCGGCGTCGCCCTCCTCGGCGAGACCTTCCGCGCGGGCCCCTGGGGCTGGGCGGTCGCGGCGGTCGCCTCCCTGGTGGCGGCGCGCGGTGTGGTGCTCCTGACGACGGGCCTGGGTACGGAGGCGACAGGGGACGGCACGGCTGACGGCTCCGTCCCGACGCCTCGCGAGGCCGCGCCGTCGCTCGACGAGGCGGCACGCCTTGTCGTACCGGACACGCTCGCGGGTCAGGAACCGCTGCCGGAGCCGGTGCGGTAGATCTGCCGTTCAGGCCCCCAGGACCGTGGGCGGCCGCCCGGCGATGTCCGGGTGGTCGCACGATCGTCTACGGCACCGAGGGCCGCCCGGCGGAGCTGTGCCTCTGGGGCCGCACCGGCGACTGATCCGGGCCACGGCGACAGGGACCGTATCCAAACGGCATCCAACGGCGCCGCACGTTCACCGTTCGCATGGACCTATTTCGTCATCTTGACGAAAACCCTCCCCCGCCCCTATTGTCACACTGACGACAAGGGGAGGTTCATCATGGCCGACATCACCCGCCGGGCCGGCTGGCGCCACCTGCGCTCCGCGCCCACCGCGCACATCCGGCACCACCGGCGCGGGCGGCTGCTCCACGAGGGCACGGGGCTGAGCTTCTGGTTCCGGTCGCTGTCGGCCGCGCTGTCCGAGGTGCCGGTCGACGACCGCGAGCTGGCGATGGCGTTCCACGCCCGTACCGCCGACTTCCAGGACGTGAGCGTGCAGTCGACCGTCACGTACCGGATCGGCGACCCCGCGGCCGCCGCCACCCGGCTCGACTTCTCGCTCGATCCGGACACCGGTGCCTGGCGCGGCACGCCGCTGGAGCAGATCGGCACGCTGCTCACCGAGACCGCGCAGCAGCACGCGCTCGCCGTGCTCGCCCGGATCCCGCTCGCCGAGGCCCTGGTCGACGGCGTCGGGGCGGTGCGCGAGCGGATCGCCGGCGGGCTCGCCGCCGAGCCGCGGCTGCCCGAGACCGGGATCGAGGTGGTGGCGGTACGGGTCGTGGCGCTGCGCCCCGAGCCCGAGGTCGAGCGCGCCCTGCGCACTCCCGCCCGCGAGCAGATCCAGCAGGAGGCGGACCGGGCGACGTACGAGCGGCGCGCCGTCGCCGTCGAGCGGGAACGCGCCATCGCCGAGAACGAGCTGGCCAGCAAGATCGAGCTGGCCCGGCAGGAGGAGCGGCTCGTCGACCAGCGCGGTATCAACGCGCGCCGCGAGGCCGAGGAGAGCGCCGCGGCCGACGGCGTACGGGCGGAGGCCGAGGCCGCGCGCACGGTGCGGCTCGCGCGGGCCGAGGCGGAGGCGGCCCGGGAGGTCGGCGCGGCGCGCGCCGAGGCGCAGGCCGCCTGGCTGCGGGCGCACGCGGAGGTCGCCCCGGCGACACTCCACGCGCTCGCCGCGACCCGGGCGGCCGAACAGCTGCCCAGGATCCAGAACCTGACGCTCTCGCCGGACGTCGTGACCGGACTCCTCGCCAAGCTCGGCGGCGGCGACAGTGGTGAGAACCGGGGTGGGGGCGCGGGGTCGTGAGCCTGGCACCGCGGGCCGTGCTCGTCCACCGCACCACGGAGTACGAGGAGTTGCTCGCCCGGTACGGCACGCTCGGCCAGGCCGCGTTCCAACTCGCCGCGCGCGGGCGGTCGGTGGACGAGGTGCGCGAGCGCCACGAGCGGAACGCGCGGGCCCTCGCCGAGGTCGCGGCGGCGGTGCCGCTGCGCTGGCGGCAGGCCCGGGTCGAACGGGCCGACCTCGACCGCTTCCTCTTCGGCCCCGAGGACGTGGTCGTGGTGGTCGGGCAGGACGGCCTCGTGGCCAATGTCGCCAAGTACCTGACCGGGCAGCCGGTGGTCGGGATCGACGCCGATCCCGGACGCAATCCTGGCGTCCTGGTCCGCCACCGGCCGGCCCAGGCCCGTCGGCTGCTGCCGTCCGCCGTGGCGGTACGGGCGGCGGCGGAGCTGCTCACCATGGCCGAGGCCGTCACGGACGACGCGCAGCGGCTGCTCGCGCTCAACGAGATCTACATCGGCCCGCCGGGCCACCAGACGGCCCGCTACACCCTGCGCACCCCGTCCGCCCCGCCCGAGGCGCAGGCCTCCTCCGGCGTCCTCATCGGCACGGGCACCGGCGCCACCGGCTGGCTCCGCTCCCTCTGGCAGCAGCGTTCCAGCGCGCTTCCGCTGCCCGCGGCCACGGACGCGCGGCTCGCCTGGACGGTACGGGAGGCCTGGCCGTCGCCGGCCACCGGCACGACGCGGGTGGAAGGACTGCTCGGGGCGGGCGAACAGCTGGGCCTGGTGGTGGAGTCGGACCGGCTGGTCGCGTTCGGGGACGGAATGGAGTCGGACGCGCTGGAACTGACGTGGGGTCAGTCGGTGCGGGTGGGGGTGGCGGAGACGGCACTGCGGCTGGTGGGGTGAGCGGCGGGTCCATCGACGTCGAGGCCGGCGGGACGCGGGGGCCGGAGGGCCGCCGGGAGACGCGGGGGCCGACGGGCCGCCGGGCCGCCGGGCCGCCGGGCCGCCGGGCCGAAGCCTCGAACGTCGGCCGGAAAGCGACCTCACCCGGCTCGGGGCGGCCTCCGGCCGCACTATGCTCGCCGCTCCCGCGCCCTCCGCTCCCCCTCCGCCGTCGAAGGATCCCCCATGACCCTCCACGTCTCCCGAGCCTCCCTCCACGACTGGGCCCTGGTGCGCGACTGGTGCGCCGAGGAGGGCTGGAACCCGGGGGCGGCGGACGCCGGGGCGTTCTTCGCGCAGGATCCGGAGGGGTTCTTCATCGGGCGGGTCGACGGGGAGCCGGTGTCCGCGATCTCGGTCGTCAACTACGACGCCGCGTATTCCTTCCTGGGGTTCTATCTCGTACGGCCGGATCTGCGCGGTCTCGGCCACGGTCTGGCGACCTGGCGCACCGCGCTCGCGCACGCGGGCGAGCGGACGGTGGGGCTCGACGGGGTGCCGGCGCAGCAGGACAACTACCGTCGCTCGGGCTTCGAGACGGCCTATCGCACCGCCCGCTACGTGGGCGAAGTCCCGCTCCCCGAACGGCCGGTGGAGGGCGTGGTGGCGGCCGGGCGGGTGGACCCGGACGAGCTCGCCGCGTACGACAGCGCATGTCATCCGGCCGACCGGCCGCGCTTTCTGACGCCGTGGCTGAGCACGCCGGGCCACCGGGCGCTCGTACGCCTCACGGAGGGGCGGATCAGCGGGTACGGCGTGGTCCGGCCGGCCGAGTCGGAGGCCCGGATCGGCCCGCTGTTCGCGGACACGCCCGCGGACGCGTCCGCCCTGCTCGACGCCCTCGCCGCCGAGGCGCGCGCGTTCGGCTCCCCGCGCATCGCCGTCGACATGCCCGGGGCCAACCCGGCCGCCGCCCCCCTCGCCCTCTCCCGCGGCCTGGAGCCCACCTTCGAGACGGCCCGCATGTACACGGGCCCGATCCGACCGATCGCCCAGGAGCGGGTCTTCGGTGTGACGACCCTCGAACTGGGCTGAACCGGACACGGCGGGCCGGCTGCCGGGCCACTCCGTCACAGGAACGCGTGGCAGAATGCGCGGCCCGGCCGGGCCGCAGCGGGTCGTAGCCGGGACGCACCCGGGCCGTGGCGGAGGCGTACGCGGACGGAGACGCCGATCGCCCCGTCACCCCCCGCGCCTGCCTGCCCCGTACGTCCGTGGTCTACCCCTCCCCCACCCTCCCCCTCGCCCTGACAAGGGTTTTCCCCGTATCGAGTTCACCTCGGCGTTCCCTACTGTCTGCCGCACCGGCAGATCCTTCCCTCACCTCCACCTGTCAGGTGCATGAGGACAGATGGGTGGTGTCCGCCGGGGACGGCCTTGACCCGGGCCGTCGCGCCGGTGGCGGCGCACGGGCCCCCACGCCCAGGGAACGACGGCAGGCGACCCCACTGCGCCCCCGACGTTCCCGCGCCGCCGCCACTGCTCCCTCACGTCGTAATTCCGAAAGGGCCCCACCTTGAACGGTTCCAGGCGGAGAGTCATATCCGTGCTGGTCGCCAGCGCCGCGATCCTCGGTGCCGCTGCCACCACCTCCGGGGCGTTCGCCGCCGTCCCGGCCGCTCCTTCCCCGAAGCCGGCGCCGGCTTCGCAGGCGATGACCGGGCTGCCCAGCGCGCCCGTCGACAAGGTCATCGTCACCTACAAGTCCTCGGCCGCCGAGGCGGGTTCCAACTCCGCCGCCAAGAGCGACGCCGCCGACAAGGCCGCGCGCACCGGCGAGAAGCTCTCCTTCGAGCGCCGCCTGGCCGGCGGCGCCGCGCTCGTCGACCTCGGTGGGGCCGCGAGCAAGCAGGACGTCGCCGAGGTCATGGCCGCGTTCAAGGCGGACCCGCAGGTCGCCTCCGTCGAGCCGGACATCCGCGCGTACCCGATGGCGGTCACGCCGAACGACACCGACTACGCCAAGCAGTGGGACCTCTTCGAGCCCACCGGCGGCATGAACGTCCCCACCGCCTGGGACAAGACGACCGGTTCCGGCGTCACCGTCGCCGTGATCGACACCGGCTACGCCACCCACTCGGACCTGGCCGCCAACGTCATCCCCGGTTACGACTTCATCTCCACCGCCGCCGACGCCCGCGACGGCAACGGCCGCGACGCGGACTCGAGGGACGAGGGCGACTGGAACGCCACCGACGGCGAGTGCGGCACCGGCTCCACCGCCTCGAACTCCTCCTGGCACGGCACCCACGTGGCCGGCACCATCGCCGCGGTCACCAACAACACCAAGGGCATCGCGGGCATCGCGTACAACGCGAAGATCCAGCCCGTGCGCGTGCTCGGCAAGTGCGGCGGTTCGTCCTCCGACATCGCCGACGCCATCACCTGGGCCTCCGGCGGCTCCGTGCCGGGCGTCCCGGCCAACCCGACCCCGGCCAAGGTCATCAACATGAGCCTGGGCGGCGCGAGCTCGACCTGCCCGAGCGTCTACCAGACCGCGATCAACGGCGCCGTCTCGCGCGGCACCACCGTCGTCGTCGCCGCGGGCAACAGCAACGCCAACGCCTCCGGCTTCACCCCCGCGAACTGCACCGGCGTCATCACCGTCGCGTCGACCAACCGCGCGGGCTCCCGGTCGTACTACTCCAACTACGGCAGCATCGTGGACGTGGCCGCTCCCGGCGGCGAGACCCGCAACGCCACCGACACGCCCGGCACCGTCACCACCCCCGAGAACGCGATCTACTCCACGCTGAACTCGGGCCTGACGACCCAGTCCACCGAGACCTACAAGCCCTACCAGGGCACCTCGATGGCGGCCCCGCACATCGCCGGTCTCGCCGCGCTGCTGAAGTCGGCCAAGTCGACCCTGACCCCGGCCGACATCGAGGCCGCGATCAAGAACAACGCCCGCCCGCTCCCCGGCACCTGCACCGGCGGCTGCGGCACGGGCATCGCCGACGCCGCCGCGTCGGTGGCCGCGGTCACCGGCACGACCCCGCCGGCCGGCACCGTCTTCACGAACGCGACCAACGTCACGATCTCGGACAACACCACCGTGTCGTCCTCGATCGCCGTCACCGGCCTGACCGGCAACGCCCCCGCCGCCCTCAAGGTCGACGTGGACATCAAGCACACCTACCGCGGCGACCTGGTCATCGACCTGATCGCCCCGGACGGCACCGTGCGCAACCTGAAGCAGTCCTCCTCGTCCGACAGCGCCGACAACGTCCTCGCGACCTACACGGTGGACGCGTCCAGCGAGGTCGCCAACGGCACCTGGAAGCTGCAGGTGCGCGACGTGTACTCGGGTGACACCGGCTACATCGACTCCTGGAGCCTGACCTTCTGACCGGCCCGGTCCGCCCGTCGGACCGGCCTCGATCCACCCCCCACACACCAGTGTTTTCGCTGGTCAGCGAAGCGCCCGTGGTCTAAACCACGGGCGCTTCCGGCAGTTGGGCGCGAACAGCTCACCGGAGCCGGATGTCCGTATGCCGGACACAGGGCCTGGACTGCTGCGCCACTCTCCGTATTCTCTCTGCGCAACGGGGCTCACGGGGCAGGGGCCCGAGTTCCGGAGGGTGGTGGACACATGACGACAGCGCCGCTCCGGCCTGCGCCCGTGGGCCGGGAGGAACTCCTCTGCCGGCTGGAACGCGTCCTGACGGCCCGCGGCCGCGCGCTGCTCACCGGGCCCGCCGGTGTCGGCAAGACGGAGGTCGCGGCGGCCGCGGCGGCCCGCGCCGAGGCGCGGGGCGAGACCGTGCTCTGGCTCGCCACCCTCCCCGCCGACCGCGACATACCCGGCGCGGCCGCCGCCGCGCTCGTCGCGTCCGTGGCCACCACCGTCACCTGGCCGGGCATGACCCCGCCCGGGTCCGCTTCCGGCGCCGTACACGGGGCCGGGGCCGGAGCCGGACAGGGCGCCGTCTCCGGGGCCGGTGAACCGTTCCCGTACGACGGCGGATCCGGTACGGACACGGGCGCCGCGCCCGCCGACGGCGAGGTCCGTACGCGGGACGCCACGGCCCCGCCGTCCGGCGCCGACGACGGCGCGAGCGGCCACGACCCGCACGCACCGGGCCGGTGCGGGCACGCGCCGGTCGGCGGGATCGGTGTCCTCGCCTCCGGGGTCTTCGACGGCCTGCCCGGGCCGCAGCGGGCCGCCGTCGCCATGCTGTGCCGCGAGGCGCCCGCGCAGGACGGCGGCTGGGACCCCATCGCACTGCGGCTCGGCATCGCCGGGATCCTGCGCGCCCTGACCGTGCGCGGCCCCGCGCTGCTCGTGGTGGACGGGGTGCAGCACATCGACGCGGACAGCGCCGACCTGCTGCGTTTCGCCCTCCATCTGGCGCCGCCCGCGCTCAAGGTGATCGGCGTCGAGACGCCCGAGGCGTACGCGGCGTACGGCACGGACGGCTCAGCCGGCGGCCCCGGAGCGGGCGCCGCGCCCACGGCCACCGACCCGCACGGAACGCGCCTGTGGGTGCCCTCGGAGGCGGACGTGCTGCTCGTGCCGCCGCTGCAGGCCGACGAGATCGCCGAACTGCTCATCCACCACCGGCTGCCGTCCCGGATGGCCGGCCGCATCCACAAGGCGAGCGGCGGCAATCCGCGGCTCGCGCTCGCCGTGGGCCGCTCGCTGGCCGACGCCCGCACCCCGGTGCACCACGCCGAGGCGCTGACGCTGTCCGGCCGGGCCCGGGACCTGGCCCGGCAGCTGCTCGGTGCCGCGCCGCCCGAGGTGCGCGCGACGCTGCTGCTCGCCGCGCTCTCGCTGCGCCCGCACGCGGCGCTGGTGCGCCGGGCCGGGCGCCCGGACGCGGAGGCCGATCTGGCGGCGGCCGAGCGGGCCGGTCTGGTGTCGCTCTCGGAGGACGGCACGGTCGCCTTCACCGCCGGGCTGCTCCCGTCCACCCTGGTGCACGACGCGAGCTGGGCCGAACGCAGCGCGGGGCACGCCGCGTTGGCGCGGGTCGTGGACGACCCGGTGGAGGCGGTCCGGCACCGGGCGCTGGCCACCGACGCGCCCGACGAGGAGCTCGCCGCCGAGGTCGCCGAGGCGGCGGACCTCGCCCGGCGGCGCGGCAACAACACGCTGGCCGCCGAACTCGCCCTGCTCGCCGCCGAGTCGACGCCGGGCCGGCACGGGCAGCAGCGGATCTCCCGTCTGGTGGACGCCGCCGAGGAGGCCGCCCGGGCGGCCCGCGCCGACCTCGCGATGCGCGCCGCGACCGACCTGCTCGCCCGGGACGCGGCGCCCGCGGACCGGGTACGGGCCCGGCTCGCCGTCCTCGACACCGCGGGCCAGGGCCTCACCGGCCTCGACGAGATGTACGTGCACGCCATGGAGGACTCCGAGGACGACACCGCGCTGCGCGCCGCCGTACAGCTGCGCCTGGCCATCAAGTACGTCCTCGCGGACGGCGATCCGCTGCGTTCCCGGGCGGCCGCCGTGGAGTCCGCGGCACTCGCCGCGTCGATGGGCGACCCGCGGACGGCGGCCCAGGCCCTGACCGTACAGGCGCGGATGGAACGGGCGCTCGGCGTGCCGGACGCGGAGGCGGTCCTGGCCCAGGCGCGGGCTCTGGAGACGGCCGAGCGGCCGGCCGGAATCCGTAACACCGCCCAGATACTGACGATCCGTCACGCCCTGTACGACGGGCGTCTGTCGGACGCGCGGGCGCATCTGGGCGCGCTCCTTCCGCTCGTCCAGCGGCGGGGCTCGGTGGAGGACTCGATCGAGCTGCTCAGCACGCTCGCGGAGATCGAGTCGCGGATCGGGCCGTGCGCGTCGGCGCTCGCGCACGCCGGGCAGTCGCTCGCCCTCACCCTGGAGGCGGGCCTCTCACCGGGGCCGGCCTGGTGCTCCCTCGCGCTCGCCGAGACCGCGGGCGGCAGCTTCGCGCGGGCGGCCAGCTACGCGCGGCGCAGTGTGCAGGCCTCGGAGGAGGAGGGCGACCGGGTCTTCCTGTCCCGGAGTCTGTACGCGCTCGGCCGGGTGCAGCTGATCAACGGGGACGTGAGCGCGGCCCTGGAGACGCTGCGCCGGGTGGAGGCGAACGAGCGGGCGCAGTCGACGGTGGATCCGTCGATGCTGCGCTGGCACGAGGAGCTGGCGGAGGCCCTGCTCGCGCACGACGCGGTGGACGAGGCGACGGCGCTGCTCGCCGAGGTGCGGCCGGTGGCCGAGCGGCTCGGCCGGTCCACGGTGCTGCTCGGCTTCGACCGGGCGTACGCGCTGTGCCTGGCGGCGGAGGGCCGGACGGACTCGGCGGCGGAGCTGCTCGCGGGCACGGCGGCCCGGTTCGGCGAGGCGGACCTGCCGATCGAGCGGGGCCGGGCGCTGATCGCCCTTGCCCGGGTGGAGCGCCGGCGTCGGCGCCGTTCGGCGGCGCAGGCGGCGCTGCAGGCCGCGGCGGCGGTGTTCGAGCGGGTGGGCGCGGCGCCGTGGCTGGCGCTTGCCGGCGAGACCCCGGCCGGGCCGGCGGGCGAGGGGCCGGTGGGCGAGGACGCGCTGCCGGGTCTGTCCTCGCTGACGGAGGCGGAGCTGCGGCTGGCCCGCCTGGTGGGCTCGGGGGCCAGCAACCAGGAGGCGGCGGCGAAGCTGTATCTGAGCGTGAAGACCGTGGAGGCGCGGCTGACCCGGATCTACCAGAAGCTGGACGTCCGCTCGCGCGCCCAGCTCGCGACGGCGCTGCGGCCGTAGGCCCGGTCCCCGGCCGCAGGCCCAGGGCCTGGGCCTGGGCCTGGGCCCGGCCCTGACTGCTCAGACCGTGAAGGGGCGCTGGCCGAGGAAGGCCGGCTCGGGGGCTCCCGTCGTGTAGAGGTTGGGGCTCTGGGTGGGCGGCAGTCTGCGCTGGATCGCCCGGTGGAAGGCCGGGTAGTCGCCGCGGAAGACGCCGTCGTCCCACACCTCCAGGAGCGCCCCGGTGAAGGCGCCGTTGACCGGGCCGTCGGCGGCCGTCTGGTTGTCCTGGCAGGCGGAGATCAGGATCACCGGC
Organism: Streptomyces sp. NPDC048623; assembly: GCF_040650755.1. Lineage (NCBI taxonomy): Bacteria > Bacillati > Actinomycetota > Actinomycetes > Kitasatosporales > Streptomycetaceae > Streptomyces > Streptomyces sp. NPDC048623. The sequence goes on from NZ_JBEZHV010000003.1 coordinate 414,829, forward strand.
GGGCCCTGGCCGTCGCCGGTGACCGCGGCGGCCTTGGCGAGGTCGCGCTGGAGGTCGTCGTAGAAGGCGCGGTCGCGTTCGTAGAGCTCGATCTGCCGCGGTTCGGGCAGATAGCGGCCGGTGGCGGCCTCGGCTGTGCCGGGGAGTTCGACGCTGCTGCCGCTGTGGCAGCAGTCGAAGAAGGTGACGATCCGTACGCCGTGGTCGAAGCGCCGGAACTCCTGCTGGACCTCGTCGTCCAGGAACTGGCGGTCGTAGAGCACCAGGGTCTCGTCGCGCCGGTCCGGCTCGTCGTCGGGTCCGGTGACGTCGGGGACCTGGCCGCCGTGGCCCGAGTAGGTGAAGAGCAGGATGTCGCCGGCGGCGAGCCGTTCGGCCGCCGCGCGCAGGGCGCCGGTGACCCCGTCGACGGTGCCCTCGCGGGTGAGCAGGACGGTGTCCGCGAATCCGGCGGCTCTGGCCAGACGAGCCATGTCGCGGGCGTCGTTCTCGCAGGCCAGAAGGGTGCCGTCCCAGCCGCCGTAGCGGTCGGGGTCGACCTGGTTGAGTCCGACGTGCAGGGAGAGTCCGGTGGGCATGGGGTGCCTCCTGAAAGCCTGGGACGGCTGGGGAAAGCCTGGGAAGAGCCATGGGAGGAGCGGGGCGCCGGGGGCGTCTGTTCGAGTGGCCGGCGGGTGCGGTGCCGTGGGCGGCCCTCGTCCGCGCGGTACTTACATCGTATGAACCCCAGCGATTCCCGGCACGACCAGCCGGACCGGAACGAACGTCACGAGCGGAGCGACGAGGCAGGTCGGGCCGCCCCGCAGGATCTGCTCGCCGACCGCACCGGCTACGACGAGACCTTCCTCGGCCCCGCGGTGCCGCTCGCGCTGCCCGCCCGCGCCTCGGTGGAGACGGTGATCCTGCCGTACACCCACTTCACCGTGGTGTTCCGGCCCGACCGGCGGCTCGCCGCGTCCACCGCCGTCTGCATCGAGGGCGGCGAGCTGCTCGACGACGTGGAGCGCGACGACGTCTGGCTGTACGACCCGCGGCTTCCGCGCGAGCAGCAGGCCGGTGAGGCCGTGTACAAGAACAACAGCCTGGACCGCGGGCATCTGGTGCGCCGGCTCGACCCGGTGTGGGGCGCGGCGGCGGTGGCGGGGCGGGCGAACACGGACACCTTCCACTTCACCAACGCGGCGCCGCAGGCGGATGTGTTCAACCAGGGCAAGCAGCTGTGGCAGGGCCTGGAGAACTATCTCCTGGACCACGCGGCGGCGTTCGACCGCAAGCTGGTGGTGCTGACCGGGCCGGTGCTCCAGGAGTCCGATCCGCCGTACCGGGGCATCCAGGTGCCGCTGCGCTTCTGGAAGGTCGCGGCGTTCATGCAGGACGGGGCGCTCGCGTCGACCGGGTACGTGCTCGACCAGAGCCCTGACCTGAGCCGGGACGCGGACCGGGCGTTCGCCGGGGCGACCCCGGGCGCGCCGCCGCCGCTCGGGCCGTTCCGCACGTACCAGGTGCCCGTGTCGGACGTCGCGGAGATCACGGAGCTGGAGCTGGGGCCGCTGCCGGACGTGGACCTGATGCCGCCGTCGCGGGGGCCGGAGGACCGCTGGCGGCGTCTGGAATCGTACGAGGACATCGCGATGATGGACTGAGTACGGCTCCGGCGTACGCGGCCGGGCCGGGACGGGCGGCCGGGACGGGCCAGGGTGCGCGGCCGGGCCGGGCCGCTGGGCGGGGGCGGGCAGCGATTGCGGGGGCCCGCGCCCGGCGGGACGATGACAGCACAGCCAGCACGCGTCCCCCACACGGCGCAGGGATGCCCGGGCAGGTGCGTCATGCCGCTCACCGAGACGGAATGGGGCCTCGTCACCAGCTGGGTGCGGGACCATCTCCTCGACGATCCGGATCCCCGGACCAGGCTGCTCCACACCTCGTTGACCACGGATTTCGTGACGGGCCTGCCGCTCACCCCGGACCGCGACGCCAACGCGCGCCTGATCGTCGGCGCGGCCCGGCGCGATGTCGTCCACCAGCGGCGGCTCCTCGACGCGCTCGCCCGGCTCGACGCCCTGGACCGCCTCGACGCCGCCGACGCGGTCGGCCGGGGCATGGAGGTACGGGCGCTGCTCGGGCGGCTGCGCGAGGACGAGGGGGCCGCCCGGGACTCGGCGTCCGACCCCTACGAGGCGGTGGTGCTGCGGCACGGCACGGAGGTCTTCGTCGGGCGTACGGAGCTGCGCGAGACGCTGCGCCGCTTCGTGGCGGACCCCGAGCAGACGGTCCTGGTGGTGGACGGCGAGCCGGACAGCGGCCGCTCGTACACCTACCGGCTGATCCGGCACCTCGGGCAGCACTGCGGGTTCCGTCCGGTACGGGTGACACTGTCGCGGACGTCGACGGCGGAGCGGCTCGTGGCCCGGCTCTGGGAGTTCGTCGCGGGCCCCGAGGCGGACGGATTCCCGTTGAATCCGACACGGTTGAACGATCCACTGCCCTCGATCGACGACGCGGTGCACCGGATCGTGAGCCGGGCGACGGCGGCCGACGACCGCTTCTGGCTGGTGCTCGACGAGTGCGACGCGCTCGATCCGAACTCGGACGTCTACGACTGCGTCGGCAAGCTCGCGCTCGCGATCTACGAGCACACGCCGGTGCGGAAGGAGACGGTGCCGCGTCTGGTGCTGCTCGGTTACTCGACGACCGTTCACCAACTCCCGTACGACATCAGGAACAACGAATGCCACGACACGGCGGTGGCGGCCGGTCCGGACGAACTGCGCGACTTCTTCGGGCGGTTCCTGCGCGAGGCCTCGAGGGATCCGGCTTCCGGTCCACCGGCGCCCGGGCTGGTGGAGAGCGCGGTCACCGAGGTGCTTGAGGCCGTCGACTCGGCGGATCCCGGGGACAGTTACATGCGGCGGCTGTGCACGGCGGTCGAGGACGCGGTACGCATCCGGCTCGCCCTCACGCCCGGTGAGGACTTCGCCGTACGACTCAGGTCCGGGCTGCACTCCGCCGCCGCGCCCGCGGTCACCGCGCTGCCCGAACTGCGGCGCGCCTACCGCGAGGCGGCCTGCCTGCTCGACTCCTTCGACCCCGCGGAACTGCGGCTCCCGGGCGAGCGCCGGGCCAGCGGCCGCGCCGTCCTCGAACTCGTCGACGACTGCACGGCCCTGGCCACCCCACAACGCTCCGTCCGCTGGGTCCTCACCCCGGAAGTGCGCACCGCGACCCTGCGCGGCTTCGCCGGCCCGGAGGCCGCCCGCCGCGCCCTGGCGGCGAACGCCGCCGAGTCCGCGGCGGCCCCTGGCGTCGCCCAAGCGGCCCTGGCCCTCCTCTCGGGCGCACCGCCGGAGGCGGTGGCCGGCGAGGCGTGGGACGAGGGCGGGACGGGCGAGCCGGGCCGTCCCGGCGGGCCGGCCGCGTCGGCCGGACCGGACACAGCGGTCACGCCGGGCGAGCCGGCCACGCCGGGCGGCCCCGGCGCCCCCGGCGGGCGGCCCACGGCCCGCACGGCCTCCCACGCGCTCGCGCAGGCCGCCGTGCCGCCCGAGGCCGAGGTCGAGCGGCTGGCCGATCTGCTCCAGGCGGTGCTGTGGCTGGGCCAGGTTCCCGGAACGGCCGGGATGCTGCCGGAGGTCGAGGAAGTGCAGCGGCGCCTGGAGCGGGCACGGCTGCTCCAGCCGCTGCGGCTCCTGGTACGGGACACCTTCCACGGGCGTACCCGTGAACTCGACGCGCTGCGCGCGTACTTGGCGCTGCCGACCGAACCGGCCGAACCGCCCGTCCTGCTCCACGGCATCGGCGGCATCGGCAAGAGCACGCTGCTCGCCCGCTTCCTCCTCGACAGTCTGCGGGAGGCCGCGCCGGACGGATTCCCGTTCGCCTCCATCGACTTCGAGCGCCCGACCCTCTCCATCCACGAACCGGCCACCGTCATCGCCGAGTCGGCGCGGCAGCTCGGCATCCAGTACCCGGAGCACCGGGAGGCCTTCGACTCGCTCGCCGACCGCTGCGGGCGGACCGCGAGCGTCCAGCGCGGCGAGCGCACCGAGCTCGACGAGCTGTCGCGGCTCTCCGCGACCCGCGCCACCTACGGCCGGGACTACTCGGCCGGTTTCCACGCCCGGGCCAGCGCCCGCGAGCAGGACCTGGCGCGTGAGCTCGCGAACCTGGTGGCGAAGGCGGTCGCCACCCCACCCGGGGTCATGCAGCCGCCGCTGGTGATCGCGGTCGACTCGTTCGAGGAGGCGCAGTACCGCGGTTCGCCGCTGATGTCCCGGATGTGGGCGGTGTGGACGGCGCTGCGCGCGGCGTATCCGCGGCTGCGGTTCGTGGTCGCCGGGCGGGCCCCGATCGACCACCCGGCCCGGGTCATCGTGCCGCGCGACATGGAGCTGACCGAGCTCGACGAACAGGCCTCCGTCGACCTGCTGATGTCCTCGGGCATCGCCGACGAGGCGGTGGCGCGCGCGTTGTACGCGCGGGTCGGCGGCCATCCGCTGAGTCTGCGGCTCGCGGCGGAGACCGCGCGCTCGCTCGGCGCGGACAGCGGGGCGGCGGCCGAGCTGCTCGGCGGCCTGACGGCGCGCCGGCGGCTGCACACCGGGGTGGACCAGATGCTGATCCAGGGCACGCTGTACGACCGGCTGCTCAAGCACATCGCCGACGCGGACGTACGGGCGCTGGTGCAGGCGGGACTCGCGCTGCGGGTCATCACGCCGGAGCTGCTGCGGGAGGTGCTCGCGGAGCCCGCCGGGGTCGCGGTGCCGTCCACCGCCGAGGCGGGCCGGCTGTTCGGGCTGCTGACCTCCCGCGTTGATCTGATGGAGTCGGCGGGGCCGCGGACGATCCGGCACCGGCCGGATCTGCGCTCGATCATGCTGCGTCTCTCGGACGGCGCCCGCACCGATCTGATGCGCGCCGTGGACACCCGGGCGGTCGCCTACTACGCGGCCCGCGACACGGTGCGCGACCGGGCCGAGGAGATCTACCACCGGCTGCGGCTCGGCGAGAACCCCCGTACGGTGGAGGCGCGTTGGCAGTCCGGGGTGGAGCACCACCTGGCGGGCGCGGACCAGGACATGGCGCCGCGGTCGGCGGCCTTCCTGCTCGGCCGGATCGGCGGGCACGTGCCGGACCAGATCATGGCCGAGGCGGAGCAGGAGGACTGGGAGCGGATCGCCGCGCGCGAGGTCGAGGACCTGCTGACCCAGGGGTACGTGGAGGCCGCGGCGCGACGGCTCGCCGAGCGGCAGCCGTGGACGCCGTGCAGCCGGCTGCACGCCCTGCTCGTGGAGACCCTGGCCCGGTCCGGGCGGACGGCGGACGCCCGGGAGACGGCCGAGCGGGCGCTGGACCGGGCGGAGGAGGCGGGCTGCGCGGAGACCCGGCTCGAGCTGCTCCAGCTGTCCGCGCGGCTCGCGCAGGACGCGGGTGACTTCGCCGATGCGGACCGCGACCTCCAGGAGGCGGAGGGCGTGGCGGGCGGTCTGGGCCTACCGTACGAGTCGATCGGGGTCCTGGTGGCCCGCTCGCGGCTCGCCGAGGCCGCGAACGCGGACTCCGGCGACACGGACGCGCGGCTCGCCCGGCGGCTGCGCGGGCTGCCCGACGAGGACCTGGCCCGGCAGCCGGCGCTCGCCCGGGCGGCGGCCGTCTCGGCCTGCCGGGTCGACCCGCCGGCCCTGGCCCGCACCCTGCGGCTCGTGGGCCTTCCGGAGGACGACGAGGCGGTGGTGGGGGCGCTCGCCCACTGGTTCGACGCGGCGATGGCGGACGAACCACAGCTCCGCGAGCCCCTGGCCCGGATCCTGGACTCGGCGGCGACGGGCGCGCGGGGGCCGGCACTCGGCGGTCCGGGCCCGGCCGGTCCCGGTACCGGCGGGCCCGGATACGGCGGTCCCGAGCCTGGTGGACCAGGACGGGGCGGGACTGGGCCTGAAGAAGCCGGGCCTGACGTGGCCGGGCCAGGCGTGGCCGGATACGCCGGGGCCGAACCGGGTGGACCGGGGCTGGAGGGCCCAGGACCGGAAGGGCCAGGACCGGAGTGGTCGGGAGACGGCCGGCCCGAGCCCGGCAGGCCAGGACCGGAGGGCCCAGGACCTGAGAGGCCAGGACCAGGCGGGCCCGAACCGGGCACGCCAGGACTGGAGGGCCCAGGACCGGAGTGGTCGGGAGACGGCCGGCCCGAGCCCGGCAGGCCAGGACCGGAAGGTCCAGGACCTGAGAGGCCAGGACCAGAGGGGCCCGGACCCGGCTGGCCCGGACCAGGCGCCCCCGGGCCGAGCCGGCCCGGGCCGGCCGGCCCCGAGCCCGGCGGTCCCGCATACGGCGCCGCCGCCATGCCCCCCGACCAGGTCGAGGCCGCACTGCGCGAAGCGCGGGCGCACGGGACGCTGGACAGTCTCGCCTGGCGGGCGCTGACGCTCAGCGATCGGAGTGGCGATCTGCTGCTCGGGGTGGCCGCCGCCGTGGACGCGGGATCCGGGCTGCGGGACCGGGGCGGCGGGCCCGGGTACGGGCCGGTGCCGGGCGGTACGGAGCTGGTGGGGCGCACCCCGCCGCCGGACCAGGCCGAGGCGGCGTGGCGGGAGGAGCCGTATCTGAGCGCCGACGAACTGCTCGGGGTGGAGAACACGGCGATGGAGTCGGGGCTCGCCGACCGGGCGCTGCGCGGGCGCCTCTTCGCGGGGATCAAGGACCACTTCTGGATGGCGCTGCTTCCGCAGCCCACCCCCTTCCAGCAGATCCAGTCCGACCTGCGGACGATGAACCGGGTCGAGCGTCTGCTGGAGGGCGAGGTGCCGCTGGAGCTGTGGCTGCGCAACGCGATCGGCCTGGCCGCCGATCCCGGCGCGGTCGCCGTGTTCCAGCGGGCCCTGGACCATGTGGTGCGGGACGCGGGCGGCGAGCCCGAACTCCCGGCGGAGTTCCTGTCGGTGGACTTCGAGGAGGAGATCGTCGTCCGCGACGACATGGTGCCCTTCGAGTTCCTGCAGGAGGGCTTCGTGGCCGGCGCGGCGGTCGCCCGGGTGACGGTCCCGCCGTACGAGTCGGGCCGGCCGCTGCACCCCGCGTACCCGCACGTCGGCACCGGCTGGCTGATCGCGCCCGGGCTGCTCGTCACCAACCACCATGTGGTGAACGCCCGCAACGGCATCGGCGGCGGCCGCAAGCAGGCCGCCGATGAGGACCTCCAGCTCCAGGTGCGCAACTCCCGCTCGCGCTTCGACTACGGCGCCGACCAGGCCGAGACCGAGGAGGCGACGGCCGTCGAGCTGGTCGCCTGGGACCCGAAACTCGACTACGCCGTCCTGCGTCTGACGGTGGCTCAGCCGGAGCGGCAGGTGCTCCGGGTGGCGACGGAGCCCTTCGAGAACCGGGCGGGCGACGCCCAGGCGGTCAACATCATCCAGCACCCCAAGGGCCTGCCGAAGACGGTCGCGCTGCGCAACAACCTGGTCTACCAGGCGAACGAGGACAGCCTCGCCTACTTCACCGACACCCAGGGCGGCTCCTCCGGCTCCCCCGTGTTCACCGACCGCTGGACGGTGGTGGCGCTGCACCGCGGGGCGCGCCGGGTCACCGACGTCGAGTACCAGGGCCGTACCACGGCGGTGGTGAACGTCGGCACCCACATGAGCCGGATCCTGGCCCATCTGCGGGAGCACCGTCCGGAGTTGTACGAGGAGATCATGGCGGCGCAGGCGGCGCTGCCGGTGGAGGAGTGAGCCGCGCGAGCGGGGCGAGGGCAAGGCCAGAGCACCAACGGAGACAAGGGCAAGGCAAAGGCAAAGACAGAGGCAAGGGCAAAGGCAAGGCGGAGGTAGGTGGCGGGAGATGGGTTACGGATCACGCAGCGGCTCGCACGCCGGGTCACCGGTGGCGACCGGCCCCGAGCAGGTCTTCGGCGATCTCGGCGCGGTGGCGGAGCGGGTGCGCGGCCGCCTGGAGGCGGAGCTGGAGATCCAGGAGTCCGCGGAGGAACTGCCGCCGGCCGTCGCGCCGGGCGCCGAGATCGGGCGCTTCGCGCAGGAGGAGCGGGCCCGGGTCCTGGAGGCCGGGCTCACCGGCCTGGAGAAGCTGGCCGCGGACCGGGCTGACGAGATCGACGAGGACGAGTACTTCGGGGTGGAGGCGATCGTCCTCCTGGAGGGCCGGCCCGCGATCCTGGTGCAGGGGCAGGACTTCCCGTCCCAGGAGGGCGACTGGTCGGTGCTCGACGCCGCCCGGGCCGCGATCCACGAGTCGATCCTCCGGGTGGGACGGGTGGAGGTCACCGGGCATCCGAACCTGGACTGGATCGGCACGGCCTTCGTCGTCGGCCCCGAGGCCGTGATGACCAACCGGCACGTGGCCGCCGAGTTCAGCCGGGCCGAGGGAGCGGGCTGGACCTTCCAGCAGGGCATGACGGCCCGGGTCGACCCGGCCGAGGAACTGCCCGCGCACCCGGCGCCCGGACCGGTGCCGGCCGCCGGCCCCCTGCCGTACGAGATCACCGAGGTGATCGGCATCCACCCGGACGTGGACCTGGCGCTGCTGCGGATCGCCCCGCCGGACGGCGAGCCCCTGCCGACCCCGCTCGCGGTGGCGGCGGACGCCCCGGCGAACGTGCCGGGCCGCCCGGTGTACGTGATCGGCTATCCGGCGTGGGACGGGCGGCGCAACGAGCCGGAGTCGATGCGCCGGATCTTCATGGACATCTACAACGTGAAGCGGCTCCAGCCGGGCATGGCCACCGAGTTCACCCCCGGCGGCCTGGTGATGCGCCACGACTGCTCGACGCTCGGCGGCAACAGCGGCTCCCCGGTCTTCGACCTCACCGACCACCGGGTCCTCGGGCTGCACTTCGGCGGCCGCTACCGGATCGGGAACGTGGCGGTGCCGCTGTGGGAGCTGGAGGACGATCCGCTGCTCGCGAAGGCGGAGATCAACTGGGTGTGAGGGATCGGCGGCTCGCCTCGCGGGAAGGGCGGAGGACGGGAAGGGCCGTCAGCGGGCGGACATCAGCGCGATGAGCCCGGACAGGTCCCGCTCGAAGGTGAGTTCGCGCAGCAGCGTGGTGGGCCGGCCCGCCGCGTCGAGCCGCCAGAGGAAGTGGTAGAGCACGGGCTCACCGTCCTTGACCCGGCGCATCACGACGCGGCTCGCCGATGTTCTGCCCGGCCTCCTTCAACGCCCGGAATCTGGCCATGAAGTGAGCCTTCGTCAGGGCGACGGTACGGCCGCCCTGATCGACGCGTACGTTCTCGAACCCGGCGTCGTGCGTCAGGCCGTGTCGCCGAGCAGGCCGAAGACGGGGAGCAGGCCGTGCGGGCGCCGGTCGACGGGGAGCGGGTCGACGAAGTGCACCCGGGCCCCGAGCGCCTCGGCGCCGCCGTCGGCCGTACGGTCGTCGCCGACCATCAGGGTCTCGGCGGGGGCGAGGCCGAGCCGCTCGCAGGCGTAGCGGAAGATGCCCGGATCGGGCTTCTGGACGCCGACCTCGAAGGACAGGGCGTAGACGTCGACCCATGTGTCGAGCCCGTGGGCGCGGAACACCGGCCGCAGGTCCCAGCCGATGTTGCTGACCACGGCGACCGCGACGCCGCCGCGGCTGAGCTCGCCGAGGGTGCGGGCGGTGTCGGGGTAGGGGTGCCAGGCCTCGGGCGTCTTGTGCCGGTCGTAGAGGGCGTCGACCAGCGCCGGATCGGTGACGCCGGCCTCACGGATCAGGCCCGTGTACGCGGCACGGTGCCGCTCCTCGTCCAGGTCGCGCCCCTGCCAGAGCTTCTTCAGACGCTCGGGCACCCTCCGGGGGTTCGGCCCGCCGGGCATCGCACCGTGATAGGTGAGCCGTTCCACGGTGTGGGCGAACTCGTCCCCGGACAGCCCGACCCCCGTTCCCACCGCGGCGAGGACCGCGTCCAGCCAGTGGGCGACGGACTCGACGCGCAGCAGCGTGCCGGAGAAGTCGAACATGACGCCTTTGATCACCCCTCGATCGTAGAACGCCACGCCCGGGCGAATCGGTGATCGGCGATCGGGATCGGGATCTGCGGAATTCCCTCCACCGCGGGGAACTCCCGCACCGCCACCTGCGCAATACCCCCCAGGGGTATGTCCGGATTGCCGGGCATGGCGGGCGGTGCGGTAATGGAGGCGACCGGTCTCTCCGACCCCACTCCCCCGAACCCACGACGGGAGCAGCCATGACCGACGGTCCCGAGCCGATCAACGGCGACGCCCTCCGGGCGCTCAAGGAGGAACTGGCCGAGCTGCGCACCGAGCGCGCCGCGGTGGCCGCCGCGCTGAGGGACGAGGCCGGTGCGGTCGGCGACCGGGCCGACGAGGCCGACGAGTTGCAGCGGGCCGACGAGCTCGCGCGGCTCGACCGGCGGATCGCCCGGATCGAGGAGCGGCTGAGCGGCGCGGCCGCGGCGGGCGCGCCGTCCGCCGGCGCGGTGGGGGTGGGCTCCACCGTCACCGTACGTTTCGAGGACGGCGGCGAGTCGACGGTGCACGTCACCGAGCTGGCCGACCCCGACGACCCGGCCCTGGTGACCTCGGACAGCCCGCTCGGCACCGCGCTGCTCGGCCGCCGGGCCGGCGACACCGTCACGTACCGCGCACCCGGCGGCCCGATGAGCGCGGTCGTCGTCTCCGTGGGCGGCTGACCATCCGCGGGCGGCAGGCGGCGGAACCCGTCAGTGTTCGAGGACGACGACGGCCTCGTCGGTGTAGGTGAGGAAGGTCAGCGTCTCCTGGAAGTACAGGTCGACGCCCTCGGCGTCGTGGCCGGTGTAGCCGATGGCCAGGTCCTGACCGAGGCGCAGTTCGAAGTCGCCGCCGCGCAGGGACAGCACGAACGCGCCGGTGAGCGCGGGCGCCCAGATCGGCGGGCCGTCCAGCATCCGGGCCAGGTGGGCGGCGATGGGATAGCCGTGGTCGGAGGTCTCGCTGACGGCCCGGTAGTCGTCGGCGCCGAGCAGCAGCGCGTACGGTCCGTCGACACCGGCGAGCCGGAGCGCGGTGAGGGCGCGGCTGACCGCGTCGGGGTAGTCGCGGGGTTCGGTGGGCAGTCCGAGCACCGGGTTGGAGCTGCGTTCGCGCAGACCGTCGATGCCGGCGGCCCGGTAGCCGTCGAAGACGGCGCGGTCCTCGGCGAAGGCCATGGCGCGGGCGGCGTCCTTGACGGGCTGCCAGTCGGAGTCGTTGGCGCCGCGTTCGACGTCGTCCACGGCCTCGCGGCTCACGGTGAACGGCACACGCAGTTCGACCAGCGGCTTCGCCTCGCGCAGCCGGGCGGTGACGCCGGGGGCGGGCGCGTCGATGCCGGTGAGATGGCCGGTGCCGACGGCGGCGAGCCCCGGTCCCGCCGCGTCGGGCACGTCGACGACGCGGCGGCCGGCGACATGCCGGCGGAAGGTCCGCGCGGCCTCCTCCTCGATCTGCGCCCACGCGGCGCCGGTGACCGGGGCGAGTTCGCGGTGCAAATTGGTGCCGTCGGCAGGGTCGCCGGGAGGTGTCATGGCGGTCAGGCTCCTTTCAGGCTGCCGATGCCGAGCGAACCTGCGGTCGACACTGCGACGGGGGCCGTAGCGGGTGCGGTCGCGCCGGCGGGCGACGGGTCGGGGAGGGCGTCGAGGAAGTCGGCGCTCGGGACGAAGAAGAGGCAGCCGGTGACGGCCGTGGAGAAGTCGAGGATGCGGTCGGTGGTGCCGGGCGGCTCGCCGAGGAACATCCGGTCCAGCATCCGCTCGGTGACCTCGGGGGCGCGGGCGTAGCCGATGAAGTAGGTGCCGAACTCGCCGCGCCCGGCGGCCCCGAAGGGCATGTTCTCGCGCAGGATCTGCCGTTCGGTGCCGTCCTCGTCGACGAGGGTGTTCACGGCCACGTGCGAGTCGGCGGGTCTGGCGTCGCCGCGGAGCTCGATGTTGGCGGACTTGGTGCGCCCGATGACCCGTTCCTGCTCCTCGACGGGGAGCGCCTCCCAGGCCGCCATGTCGTGCACGTACTTCTGCACGATCACATAGCTGCCGCCGGTGTACGCGGGGTCCTCGTCGCCCACGTACACGGCGGCGGCCGCCGCGCGGCCCTCCGGATTCTCGCTGCCGTCGACGAAACCGAGCAGGTCACGCTCGTCGAAGTAGCGGAAGCCGTGCACCTCGTCGACGACGGTGACGGCGTCACCGAGGGACGCGAGCACGAGCCGGGTCAGCTCGAAGCACAGGTCCATACGCAGGGCCCGTACGTGGAGCAGCAGGTCGCCCGGGGTGGCCGGGGCGGTGTGGCGGGGGCCGCGGAGTGCCCGGAAGGGGTGCAGGTCGCGGGGTGGCGTGGCGTCGAAGAGGCGGGGCCAGGCCTCCGCGCCGATGCCGACGACACCGGTGAGGCCGTCCTCGGGCGCCCGGAAGGACACGGAGCGCACGAGTCCCGCGAGGCCGTCGAGCGCGTCGCGGACCGTGGCCTCGCCACCGGGGTTCACCGTGGCCACCAGGAAGACGGCGGCTTTCGCGGGAGGGGCGAGGACGGGCTGCGGGGTGCTCACACGACTCCCTGATGGCGTTCGCCGACTGCGCTCGGATGCGTACAGACATGCCCATTTCGGACACCTGGACCGGGGTCAGCGTATCCGCGCCCCCGGATACCCGCACCCGGATACCCGCACCCGGGTGCGGGCGGGTGGGTTGCGGGGTGCCGGAGGGCGGGTTTGAGTGGGAATGCCCACCACCTCCTCAGGCCTCCTCAGGAGCCCCAGATGTCGATGGCGTTCGGTTCCCCCTTCGGCCCGTCCGATCCCTTCGGTTCGTCCGATGCCTTCGGCGATCTGCTGAACCGCTTCTTCGGGATGTCGCCGGCGTCCTCTCCCCCGGCCGTCCAGCGCGTGCCGATCGGACGTCTGCTCACCGAGTCGTCCCGTGAGCTGATCGGCCGGGCGGCGCGGCGGGCGGCCGAGGACGGCACGGACGACCTGGACACCGAGCACCTGCTGTGGGCGGCGACGCGAATCGAACCGTCGCGGCGGATCCTGTCCGAGGCCGGGGTGGACCCGGACAAGCTCGCCGAGCAGATCTCCCAGGTGCTGCCCCGGGAGTCCGGCGAGCCGTCCGCGGAGCCCGGGCTGACCCCGGCGGCCAAGCGGACGCTGGCGGCGGCGCACGGGTACGCGCGGGCCGCGGGTGTCTCGTACATCGGCCCCGAGCACATCCTCGGCGCGCTGCTGCGCGATCCGGACTCCGGTGCGACGCGCTTCCTGCGGGCCGAGGACCTGGACGTACAGAAGCTGCGCGGGCTCGCCGAGCAGGCGTCGCGGCCGGAGAGCGCGCCGGCGGCGGCGCCGAAGGAGCCGGCGACCACCCTGGACGAGTACGGCCGTGATCTCACGGAGGAGGCGCGGGCCGGGAAGCTCGATCCGGTGGTCGGGCGGGCCGAGGAGATCGAGCAGACGGTGGAGATCCTGTCCCGCCGCTCCAAGAACAACCCGGTATTGATCGGCGAGCCGGGCGTCGGCAAGACGGCGATCGTGGAGGGCCTGGCCCAGCGGATCGTGGCGGGCGAGGTGCCGGACACCCTCAAGGACAAGCGGGTCGTCTCGCTCGACCTGTCCGGCATGGTGGCGGGCGCGCAGTACCGCGGCCAGTTCGAGGAGCGTCTGAAGAAGGTCATCGAGGACGTGCAGCAGGCCGAGGGCGAGATCATCCTCTTCATCGACGAACTGCACACCGTGGTCGGCGCGGGCGCGACCGGCGAGGGCTCGATGGACGCGGGCAACATGCTCAAGCCCGCCCTGGCCCGTGGCGAGCTGCATGTCGTCGGGGCGACCACCATCGACGAGTACCGCAAGCACGTCGAGAAGGACGCGGCCCTCGAACGCCGCTTCCAGCCGGTCCTCGTCCCCGAGCCGACGGTCGAGGAGACCGTGCAGATCCTCGAAGGACTGCGCGACGCGTACGAGGCCCACCACCAGGTCCGGTTCGCCGACGGGGCCCTCGCGGCCGCGGCCGAACTGTCCGACCGCTACATCAGCGACCGTTTCCTGCCCGACAAGGCGATCGACCTGATGGACCAGGCGGGCGCCCGGGTCCGGCTGCGCAGCGCGGGCCGTTCCACCGAGGTCGTCAGTCGCGAGGACCGGCTGGCGAAGCTGCGCCGGGAGAAGGACGAGGCCGTCGCGGGCGAGGAGTTCGAGCGGGCCGCCGAGCTGAAGAAGCAGATCGCCGAGGTGGAGGGCGAGCTGGCGGGCATCGAGGAGCGCCGCGAGGGCGTGGTGTCGGTGACCGCGTCCGACATCGCCGACATCGTGTCCCGCCGTACCGGCATCCCGGTCTCCCAGCTCACCGCGGGCGAGAAGGAGCGTCTGCTGCGCCTTGAGGAGGAGATGCACGCCAGGATCGTCGGCCAGGACGAGGCCGTCACGGCGGTGTCCGAGGCGGTGCGCCGCAACCGCGCGGGCATGGGTGACCCCGACCGCCCGGTCGGCTCCTTCCTCTTCCTCGGCCCGACCGGTGTCGGAAAGACCGAACTCGCCAAGACGCTGGCGGAGTTGCTGTTCGGTGCCGAGAACCGCATGGTCCGCTTCGACATGAGCGAGTTCCAGGAGAAGCACACGGTCGCCCGGCTCGTCGGCGCGCCGCCCGGATACGTGGGGTACGAGGAGGCCGGCCAGCTCACCGAGAAGGTGCGCCGCCAGCCGTACAGCGTGGTCCTCTTCGACGAGGTGGAGAAGGCGCACCCCGACGTCTTCAACACCCTCCTCCAGATCCTGGACGACGGGCGCCTGACGGACGGTCAGGGGCGCACGGTCGACTTCCGCCACTGTGTCGTCATCATGACGTCCAACATCGGCGCCCACCGCATCCTCGCCCACGAGGGCGACGCGGCCGAGCTGAAGGACGAGCTGATGGAGGACCTGCGGGGCCGTTTCCTGCCCGAGTTCCTCAACCGCATCGACGACATCATCGTCTTCCACAGCCTCACCGAGCAGGATCTCACCCGGATCGTGGAGCACCTCCTCGACCGCAGCGAACACCGCGTCCACGCACAGGGGTTGAAGCTGGAGGTCACCGAGGCGGCGAAGAAGCTCCTGGTAGCGCACGGCTACCAGCCCGAGTTCGGCGCCCGCCCGCTGCGCCGCACCATCCAGACCGAACTCGACAACCGCATCGCCTCGCTGCTGCTCGGCGGCGAGGCGAACCCGGGCGACACGATCGTCGCGGACGTCATCGACGACTCGCTGCACTGCACGATCCGCCCGGCGCCCGGGGAAACGGCGGCGGTGTGAGGCGGCGGCGGTGAGCGTGCCGTGACGCGGGTGACCGTGGAAGGGACGGAGATCGTGGTCCGCCTCGGGCCGCGCGAGGCCCTGGCCGCCCGGCGGCGCACGGTCCACGCGCCCGTCGCCGCGCTGCGCGCGCTCGGCGTCGAGCCCAGCTGGTGGCGCGTGCTGCGCGGCCGGACGGGCCGGGGAGTGTGGCTGCCGGGCCACTGCGTGGGCCTCCGCCACGGTCCGGCCGGCACGGACTTCGTCGCCGTACGGGCCGGGTCACCGTCCCTCTGGATGGACCTGGCCCCGGACTCGCCCTTCGCCCGGATCGCCGTCGCGGTCCCGGACCCGGACCAGGTCGAACGCGCCCTGCGGCTCCTCATGCCCGAGGAAGCCCTGCCCCCGGACGCCCCCGGCCACCCGGGCATGCTCCCCGAACCCGGCCGCCGGGAGGGCCCCGACGAGCCCCAGAGACCGGCGGACCCGGAGGGGCCCCGGGAGCCCGGCGCGTAGGCCGTGTCCGGAGAGTCTCCCCGGGGCTTCGTCTGGGAGGGGCCCCGGATCGGCCTCAAGGCCGAAGCTCCACACCCCCGGCTCCGGCGTCAGCCGCGCAGTCGCACCGCGAGTGCCGCCAGCCACGCCCCCGGCGTGTACGGCACCGGGGGCTCGACCTCCGCGCCGAGGGTGACCAGGGCCAGGGCCAGGCCGTCCTCGTCGAGCCCGAGAGCGAGCAGGTCGTGCAGCTCCCCCGTCAGCTGGGCGGCCAGACCGGGATCCGTGCCGTCCAGGTAGTCGGCGAGCGCGGACTCGTGGTCGACGAACTCCTGCGGCATGTCCTGGGTGAACCAGCCGCCGAGCAACTGCGCCAGCTCCGGGAAGCGGGCCCGCCACTCCCACGGCGTCGCGGGCGCGGCCGGCGGCGGCGCCTGGCCGGTCACCAGGCTCTCGTCGAGCCGGTCGGCGAGCCCGGTCAGCCAGTCCCGGATCTCCTCCGGCGGCAGCCCGAGGTCGGGCAGCCGGTAGTACTCGCCGAGCCGCAGTCGCAGCCGCCCCGGCGGGTTCTCGGCGAGCACGCGCAGCTGCTCGGCGGCGACCGCGATCGCCCACGGCCGGGTGCGCCAGGTCTGCCGCAGATAGCCCTCCGTCGCCTCCGGGGCGTGCGGACCGAGGCCCAGATGGGCACGGACGACCTGGTCGAGCTCGCCGTACTTGCGGTCGTGCTCGGCGGGGTTCAGGGACACGGGCGCCTCTACAGGTCGACGGGCAGGGAGGAGTGGACGCTGAAGGGGTACGCGCCGGGCTCGCCGTCCCCGTTCCGGCGCAGCACGACCCGGACGGCCCGCACCGGAACGGGCTCCTGCCCGGCCAGCATCATCCCCGTGGTGAGCACCGTGCCCACCGGCTCGGGGCGCGAGGGCCACGCGGCCTCGATCACCAGCCGCCGCCGGGTGGACTGCGCGAGCCAGCGGTGGACGAGCTGCTCGTTCAGCGCGATGGCCTGCTGGGTGGCCCACTGGGCGGTGGCCCGGTCGGGGAAGCTCGCGGCGCGGTCGGCACGGGCGGCAGGCACGGGGGGTGCGGGGGGTGCGGGGGGCACGGGGGGTGTCGTCATGTCAGGCCCCGCCCCAGCCGCGCAGGGTGGCCCGCCGGGCGGCGGAGTAGTTGGCGTGCCCGGTGGTGACGATCGCGTGCAGCCACTTCTGCGCGGCCTGCAGATCCTCCATCTGCCGGTCCCAGCGGTCGAGTTCGTCCACGAACGCCTCACGGGCCTCGCCCTGCCAGGCGAGGACGACCGGCACGGTGCGGTCGTACAGCGTGGTCAGGCGCTGGTTGAGCGCGCGCAGGATGTCCTCGAGGTCGCCGGCGATCTCGCGCAGCGCGACCAGGTCGACGCTGATGGAGCCGTCGTCGCTCATGTCTCCCCCTCTGTGGTGCGGACGTTCAGAGCTCTCAAAGCTCTCAGGGCTCTCAGGGCTCTCAGAGCTCGCTGATCCTGCTGGTCGGTGCCGGAGCGGTGGGCGCTTCTCCGGACAGTCCCCGCACCTCCGCGTCGATGTCGACCTTCTTCATCTCGGCCCGGAACTGACGCAGCATGTCCAGCTCCTGCCGGGTGAACCCGTCCCGGCTCATCCGTACCGCCTTCGCGAGCACCCCGATGATCTCCCGGACCCTCACGGCGTCCGCCCCGGCCTCCCGGTGCAGCTTCCGGTACGCCGTCGCCGCCTCGCTCCGCCACCGCGCCTCGGCCCGGTCCACCAGCGCGTCCATCCGGCGCACCTGTCCGTCGATGTGCGCCCGCATGGCGTCCAGGTCCTCGGCGAGACGCTTCAGGTCCTCGTCGGTGACGTCGAGGTTCGGCTCGGTGGACATGGCGGCGGCTCCCGGGTCGGTACGGTCGGTGCGGTCGGTGCGGTCAGTGCTGCTCGGCGAAGTGGGCGTGGACGGCGTCGAGGAGCAGCCGCAGCCGGGCGTGCGTCACCGACGGCATGACGGGCGCGAAGGCCGCGTCGAGCTCGGCGGGCGAGCGGAACATGTAGAGGACTCGCTGGAGCTGCCCGGCGAGATCGGCGACTCTGCCGTGGCAGTCGGGGTGGTCCATGGCGACCAGGTCGCGCGCCTCCGCCTCCGGGTCACGGTCGTACTCACCGGTGGGCAACTGCGAGGCGAACTCGTTGACGACGTCGAAGCGGGCGAGCGCCTCCCACTGCGAGAGCGGGAGTTCGTCGTAGCCCGGGCAGTCGCCGAACCAGGGGTCGCGGACGAGTGCCGCGAGGGAGCGCAGGAAGGCGTCGACGGGTTCGTCGCCGGCGGCGCGAGCGAGCCGGTCACGGAACACGGCCGGTCTTTCCGCGAACCTCTCGGTGGCGCATGCGTCCGCCAGACCGTCGAGGAGCGAGGCCACCACGTCGAAGGGCATGACCCAGGCGATCGCGTGCGAGTCCTGCATCAGCCGGGAGAAGCGCTGGAGTTCGTCCTCCAGCGGGGCGGCCCCCGGGTTCCGTGAGGCCGCGGCGAGGTCGACGAGGCGGGCGAGCACCCCGCTGGTGAGGACGGCGTCGGTCGGTTCTGTCACCTGACGCATGCTAAGGGGCCTTCGGGTAGGCGGTGAGCACGTAGAAGGACTTCGACTCCGGCGAGTAGGCGAGGACCACGTGCACCGTGTGCACGTCCTTGGCCTGGGCCGAGTAGCCCGAGTTGGCGAAATCCGTCTGGCTCACGGAGCTTCCCACGGCCACCGGCTGCCCGTTCGCGTCCTGGACGGGGAAGTCCCAGGCCTTGACGGACTTGGGGTTGAAGCTGCCGTCGGCGACCTTCCGCTCCTGGTTGCGCATCCACGTCTCCAGCTCGGTCTTCTTCGCGGGGTCGTTCACCGCGGTCTGGACGTACTGCTGGGCGGACGGGAGGTCGCGGAACGTCGACGCGTCGGCGCCGCCCTGGTCGCGCAGCCGGTGCATCAACTGCTCCGGGGTGAGTCCGATGTGCTTGTCGACCGTGTGGGCCTCAAGACCGGGCCTCAGTGCTCCGGACGGGGGCTGGAAATCGTTGCGCTCCCACTCCGTCGAGGCGAGGTCGATGCCGAACCTGACGTTGGGGTCCCGGGACTGCTCGTTCAGCGGCACGATCGACCGGTCGAACTCGAACAGCGAACGCGCCCCGAACGCCTCCGCCCGCGCCTCCTCCGACGCGAAGGTCGGCACCGCGCGGGCGGCCTCCCGCAGTGGCTCAAGGAGTTTCTTCACCACCTCGATCTGCTCCCGCAGCGCGGTCTCGTAGGTGTCGACGGCCCGGTTGACGGCGTCCGTGTCGATGTTGGCCATCACCGCGGCGCCGAACCCCTTCCATGACTTCTTGAGGCGCTCCCAGAAGTGCCCGAGGTCGGTGAGGTCGAGGACGGCCACGGCGTCCTTGATGGCCTTGTACAGGATCTCGCGCAGCTCGGTGCGCACCTTCTGGGCGGCCTCCGCGTACGAGCGGATGGCCTCGGCGAGCATCTGGGCCGTGGTGCTCAGGACGCCGAAGACCGGGAGGCTGGTGCCCGCGCCGGTCTGCGGCTTGTGCCCCCACTCGTAGCCGGCCGTGCTCTTGCCCCAGGCGGTCGTGCCCCAGAGCGACGACACGAACTGAAGCATCGCCCCGTGCCAGTCGCCGTTGGCGTTGTCCGTGATGGCGTCGACGGTGCCGCTGAGCTGTCCCTGGATGATGCCGAGGCCGGTCTGGTACGGCAGCCAGGCCTGCGAAAGGGTGTTGACCCTGAGGTAGTTCGGGAGCGGCAGGATCTCCAGGGCGCGGCCGGTGCGCAGCGCCTCCTCGATCACGCTGCGCATGATGGAGCCGGGGATGTCGCCGTCGTCGAAGATGTCGGCGAAGTCGTCGACGGCGTTGCCGTCGCGCACGCCGAACGGCGGCGGGGCCTGGTACGCCGGCGGCGCGGTGATGACCTGTGGCGGCGGCTGCGGTGTGAAGGGCGGACTGAGCGGGTGGGTGGCCGCGTCCGCCTGCCGGAAGTTGTTGGCCGTGGTCGTGAAGCCGACCGCCGCGCCGCCGATCGCGACGACGGCCTTGCCGTGCACCTCCAGGAGCAGGGCGACGACCGCGGCGTACTGGGTGGCGAACTCGACCGTGACCGTGCCGGATCCGCCGACCTTGGAGTAGCCGGCGTGCACGTCGAGGAACTGCGTCAGCGCCCGGTGGAACGACTGCTGCTCGACGGCGAGCGCGGCCGCCACCTGGTACAGGTGGAACGGCTGGACGTCGAAGCCGCCGGGGCCCGTCCACGGGTTCGTCACCGCGGGCGGTGTCGCCGGGGGCAGCTGGGGCGGCGGGCCGGAACTCGGCGGGGTCGGCGGCGCGTTCGGGCTCGGCGAGGGCGTCGGCTGGGGGCTGGGCGTGCCCGGGGACGGTGCCGGCGACGGCAGGTGTGTGGTGCCGGGGCTCGGGGTCGGCGAGGGCTGCGGGGCCGGACCGGTGCTCGGACTCGGACTGGGGCTCGGGCCCGGGCCCGGTGTCGCGGTACCGGTCGGGCTGGGGCTCGGCGTACTCATCGGGTCGTCCCGTCCGTCGCGCGACAGCGCGCGTACGTGCCCGTTCCCCGCCCCATGAGTCCCCCCGGCTCCGTCGGTTCGCTCGCGAAGTTAGCAGGAGCACACGCGAAAGCCCATGGCCCATGGGGAAGTTGACCGGATTCCGATCACGCAGCGGGCCGGGCCCGTCCGCAGGACGGGCCCGGCCCCTTTCCGCCGGTGGGGCGGCGGATCAGACGCGGTCGGCGGCGATCAGGAGGTACTGGAACGAGCCGTCCTTGTACGACTCGATGAAGGCCTCCTCGATGCCGGTGACCAGCGAGGACGTGGCGCGCAGCTCCCAGTACGGGAGGGTCGCGGCGGTCAGGTCGATCACCGCGTTCGGGACCAGGCGGTTGTCGGCCATGGCGCGCAGGTATTCGCGGCGGGAGTGGATGTTGCACTCGAAGTGGGCGTTGATCTGGGAGACCCACTTGGAGGGCTGGCCGTACTTGGGGTTCCAGCAGCCGGTGATGGTGACGTAGCGGCCGCCGACCCTCAGGAGGCGGGAGTGCTCGGCCATCAGGTCGTCGAGGTCGACGTACATGCTGGACTCGTTGTTCCAGGAGGCGGCGATGCTGCCCTTCTCGAACGGGGTGTCGAGCATGTTGCAGACCTGGGCGTGCACATGGCTGTCGATGCCCAGCTCGCGGGCGCGCTTGTTGCCGAACTCGGCCTGGGTGGAGGAGAGGGTGACACCCTCGACCCTGCACCCGAAGCGCTGGTGGGCCATGACGCTCGATCCACCGCGGCCGCAGCCGGCGTCGACGAGGGTGTCGGCGGCGGTGATCGGGCCGAGGTGGTCGAGGAGGACCTCGGCCTGGGCGGACTCCAGGCGGTGCAGCTCGGCGATCAGCTTCTTCTCGTACTCGCTGTCCTCGGGGGTGCCGAGGGAGGCGTGGTCGATCTCGCCGATGCCGTAGTGGTGGTGGTAGAGGCCGTCCACGTCACCGAGGCGCAGGTTCACGGGCCGGGCCTCGGCGTTCCAGTAGCGGGCGATGTCGCCCTGGTACGGGTTCGCGGGGCCGGGGATGATCGTGGAGGCGTCGGTGGGGGTCAGCTCGGTGGTCACAGAGAAATCCTTTTCTCGCCGGACGTCGGGTGGCGGGTGCTCACCAGAAGTCGGGCAGGCTGTAGCGGTAGGTGTTGGTCTGGTGCCAGTAGTGGTTGCCGTCGACCCACGCGGCCACGCCGCGCAGGAAGCGCAGCAGGCTGGGTACGGGGCAGGAGGCGGCGAGCGCGGCGGCCTCGGCCTCGAAGGCGTGCATCAGGTCGTTGTGGACCTCGACGGCCTTCAGATAGCCCTCCTTGGCGGAGACGCCCTCGCGTTCGGCGATCACCACGGGCAGGTTGAGATGCGTGCCGGGACTGGCCAGCTCCTTGGTGTAGGAGTACAGGTCGTTGACGATGGTGGTCGCGTTCCCGGCGAGGGCGATGACCCGCTGCATGGCGGGCTGTGCGTGCAGGTCCGCCGGCAGTTCGTAGCCGCCGACGGTGTCGGTGATGGTCGGGCAGGGGCGGAAGTTGTTGAACTGGCGCATCGCCAGGTACTCCCACACCTCGGGCACGTGGTCGGTCTCGGCCCACGCCGCCTCGGCCAGGTAGCCCATGTGCAGCCGCGCCATGTCGTGCCGGTAGCGGTCCGCCTGGGACGGCGTGGCCAGCCGGGTGAAGTACTCCATGGCCGAGCGGTAGGCCCGGCGCGGGGCGTCCGACTCCAGCGACTCGCGCCAGGCCGGTTCGTACTCCGCCGTGGTGTGCAGCGGGTCGAGCGCGGTGTGCGCGAGGAGGAGCCGGCTGCCGAGGCCGATCGGCGAGCCGCCGTGGTCCTCGCAGTAGCAGTCGTCGACCGCGTTCTCGGCGACCATCAGGCGGGTCGCGACCATGAGGTGGTCGACGGTCGGGGCGTCCGGGTGGCAGGCGACCATGTAGCGCCCGACGGAGAAGCCGTCGAACTGGTCCTCCCACTCGGGTGGGTACGCCTGGACCTCGTCCACCGCCCATTCCTTGATCCGCCGGCTGACCTCCGCGACCCGGGCCGCGTCGGGCTCGGCGATGGGATGGAAGTAGAGACCGGGGATCGGCGTGCCCTGGTCGGCCGTGGTCCCGGTCTCGGTCCCGCTCTCGGGCAGCGATTCCGGTACGGCGTCGGGTACGAGCTCCGGCAGGGGTACGGCGTCGGGTTCGGGTACGGGCAGCGCCTCCGGGGCCGGCCGCCGGGCCAGGGAGAGCGCCGACGTGCCCAGACCGCTGGGCCCGCGCAGGATGCGCTCGATGGCGGACTCCGGCGGTACGGGCGCCGGCGGCGCGGGCACCGGTGGTGCGGCCGGAACCGCGGCCGGAACCGCGGACCGGAACGGGACGGAGGGCGGGCCGGGCAGCGGGGAAGGCCCGGGATCGGGCATCCGTGGCTCCTTGCTGGGATGAGGGGGCCGCCCCGGCCGGATGGACCCGGCCGGGCACGGCCCTCGGACAGAGGAAGACCCGCCTGGCGGGGGTCCGCCTAGTCGTTCCTGCGGGAGATCTGCACGTTCTCCAGCACGCCGAGCGCGTCGGGCACGAGGATCGCGGCGGAGTAGTAGGTGGTGACCAGGTACGAGATGATCGCCTGCTCGTTGATGCC